>NZ_DASYGY010000009.1:1860000-2160000 GCF_035999195.1 Pseudoxanthomonas sp.
CCGGTCCGGCAAGGCCCCGTGCGTCGGGGGAGGGAAAGTATGGCCGGTTCTGTCAGCTTTTGGAAGGGGGTGGAGAAGAAAAATTCACACGGCGTCGACCGGCATTCCTGCAGAGGTCTCCGTTGCTCAGGCGGCCACCAGGCGAACGCGCGCGAAGTTGCGCTTGCCCACCTGAAGAACGCCTTCGAAGCCGGGCGCGAGGTGCAGACCGGCATCTTCCACCACTTCGCCTTCCAGCTTTACCGCGCGCTCCTTGAGCTTGCGGTTCGCCTCCGAATTGCTGGGCGTGATGCCGGCGGCCGTCAGCAGCGCCGCGATGCGGATACCTTCCGCAGGTACCACGACGTCCTTCAGTTCGAGCAACGAGGTGTCGCCCTGGCCCGTGACGACGGCATGCCAGCCGGCAATGGCCTTCTCCGCTTCGGCGGCATCGTGGAAACGGGTCGCCAACTCGCGTGCCAGCCGCAGCTTCACGTCACGCGGGTTCAGTTCGCCCTGCTCGACCGACATCTTCAGCGCCGCCGCTTCCGCCACACCGATCTCGAAGCTCAGCAGTTCGATCCAGCGCCACATCAGGTCGTCGCCGATCTTCATGGTCTTGGTGACGATGTCGATGGCCGGCTCGCTGACGCCGATGTAGTTGCCCAGCGACTTGGACATCTTGTTGACGCCGTCCAGTCCTTCCAGCAGCGGCATGGTCAGCACGATCTGCGGCGCCTGGCCGTGATGCTCCTGCAGGCCGCGGCCCATCAGCAGATTGAACTTCTGATCGGTACCACCGAGTTCGACGTCCGCCTGCAGCGCCACGGAGTCGTATCCCTGCACCAGCGGGTAGAGGAATTCGTGGATGGCGATGGACTGCTGGGCGGCGTAGCGCTTGGCGAAGTCGTCGCGCTCCAGCATGCGGGCCACGGTGTGCTGGCCGGCGAGGCGGATCATGTCGGCCGCCCCCATCTTGCCGAACCATTCGGAATTGAAGCGGACCTCGGTCTTGTCCCGGTCCAGCACCTTGAACACCTGGTCCTCGTAGGTCCGCGCGTTGGCCAGCACATCCTCGCGGGTCAGCGGCTTGCGGGTGACATTCTTGCCGGTGGGGTCCCCGATCATGCCGGTGAAGTCGCCGATCAGGAAGATCACCTGATGCCCCAGGTCCTGGAACTGGCGCATCTTGTTCAGCAGGACGGTATGTCCGAGATGCAGGTCAGGGGCGGTGGGGTCGAAGCCCGCCTTCACGCGCAGCGGACGTCCCAGCTTCAGGCGGACCTCCAGATCTTCTGGCTTGAGGATTTCGTCGGCACCACGGCCGATCAGGTCGAGAGCTTCTGCGGAGGACACGGGATAGCGGTTCCAGTAGGGGCGGCCACGTGAAGGCCAAGTCAGTGAGGTGAAGGCGCCGTTAAAACAAAGTAAACAGTGATACCAATCAAAAAAGCTATTTGACTCAATGGTTTGACGCGAAGTCTTCGCGTGTCTATGGTACGCCGATTGGGGCTTTGCCTTGGCCCCGGGGTGCAACCTTGATGCAAACTCATGGGGGCGGCAACAGCCGCAAGCAACTGTTCCGCGAGCGCCTCGGCGTGCTTCGCGATAGCGCCGTGAAGCGACATCTGCCCGAAGGGCGATGGACGCGCCGCCACTGGATCCATGCCAGCCTGTTCACCACGATCGGCGTGCTGATGGCCACCATCGTGCCCGGCTTTTCCAGCGCGATCCAGGCGCCGGTGTCCGAACCGCGCAACACCCTGCTGCTGGATCTGCCCGACCTGTCGGCCGCGCGCCAGGAGGGCATTGCCGGCGACAGCTGGCAAGTGGTGCGGGTGAAGCCGGGGCAAACGATGGGGGCGATCTTCGAGGAGCTGGGCATTCCGGCCGCCACGCTGCACCGCATCCTGGAGAATGCCGACGCCAAGAAGGCGCTGACCCGCCTGAAGCCCGGCTCCGAAATCGCCTTCGACCTGCCGGTGACCGGTGGCCTGCGCACGCTGCGGTACGACCGCGACCCCAGCCACCGCGTCGAGCTGGTGGTGGGCCAGGACAAGATCACCGAGCGCGTGATCGCGCGCGAGACCACCACCCGCACCGTGGTGCTCAGCGGCAAGGTGGGACGGTCG
Organism: Pseudoxanthomonas sp.; assembly: GCF_035999195.1. Classification (NCBI taxonomy): domain Bacteria; kingdom Pseudomonadati; phylum Pseudomonadota; class Gammaproteobacteria; order Lysobacterales; family Lysobacteraceae; genus Pseudoxanthomonas; species Pseudoxanthomonas sp. The sequence continues at coordinate 1,862,112 of NZ_DASYGY010000009.1, forward strand.
CTCAACCGCTCGGCGCGCAAGGCCGGGTTGACGTCCGCCAACATCAACTCGATGACGGACGAGATCTTCAAGTACGACATCGACTTCAACTCGGACCTCGGCCCGGAAGACCGTTTCAGCGTGGTGGTCGAACAGACCTGGCGCGAGGGCGAGCTGATCAGCACCGGCCCGGTGCAGGCCGCCACCTTCACCGTCGACGGCAAGCTGCATTCGGGCTTCCGCTTCACCCGTCCGGGCGGCAAGCCGGAGTATTTCACCGCCGCAGGGCGGCCGCTGAAGAAGAACTTCATCCGCATGCCGATCGCGTATGCGCGCATGAGCTCCAAGTTCGGTGCGCGTCGCCATCCGGTGCTCGGCACGATGCGCATGCACAAGGGCGTGGACTATGCCGCCTCCACCGGCACGCCGATCATGGCCGCGGGCGACGGGCGCGTGCAGTTCGCCGGCTGGCAGGGCGGCTACGGACGCACCGTGATCCTGGATCACGGCCGCGGGCACACCACCCTGTACGCGCACATGTCGCGCCTGGGCAAGATCAAGCAGGGCCAGCGCGTGGCGCAGGGCACGGTGATCGGCTATGTCGGCACCACCGGCCTGTCGACCGGCCCGCACCTGCATTACGAATTCCGCATCAACGGCGTGCACCGCAATCCGCTGTCGGTGACGATGCCGCCGCCGGAACCGCTCACCGGCGCGCAGCTCGCTGCCTTCCGCACGTACACGGCCAATGCGCTGGCGCGCATCCGCACGGTGGAAGACATCATCTATGCCGATGTCGGCCCGTCCGCCGAAGACAAGAAGCCGGCCACGGTGGCCGCCGCGAAACCGGCCGCACGCAAGGGCTGATCGCCGCGCATGGCGGGATGCGTGAAAAGGCGGGACACTGTCCCGCCTTTTTCATTGCCTGACGATCCCGCATGACCCACACGTCCGCCTCGACCGCTTCCGAGCTTTATCTGGGCCTGATGTCAGGCACCAGTGCCGACGGCATCGATGCCGCGCTGGTGCGCTTCGAGGGCGAAGGCCGTACCTTGCGTTGCGAACTGGTGCATGGCAACACCTTCAGCTGGGATGCCACGCTGCGCGGGCAGTTGGTCGCGCTGGGCCAGGGTGCGGACACGGTGTCGCTGGACGACCTCGGCATGCTGGACGGGCGCATCGCGCTGGCCTTCGCCGAGGCGGCACTGTCCCTGCTGCAGGCCGCCGGCGTGCCACGCGGCCGCGTGCGGGCGATCGGCTCGCACGGGCAGACAGTGCGCCATCGTCCGCAGGGCGATCCCCCGTTCACTTGGCAACTCGGCGACGGCAACGTCATCGCCGAGCGCTGCGGCATCGCCACCGTGGCCGACTTCCGTCGTCGTGACGTGGCCGCAGGCGGCCAGGGCGCACCGCTGATGCCGGCCTTCCATGCCGCGCTGCTGGGGTCGTCGAACGAAGATCGCGCGGCACTCAACCTGGGCGGCATCGCCAACTTCACGCTGTTGCCGGCCGCAGGCGATGTGCGCGGCTTCGACACCGGCCCGGCCAACGCGCTGATGGACGTGTGGTGCGAGCGGCACACCGGACGCCCCTACGACGCCGATGGCGCCTTCGCCGCCAGCGGACAGGTGAACCCGACGCTGCTCGCCCGCCTGCTGGCCGACCCGTGGTTCGCGCTGCCGCCGCCGAAAAGCACGGGGCGCGAACACTTCCACCTGGACTGGCTGCAGGCGCGCATGGAAGACACCAGCCTCGCGCCGGCCGATGTGCAGGCCACCCTGCTGGACCTCACCGCGCGCACCATCGCCGATGCCCTGCACATGTCCCAGCCCGACACCCGCCGCGTGCTGGCCTGCGGCGGCGGCGTGCGCAATCCGGTACTGATGGCGCGCCTGGCGGCCTACCTGCCGCAGGCGGTGGTGGAGTCGACCGCCGCCCACGGCCTGGACCCGGATTACGTGGAAGCGATGGGCTTCGCGTGGCTGGCCCGCGAAACCCTGGCCGGCCGGCCCGGCAACCTGCCTGCCGTCACCGGGGCGTCGGGGCGACGCGTGCTGGGCACGGTGTATCCGGCCTAGAAGCCCTTGCCCGCCGGGACCTCCCGCAAGGCGCTGATGGCCTCGGCCAGCGCGTTGACCTCGCGGTCATCGAAGCCGCCGCGGACTTCCGCCTCGCAGACGAACAGGCCCTGCTCGAGCAGGTTGAAAATCGTGTCGTGGATCGGCCAGCCACGGGCGTGCGAGACCCGGCGGATGCGTTCGGCCAGGATCGGGTCCACATCCCTCAGCACGATGTCGGTCATTCCATCCTTCCCCTGCTGCCCCGGGGAAACTGTAGCGCAGTCGCTCAAGGCCGCGTATCGGCCGCAGGCATGTCCACGCCCGTCGCGGCCTCGTGCCCGCTGCCGAACCGGATGCGTGGCGACAGCCAGAAGAACAGGGCGACCGCCGGCACCGCCACCAGGGCGGTGATCCAGAAATACACGCCGTACCCGGTCTGTTCCACGATGCCGCCCGACACCGCCCCCAGCAACTTGCCGGGCAGCATCACCAGCGACGAGAAAAGGGCGTACTGGGTGGCAGTGAACCGCTGGTTGACCAGCGCCGACAGGAACGCCACCAGTGTCGTGCCCTGGAAGCCCTGCGCCAGGTTCTCGCCGGAAATCACCAGCGTCAGTTTCCACACATCGCCGTCGGCGCCGATCAGCCACACATACAGCAGGTTGCTGATCGCCCCCAGCACGATGCCGGCCAGCAGCGGCCACTTCACGCCCCAGCGCGCGATCGCGATGCCGGCGATGAACACGCCCACCAGGCCAACCCAGACGCCCCAGATCTTCGACACCGCGCCGATCTCGGTCTTGGTGAACCCCTGGCTGAGATAGAACGGCGCCATGATGCCGCCGCCCAGCGACTGGTCGGAGATCTTGGCGAGCAGGATGAACGCCAGCAGCGCCAGCGCCAGTGCGCTGCCGAACCGGCGGAAGAAGTCGATGAAGGGTTCCACCACGCCTTCCTGCAAGCCGGCGCGCCAGGTGGTCATGCGTATCCGCACGATGTCGGGCTCGCGGGACAGCAGCACCGCCGCCACCGGAACCAGCATGAAGCCGGCCATCGCCTGGTACACCGTCGGCCACGGCACCACATCGGCCAGCATCAGCGCCAGCGCGCCGGTGATGATCAGCGCGATGCGGTAACCCAGCGAATACGTGGCCAGCAACGCGCCCTGCGATTCCTGCGGCGCGATCTCGATCCGGTACGCGTCGACCGCGATATCCAGCGTCGCGCCGGCGAACGCCGTCATCAGCGTGATCCAGACGAACGGCGCCAGCCGGGTCGGCGTGAGGTGCGCCATCAGCAGCAGGCCGACGATGACGATCGCCAGCGCCAGCAGCAGCCAGCCCCGTCGCTGCCCCAGCCGCCCCAGCAGCGGCAGGCGCCAGCGGTCCACCAGCGGCGCCCACAGGAACTTCAGCGTGTAGCTCAGGCCGGCACTGGCGATCAGGGTGATGCTCTTCAGTTCCAGCCCGTTCTCGGTCAGCCAGTACGCCAGCGTGCCGGCCACCAGCAGGAACGGCATGCCGGAGGCGAAGCCGAAGAAGAACATGGTCCACGCCGACGGCTGCGCGAACGCGCGCCAGACCGAGGGTTTGCCGGGCTGTTCGCTGGCAGAGGTCGTCATCAGGTGTAGTCCACCGTGAAGGGGGCATGGTCGGAGAAGCGCTGCTCGCGGTAGATCGAACAGGCCTTCAGACGGTCGCGCAACGAGGGCGTGACGAACTGGTAGTCGATCCGCCATCCCACGTTGTTGGCGCGCGCCGCACCGCGGTTGCTCCACCACGTGTAGTCCTGCCCTTCCGGGTGCAGCACGCGGTAGGCGTCGACCCAGCCACCGTCGTCCACGCACAGGCCGTTCAGCCAGTCGCGCTCGGGCGGCAGGCAGCCGGAGTTCTTCTGGTTGCTGGTCCAGTTCTTGATGTCCAGGCGGCTGCGCACGATGTTCCAGTCGCCGCACAGCACGTAGTGGCGACCGCTGCGGCGCCATTCGTCCAGTACCGGCGCCAGCCAGTCCATGACCTTGAACTTGAAGCCCTGGCGCTCCTCGCCGGACGAACCGGACGGGATGTAGAACGACACCACGCTCAGGTCGCCGAAGCGCGCCTCGATGTAGCGGCCTTCCTCGTCGAAGTCCGGCCAGCCCAAGGCCGTGCGGATCTCGTCGGGCTCGCGCCTGGCGTAAATCGCCACACCGCTGTAGCCCTTCTTGGTGGTGGCGTCGCGGAACCAGGCCCTGTAGCCCGCGGGCAGGAATTCCGGGCCGGCCAGCTGGTGCTCCTGCGCCTTGGTTTCCTGCACGCACAGCACGTCGGCGTCCTGCACGGTGAACCAGTCGAAGAAGCCCTTGGTGGCCGCCGAGCGCAGGCCGTTGGCGTTGAAGCTGATGATGCGCATGGGGGAGCCGGGATGCGGGATTAGGGAGTCGGGATTCGCAAAGCGTACCGCATGGGCCCGAAGGCCTGCGTCCGGACGAGCTATGCTCTTACCCCTCCCGTCATCCCGAATCTCCCATCCCGGCCTCTCGCCCATGTCCGACCATCACGCCCGCTTCCTCCAGCTCGCACTGCACGCGCAGGCGCTGCGTTTCGGCCAGTTCACGCTGAAATCGGGGCGGCAGAGTCCGTATTTCTTCAACGCCGGCCGCTTCGACAGCGGCGCGCGGCTGGCCGGGCTGGCCGCCTGCTATGCCGATGCGGTGGACGCCGCAGGGCTGCAGTTCGACCTGCTGTTCGGCCCGGCTTACAAGGGCATCCCGCTGGCGACCGCGCTGGCCTGCGAGTTCGCCCGCCGCGGCCGCGACCTGCCGGTGGCGTTCAACCGCAAGGAGGCCAAGGACCATGGCGAAGGCGGCCTGCTGATCGGTGCACCGCTGGAGGACCGTCGCGTGCTGATCGTCGACGACGTGATCACCGCCGGCACCGCCATCCGCGAAGCGCTGGGCCTGATCCGCGCCGGCGGCGGCGTACCGGCCGGGATCGTGGTCGCGCTCGACCGCCAGGAAGTGCTGGGCGAACCGGCTACGGCGGGCGAGCGCCGCTCGGCGGCGCAGTCGGTCGCCGACGAAACCGGCGTGCCGGTGGTGGCCGTGGCCAACCTGCACGACCTGCTTGCATTTGCCGGCGAAAGCGCCGACCTTGTCCATCATCGCGACGACCTGCTGGCCTATCGGGCCCGCTACGGCAGCGCGACCCGGGACTGACCGCAGTTGGGGACTGCCATGACCGTCCGTACTTCCTACATGCTCGCCGCCCTGCTCGTGGCCGCGCCCCTGGCGCATGCCCAGGGCAACAAGGGTGCCGCACCGGCCACCAAGAAACTCTTCTGCTGGGAAGAGAAGGGCCAGCGCGTCTGCAGCGATGCGCTGCCGCCCGATGCCGTCAACGCCGCACGCGAGGAGATCAGCGCCGCCAGCGGCCTGCGCACCGGCGGCGTGGAGCGCGCCCTGACCGACGAAGAACGCGCGCAGGCCGCCATCGCGGCCCAGCAGCAGCTCATCGACGCCGCGGCCGCCGACATGCGCCGGCGCACCGACGCCGCGATGCTGCTCTCGTACCGCAGCGAAGAAGAACTCAGCCGCGTCTTCAACGAACGCACGGCCATCGTCGACAACAACGTCCGCACCGCCAGCTACAACGCCATCAGCCTGCGCGATGGCCTGATCACCCTGCTGCAGACCGCCGGCGACCGCGAACTGGCGGGCCAGCCGGTACCGAAGGAGATGGCCGCGTCCATCCAGCAGCGCCACGCGGAACTGGTGCGCACGCGTCGCCTGCAGCAGAGTTTCGAGAAGCAGCGCGCGGACCTGGACGTGGAGATCGCCGACATCCTGCAGCGTTTCCGCGCGATGAAGGGCGTCACGCCCGAACAGGCCGAAGACGCCGCGTTGAACACCGCCACGCCGAAACCTCCCTCTCCCGCCCGCCGGTAAGGCGTTCGCGCGGACACGTACCTGACCGCACACGAAAACGCCGGGCATTGCCCGGCGTTTTCGTAGTGGCCCGACACGCGCGAGCGGTCAGAACGTCATCTTCAGCTCCGGCGCCAGCGCCTGCAGCCGCGCGCGGAACTCGCCCTTGATCCGCTCCAGCGCCGCGTGGTCGTCGGCCTCGAAGCGCAGCACCAGGATCGGCGTGGTGTTGGAGGCGCGCACCAGCCCCCAGCCGTCGTCCCAGTCCGCGCGCAGGCCGTCGATCGTGGACAGGCGCGCGCCCTCGAATTCGGCGCCGGCGACGAAGCGCTCGACGATCGCGTGCGGCGTGCCGTCCACCACGTCGACCTTGATCTCCGGCGTGGACACGCCGTCCGGCAATTCGGCCAGCACTTCGGAGGGCGTCTCGCTGCGGTTGGCCAGGATCTCCAGCAGGCGCGCGGCCGCATACAGGCCATCGTCGAACCCGTACCAGCGCTCCTGGAAGAAGAAGTGGCCGCTCATCTCGCCGGCCAGTTCCGCACCGGTCTCGCGCATCTTAGCCTTGATCAGCGAATGCCCGGTCTTCCACATCATCGGCGTGCCGCCGTGGCGCAGCACCCAGCCCTGCATCTTGCCGGTGCATTTCACGTCGTAGATGATCAGCGCGCCCGGATTGCGCTCCAGCACGTCGGCGGCGAACAGCATCAGCAGGCGGTCGGGGAAGATGATCGCGCCTTCCTTGGTCACCACGCCCAGGCGGTCGCCATCGCCGTCGAAGGCCAGGCCGATGTCGGCGTCGAAGCGCTTCACCGTCTGCACCAGGTCTTCCAGGTTGTGCGGTTCGCTGGGGTCCGGATGGTGGTTCGGGAACGTGCCGTCCACTTCGCAGTACAGCGGGATCACGTCCGCGCCGATCGCCTCCAGCAGCTGCGGGGCGATGTCGCCGGCCACGCCGTTGCCGGCATCCACCACGATCTTCAGCGGACGCTCCAGCTGCACGTCGTCGGCGATGCGCTGGATGTAGTCGGCGGCGATGTCGCGCTGCTGCAGGTCGCCCGGCACGCCGGCCACGTACAGGCGGTTGTCGCGGATGCGCTCGTACAGGTCGGTGATCGCATCGCCCGACAGGGTCTGCCCCCCCACCACGATCTTGAACCCGTTGTAGTCCGGCGGATTGTGGCTGCCGGTCACCGCCACGCAGCTGCCCGCGCGCAGGTGGTAGGCACCGAAATACGCCACCGGCGTGGGCGCCAAGCCGATGTCGATGACGTTGCGGCCCGCCTTGCGCAGGCCTTCGATCAGTCCGCCGGCCAGGTCCGGACCGGACAGGCGGCCGTCGCGGCCGACGACGATATCGGCCAGGTCCTCGTCGCGCATGACCGAGCCGATGGCCAGGCCGATCAGTTCGGCGACCTCGACGCTCAGCGACTTCCCGACGATGCCGCGGATGTCGTAGGCGCGGAAGATGCCGGGGTCCACGTCGACCGCCTTGCCCTCGGACGGCCGGTAGGCATCGCTGCCGTCGCCCTCGTCGGCGACCGGCGCGCGCGCGCCGGCGGCGGGCGGCGGATCGCGCAGCAGCGCTTCGCCGAGGGTCGGTTCATCCATGTCGCTCATCTCTGCTCCCTTGTTTCCAAATCGTCCCAGGCCGATACCACCACGCGCCGCCAGCACGGCCGCGATCGCCAGCATGGCCAGCAAGACAGCCACCACCAGCGCCGCAATCGGCCCCAGGCCCAGCGGGCCGGATTCGCTGTCCGGGACAGCGGTCGCCACGCGCAAACCGGTCTTGCCCACCGCATGCGCCATGCGTTCGGCACCGTCGGCCAGTTGGCTGTTGCCGCGCTGCTGGATCGAATAGCCGCCCTGGCGCAGCGCGAGATAGCCGCCGGCCGGCATGGCCACGCCATCGAATGCTTCGGTCAGCCGTGCCAGCGGCACGCTGGCATACAGCACGCCCTGCGGTACGGCCGCCGCCATGCCGAATACGGTCTGATCGCCCTCCTTCACCACGCGGGCGGCGACGGCGTCGCCCTGCATCCCGGCTTCCAGCAGGGCGAGCCGGCTGTAGCCGAAGGTCGCCGCGTCGGCGTAGGCCGCCGTCAAGGCGCCGTCGAAGATCTCGACCTGGCGTACGCCGGCCCAGCCATCGCGCACCGCGGCCACCGCGGCGGGAAGGTCGTTCGCGGCCAGCGCCGCCTTGACCGGCGCCGAGGCCAGGCGCTGCTCCAGCAGCCGGACCTGGGCGGCATGGCTGGCCTGCACGGCCTGCACCGCCTGGTCCCGCGCGCGCTCGACGTCTTCCAGCTGGCCGGCATCCCGCCACTGGCGGACGCCGCTCCAGGCCAGCAGCCCCGCCAGCAGGCCGAGCAGCACCGCCAGTTTCGGCAACGCGCCACGCAGGTCGCCCACGGGAATCCGCAGGCGGTTCTCGCTCGTCGTGTTCATCGGTTTGTCCCCTGTCACCGCACGCCGGTGTGGCCGAAGCCACCCGTCCCCCGTGCGCTGTCGGCGAAAGTATCCACCACTTGCAGGCTCACGCGCACGACCGGCAGCACCATGACCTGGGCGATGCGGTCGCCGGGCTGGATGGTGAAGCTCTCGTGTCCCCGGTTCCACACGCTGATGAGCAGCGGACCCTGGTAATCGGCATCGATCAGGCCGGTGCCGTTGCCCAGCACGATGCCGTGGCGGTGGCCCAGGCCGGAGCGCGGCAGCACCACCGCGCACAGCTGCGGGTCGCTCAGGTGCAGGGCGATGCCGCTGGGTACCAGCGCCGCGTCGCCCGGTTCCAGCACCAGCGGGGCGTCCAGCGCCGCGCGCAGGTCCATGCCGGCGCTGGCCTCGGTGGCATAGGCCGGCAGCGGCCATTCGTCGCCGAAGCGGGGATCCAGCAGCTTCACTTCCACCTTGCGCTCTGCGCTCATGCGTTCAGTCGCTCCACGATCAGGTCCATCAGGTCGTCGGCAAGCTGCGTCTTCGGTGCGGAGGCGAAACTGCGCTCGCCCTCCTTCCAGTAGGCGGTCATCGCGTTCTGGTCGCTCTCGAACCCGCCATCGGCGATGCCCACGCGGTTGGCCACGATCATGTCCAGCCGCTTGGCGTCCAGCTTCATGCGGGCGTATTCGGCCACGTTGTTGGTTTCGGCGGCGAAGCCGACCACCAGCTTCAGCGCCTGCCTCTGCGCGGCGACTTCGGCCAGGATGTCGGGCGTGCGCACCAGGTCCAGCGCCAGCGATTCGCTGGATTTCTTGATCTTGTCGGCGGCCGGCTCGCGCGGCGTGTAATCGGCCACGGCGGCGGCGCCGATGTAGAGGTCGGCCGGCAGGGCGGCGAACACGGCCGCGTGCATCTGCGCGGCCGAGCGCACGTCCACCCGGGTCACGCCGGCCGGGGTGGGCAGATGCACGGGACCGGCCACCAGGGTGACGCTGGCGCCCCGCCGGGCGGCGCTGGCGGCAACCGCGAAGCCCATCTTGCCGCTGCTGCGGTTGCCCAGGTAGCGCACCGGATCCAGGTCCTCGTAGGTCGGGCCGGCGCTGACCACCACCTTCAGCCCGGCCAAGTCCTGCGGCACCGGCGATGCCTTCGCCGCCCCGCCGGCCAGCGCGGCGACGATCTCGGCCGGCTCGGCCAGGCGGCCGGGGCCCGACTCGCCTTCGGCCAGCGGCCCGTCGTTCGGACCCACCACCTGCACGCCACGGCCCAGCAACGTGGCGACGTTCGCCTGCGTGGCCGCGTGCTGCCACATGCGATGGTTCATCGCCGGCGCAATCGTCATCGGCGCGGTGGTCGCCAGGCACAGGGTGGTCACCAGATCGTCGGCCAGGCCGTGCGCCAGGCGCGCGATCAGGTCGGCGGTCGCCGGCGCGACGATCACGCGGTCGGCCCAGCGCGCCAGTTCGATATGCCCCATCGCCTGCTCGGCGGCGCTGTCCCAGAGCGTGGTGCGGGCCGGTTGGCCGGACAGGGCCTGGAAACTCAACGGGGCGACGAACTGCTGCGCGCCCGCGGTCATGGCCACCTGCACGTCGGCCCCCGCATCGCGCAGCCGGCGCACCAGTTCCAGCGCCTTGTAGGCGGCAATCCCGCCTCCCACGCACAGCAGCAGGCGTTGCCCCGCCAGCCCCTGTGTCTTGTCCGATCCACTCACGTCGGCCCATTCCTACGTCGATACAGGCGATTAGCTTACCCGAACGCCCCCCGCGCCCCGATGCCGCGGCGTGCGCCGTCCGTCGAGGATGGCCACATGCACATACGCGACTGGCCCCAGGACGAACGTCCCCGTGAAAAGCTGCTGGCCCGCGGGCCTGCCAGCCTCAGCGACGCCGAGCTGCTGGCGATCTTCCTGGGCTCCGGCCTGCGTGGGCGCGACGCGGTCGCCACCGCCCGCGAGCTGCTCGCCCACCACGGCCCGCTGCGCGCCCTGCTCGAGCGCCCGCCGGCCGAACTGACCGCCCTGCCCGCGCTCGGTCCGGCCCGCGCCTGTGTGCTGGCCGCCGCGCTAGAGCTGGGCACCCGCCTGCTGCACGCGTCGCTGGCGCGTGGCGACGCCATCGGCGATCCGGAGGCGGCGGGGCGCTACTTCGCCCAACGCCTGCGCGGCCGGCCGCACGAGGTCTTCGCTGCGCTGTTCCTGGATACCCGCCATCGCGTGCTGGCGTTCGAGGAGCTGTTCCAGGGCTCGGTGGACAGCGCCGAGGTACACCCCCGCGAGGTGGCGCGGCGCGCCCTGGCCATGAACGCCACGGCGCTGATCGTGGGACACAACCATCCCTCGGGCTGCGCGGAACCCTCGGCCGCCGACCGCGCGGTGACCCAGCGGCTGAAACAGGCGCTGGCGCTGGTGGACGTGCGCCTGCTGGACCATTTCGTCATCGGCGATGGGCCACCGCAGTCGATGGCGGCGCGCGGCTGGGTCTGATGCCTCCGCCGCGGGCTGAACCGCGCCGATCCCACGCGGCGACCGGGAAAACCTAGAATAGGCGGTTCCCACGCAACACGACGGTCTTCCGTGAAAGCTTCCCTCCGCGCCTTGATCGCCCAGGGCATCGACGCCCTGCGCGCCGCCGGCACCCTGCCGGCCGACACCGCCACGCCGGATTTCGTGGTCGAGCGACCCAAGACCCGCGAGCACGGCGACTTCGCCACCAACGCCGCCATGCTGCTGGCCAAGGCCGCACGCAGCAATCCGCGCGCCCTCGCCACCGCGCTGGTCGCCGCGTTGCCCGCCAGCGAGGACGTGGCCAGGGTCGAGATCGCCGGCCCCGGCTTCATCAACTTCCATCTGAGTCCCGGCGCCTACCAGCGCGAAGTCGCGGCCGCGCTGGCGCAGGGCGCGGCGTACGGGCGCAACGACAGCGGCCAGGGCCGCACCGTGGGCGTGGAGTACGTGTCGGCGAACCCGACCGGTCCGCTGCACGTCGGGCACGGCCGCGCCGGCGTGATCGGCGACTGCATCGCCCGCGTGTTGGCGGCGAACGGCTGGAACGCCAAGCGCGAGTTCTACTACAACGATGCCGGCGTGCAGATCGACAACCTGGCCAAGTCCACCCAGGCGCGTGCGCTCGGCCTGACGCCCGACAGCGAGGGCTGGCCGGAAGACGGCTACCGCGGCGACTACATCGCCGACGTGGCGCAGGCCTACCTCGACGGCGACTCGGTCGAGGTCGAAGGTCATGTGGTCACCGGTGAACGGGATCCGCAGGACCTCGACGCGATCCGCCGCTTCGCCGTGGCCTACCTGCGCCGCGAGCAGAACCTCGACCTGGCGGCGTTCGGCGTGTCGTTCGACCGCTACTTCCTGGAAAGCTCGCTGTACGCCGACCGGAAGGTCGAGGAAGCGGTGAACAAGCTGGTCGCCTCCGGCCACACCTACGAGGAAGGCGGCGCGCTGTGGCTCCGGTCCACCGACTTCGGCGACGACAAGGACCGCGTGATGCGCAAGTCCGACGGCACGTACACCTACTTCGTCCCGGACGTGGCCTACCACCTATCCAAGTGGCAGCGCGGCTACGAACGCGCGATCACCGAGCTGGGCGCCGACCACCACGGTTCGCTGGCCCGCGTCCGGGCCGGCCTGCAGGCGCTGGGCGAAGGCATTCCGCCCGGCTATCCGGAGTACGTGCTGCACCAGATGGTCACGGTGATGCGCGGCGGCGAGGAAGTGAAGCTGTCCAAGCGCGCCGGCAGTTACCTGACCCTGCGCGACCTGATCGAAGAGGCCGGTGCCGATGCCACGCGCTGGTTCCTGATCGCGCGCAAGCCGGACTCGCAGCTGACCTTCGACATCGACCTGGCGCGCGAGCAGAGCAAGGACAATCCGGTGTTCTACGTGCAGTACGCGCATGCGCGCGTCTGCAGCCTGCTGCGCCGCGTGGAGGAGAAGGGCCTGGCTCCCTACGACCAGGCCGTCGGCATCGCCGCGTTGCCGGCGCTCACGGACGAAGGCTCGCTGGCGCTGATGGTGGAACTGTCGCGCTATCCGGAAGTGGTGGAATCCGCCGGCCTCTCGCTGGAACCTCACGCCATCGCGCAATACCTGCGCGAACTGGCCTATGCTTTCCAGGCGTGGTACGACGGCGAACCGATCCTCATCGACGACGACGCCGAGCGCAATGCGCGCCTGTCGCTCGCACTGGCGGTCCGTCAGGCGCTGGCGAACGGACTGGACCTGTTGGGCGTCAGTGCGCCCGAAAAGATGTGAGCGGAGAGCAGTAGATGGCAGCAAGGCGCGGCAAGAACCAGGCCACCCGTAATTCCGGCCACGCGACCCCGGCGTGGGTGTGGCTGATCCTCGGCCTGCTGATCGGGCTGGCGGTGTATTTCATCGTCCCGGGACTGGGCAAGAAGGACGGCGACGGCTTCTTCCGTCCGCAGCCCAACCCGGACGCGCAACCGGCCCCGATCGACAGCGCCGATGTCGAGGCCGTCGTGCCCGACGCCCCTGCCGACGACACGCCCGCCACCGCCGCCACGACCGAGGAGTCCGCGGCGAAGGAAACCCAGTACGACTTCTACACCCTGCTGCCCGGCAAGGAAGTGCAGATGTCCGACGCGGAACTGGCCGCCAGCGCGCGCGAGGAGGACGCCCGCAAGGCGCGTGCCGCCCTCAACGGCCAGGCGACCACGCCGGTCGCCACGGCACCGGCCGATACTGCCGCGGCGCAACCGACGCCGCTCAACGAAAGCGCACCCGCACGCGCGGTAGAGACACCGCGTGCGTCGGACACCGCCGCCGCACCCCGGCCCATCCCCACGGTCGCCAGTGCCGACACCGGCGCGCGCTACATCCTGCAGGCCGGCGCGTTCGGTGCTTCCGGCGATGCCGAGGCCACCAAGGCCAAGATCGCCATGCTCGGCCTCAGCGCCCGTGTCGAATCAGCGCAGATCAACGGCAAGACCGTCTACCGCGTGCGCATGGGGCCGTACGGCACCGCCAGCGAACTGGCCGAAGCGAAGCAGAAGCTCGCCAGCGGCGGACTGCCGGCGATGGCGGTGAAGGCGCAGTGAGTCCCGCGCGGCCGCCCTGGCAGCGCCTGGTGATGGCGACGGCGGCCGCGATGGTGTCGCTGCTCGTCGCCTCGTGGCTGGTCGGGCGCATGCTGCCGTCGGCCTGGCAGGAGGTGGTGCAGACCCGCTGGGGATTCCTCACGCCGGTCAGCTACGTCGTCACCGCCCTCTGCATGGGCCTGGGCGGCGCCCTGGCCGGCCACCGCTTCCTGATCGTCGCCGTCGGCCTGACGTTGGCCGTGTGGGCCGCGACGCTGTCGGTGCTGGCCGGGATCGCCGGCGCGGCCTCGGACATCGCCTATCCGCTCGGTTACCTGCTGCGCACCAACGCGCTCAGCGCGACGCTGTCCGTTGCAGCCGCCGCACTCGGCACCTGGCTCGGCGCACGCTGGTATGCGCGCCGCGCCGCGCGGCGCTGACCGCATTCCGTCGTCCTCCGCCAAGGAATTCCCATGACCCGCACCGCCCTCATCACCGGCGCCACCTCCGGCTTCGGCGCCGCCGCAGTCCGTCGTTTCGCGGCCGCCGGCTGGCGCGTGATCGCGACCGGGCGCCGCGCCGAACGCCTGCAGGCACTGGTGGATGACGTCGGTGCCGACACGGTGCACGCCGCCGCGTTCGACATCCGCGACGAAGCGGCGATGGACGCCGCCCTCGCCGCGCTGCCGGACGGTTTCCGCGACATCGACCTTCTGGTCAACAACGCCGGCCTGGCGCAGGGCACGCTGCCGGCGCAGAACGCGCTGCTGTCGGACTGGCGCACGATGATCGACACCAACGTCACCGCGCTGGTCGTGCTGACGCACCGGCTGCTGCCGCAATTGATCGAGCGCAAGGGCGCGATCATCAACATCAGTTCGGTCGCCGGCGTGTATCCGTATCCGGGCGGCAACGCCTACGGCGGCAGCAAGGCCTTCGTCAGCCAGTTCTCGCTCGGCCTGCGCAGCGACCTTCATGGCACCGGCGTGCGCGTGACGACGATCGAGCCCGGCATGGCCGAAACCGAATTCACCCTGGTGCGTACGCATGGCGACCAGGCCGCCTCCGACAAGCTGTATACCGGCGCGAACCCGATGACTGCCGAGGACATCGCCGAGTCGATCTTCTACGTCGCCACACTGCCGCCGCACCTCAACATCAACCGGCTGGAGATCATGCCGGTGTCGCAGTCGTTTGCGGGGTTCCAGGTACATCGCGACACCCAGGGTAGGTCCGGATAACGACCGTCGTCCCCGCGAAGGCGGGGACCCAGCGACTTCGGGCCAATGAAGGCAAAGACACCGGGTTCCCGCATACGCGGGAACGACGAACATGATCCGCGTTGTCAAAACCATCGCCAGGCGGAGCACCTGCGCCAGCCGCACGGCGATGTCTCCCCGCCGGATTGAACCGTTTCCGCCCGATCCGGCACCTTCACTCCCGACAGACGGATAGAGGGGCCCTCGCGTGCAGCGGGATACGGAACGGATACTGGACGAATACCTCGCTGCAGCCGCCCGCACGGGCGACCGTGCGGCGTGGGAGCGTCTGGTCACGCGTTGGCAGCCGCGTCTGCTGCGCCACGCGTGGCGCCTGACCGGTCATCCGGACCTCGCCCGCGACATGGTGCAGGAGGCGTGGCTCGAGATCGTGCGCGGCCTGCGCCGCCTGGACGACATCGCGGCCTTTCCGGCTTGGGCGTTCCGCATCGTGACCCGCCGCTGCGCGCGTGCGATCCGAGGACGGCAGGTCGAGCGCACTCGCCTGGTGGATGCCGAGCTCGACACGGTGATGGCAGGCGAACAGGACGAGGCGGGCGAACGCGCGTCGGAGCTGGCCATCGTCAGGGCGGAAATGCAGGGCCTGCCCGCGCCCCAGCGCGCGGCGCTGTCGTTGTTCTACCTGGAAGACCTGAGCGTGGCGGAAATCGCCGTCGCGCTCGACGTGCCCCCGGGAACGGTCAAGACCCGGCTGATGCATGCGCGGCGCAAGATCCGCGCGCGACTGGAAGGAAGCTCCGATGGACAAGACTGACGACCTGATCAAGCAGACGCTTTCTGCCGAGGATCGCGCGCTGTTGGCGCGGCATGGCGAACCCGGCTATTTCTCGCAGGCGTTCGGCCTGTTCCGCGGTTCGCTGGGGTGGGTGGTGTGGGTCGCCTACCTGTGCGGGATCATCGCCTTCGCGGGCTTCGGCGTGTCGCTGTGGCGAAGCTGGCATGCGACGGACGCATTGGCCGCCGTGCAGTGGGGCGTGCTGGCCATCGTGCTGTTCCAGTTCACCATGATCATGAAATCGTTCCTGGGCAGCCACCTGGAAGCCAACCGCATGCTGCGCGAGTTCAAGCGTGTGGAACTGCAACTGGCGCTGCTGCGGGACGCCGGAAGGAAGGACCCGTGAGGGCGGAACCGCGAGGCTCGCGATGAGCCTGGAACTGCTGCCGTGCCGGCTGCTCGTGCGGCTGCTGACGATGCTGCTGCAGGTGGTGCCGGCCTGCTGCGGCGGCACCGCGTGGCCTTGAACAGGGCCACGGGCGAACGAGTCCGGCCGCACGTCGCGTGCGCCATGCGCACGTCGCGTGGAACCCCGCATCGCGCGAGGTCGTGCGCGCGGCGCACGCTACGCCAGCGGTTCGTCCGAGAGGTAGGTGTAGCCCGTCAGGCCGGCTTCCAGTGCATCCGCGAGCATCTGCGATTCCGCCGCCGGCAATCCGGCGCCTTCCACGCGCTGGCGATACACCGCACGCAGGTCGTCCAGCCGGTAGCCCACGTAATCGAGCATCACGTCGGTGGTGTCGCCGCGACGCTGCTGGGTGATCAAGTAACCGTGGCCGGCATCGGCACTGACTTCCACCGCATCGGTGTCGCCGAACAGGTTGTGGATGTCGCCGAGGATTTCCTGATAGGCGCCCACCAGGAAGATGCCGAGGCGATAGCTTTCGCCGGGATTCATGGCATGCAGCGGCAGCGAGGAATCCAGGCCCTCGTTCTCGACATAGGTCTTGACCATGCCATCCGAGTCGCAGGTCATGTCGGCGATGATGCCGCGGCGCGCCGGCGCTTCGTCCAGGCGCTCGATCGGCACGATCGGGAACACCTGGTCGATCGCCCACACGTCGGGGATCGACTCGAACACGCTGAAGTTGACGAAGTACTTGTCGACCAGCCGCTCGTTGAGCTCGTCCAGCAGGTCGCGGTGGCTGCGCTCGTCGCTGCTCAGGCGCGCACGCACGGCATGCGCGATGGCGTAGAACAGGTCGTCGATGCGGGCGCGGTGGACCAGGTCGATCTGCCCCAGCGCGTACAGCGACAAGCCTTCGCTGTGGTGGTGCTGCGCCTCGTGGAACAGCTCGACGGCCGGACGCGTATCCAGTTCGGCATGGATCTCGCGCAGGTGGCGGATCACCGACGGTTCGTCGTCGTGCGACGGCGGCACGCGGCCTTCCGGTGCCTGCTCGACTTCCGACACGTTGACCACCAGCACCGCGTGGTGCGCGGTCATCGCGCGACCGCATTCGGTGACGATGCGCGGCGGCGTGAGGCCGTGCTGTTCGCAAGCCTCGGCCAGCGGCTGCACGATATTGCTGGCGTACTGGCCGATGCCGTAGTTGATCGAGCAGTAGCTGCGCGAACGCGTGCCTTCGTAGTCGATGCCCAGGCCGCCACCGACGTCGACATGGCTGATGGTCGCGCCGAGCTTCGACAGCTCGACGAAGTAGCGCGTCGCCTCGCGCATGCCATTGGCGATGTCGCGCACGTTGCTGATCTGCGACCCCATGTGGAAATGCAGCAGGCCCAGCGTGTCCTGCAGGCCGGCCTCGCGCAGCTGCTTCCACAGGTCCAGCACCTGGCGCGGGGACAGGCCGAACTTGGCCTTGTCGCCGCCACTGTTCTGCCACTTGCCGGCGCCCAGCGTCGCCAGGCGCATGCGCACGCCCAGGCCGGGCTTCACGCCCAGCGCACGCGACTCCTCGATGACCAGCGCGAGTTCGGACGGCTTCTCGATGACGATGAACGTCTGCAGGCCCAGCTTGCGGCCGATCAGCGCCAGGCGGATGTATTCACGGTCCTTGTAGCCGTTGCAGACGATCAGCCCGCCCGGACGCGACAGCGCCAGCACGGCCATCAGCTCGGGCTTGCTGCCGGCCTCCAGGCCGAAGCCTTCGCCCGCGTGCGAGGCCAGCGTGCCGGCGACGCCGCGGTGCTGGTTGACCTTGATCGGATACACCGCGGTGTAGCCGCCCCGGTAGTCCCAGTCGGCCTGCGCCTGCGCGAACGCGGCCTGCAGCTTGCCCAGCCGGTCGCCGAGGATGTCGGGGAAGCGCACCAGCAGCGGCAGCTGCGCACCCTGCGCGCGTGCGGCGTCGACCACCTCGGGAAGCGGGATCAGCGGCCCCCGAGCGCCCTTCGGCGACACCACGATGCGGCCGGCAGCGTCCACGTCGAAATACCCTTCGGCCCAGTGCGGGACGGAGTAGGTCTTGCGGGCGTGGTCGGTGGACCAGAGGGGGCTGGAAGTCATGGCTATTCGCTGGGCTGGCGCGTGGCGACGCGTTCGTCGGTACCGCAGCGGAGGGTCCACGGCGGCGCGGACGCGCATTCTACAGGCTGCGGTCACATGGGTCCGTTACAATGCGCGCCCGCGCTCAAGCCCCTCTCCCGCCGGGAGAGGGGTTGGGGTGAGGGTTAGGCGAAGTCCAGATCATCGGGAAGTCGCTGCACTCACCGCACCCTCATCCGGCGCTGCGCGCCACCTTCTCCCGGCGGGAGAAGGGAAATCACTTGCCTCAAGGACATCCCATGACCGCCAACGACACCTGGTTCATCGAACACTTCTCGCACACCGGCTCCGCCATCGGTTTCCGCACCACCGGCAAGCTGGACGAAGTGCAGTCGCCGTTCCAGAAGATCGAGATCTACGACAGCACCGACTGGGGCAAGCTGATGGTGATCGACGGCGCGATGATGCTGACCACGCGCGACAACTTCTTCTACCACGAGATGATCAGCCACCCGGTGCTGTTCACCCACGCCGCGCCAAAGCGCGTGGTGATCATCGGCGGTGGCGACTGCGGCACGCTGCGCGAAGTGCTGAAGCATCCGGGCGTGGAGAAGGCCACACAGTGCGATATCGACGAGCAGGTCACACGCATGGCGGAGAAGTATTTCCCCGAGCTGTGCGAATCGAACAACGACCCGCGCGCCGAACTGCTGTTCGACGACGGCGTGGCCTACATGGCCAACTGCGAGCCCGGCAGTGTCGACGTGGTCATCGTCGATTCGACCGATCCGGTCGGTCCGGCGGAAGGCCTGTTCAACAAGGCGTTCTTCGAGAGCTGCTACCGCGCGCTGAAGCCCGACGGCCTGCTGGTGCAGCAGTCGGAATCGCCGCTGGCGCTGCTGGACTTGATCAAGGACATGCGCGCGGAGATGGGCAAGGCCGGCTTCCAGTCGTTCAAGACGCTGCCGTTCCCGCAGCCGTGCTACCCGACCGGCTGGTGGAGCGTGACGGTGGCCAGCAAGCAGGCGGGCTTCGATTTCGCGTTCCGCCAGGCGGACGCGCAGGCCAA
Organism: Pseudoxanthomonas sp.; assembly: GCF_035999195.1. Lineage (NCBI taxonomy): Bacteria > Pseudomonadati > Pseudomonadota > Gammaproteobacteria > Lysobacterales > Lysobacteraceae > Pseudoxanthomonas > Pseudoxanthomonas sp. The sequence goes on from NZ_DASYGY010000009.1 coordinate 1,881,119, forward strand.
GCCGTTCGACACGCTGTACTACACCGCGCACCTGCACACGGGCGTGCTGGTGGCACCACCGTTCGTGGCGAAGGCGTTGGGGGAGTAAACCGCATCCCGATCGCGACACACAGGGAAAGCCCCGCGACGCGGGGCTTTTTCTTTTCTACGATGTCACTCCGACGTGAACGTCGACCAGCGCGGCACCTGGTAGTGGCGCGCCTGCGCGGCCAGGTAGGCCGCCATGATCAGGCCGAACAGCGCCCCGGCGCCCAACGATACGGCAACCACCGCGACGAATGGCCTGTCCTGCCACGACCACAGCGCCAGCCACATGATCAGGCCCCAGAAGGTGGCGAAGAAGCCGCCCATCACGACCGCATTCACGACGAAACCATTCATGTGGGGCGGCGGGAGCCGGATGCCCGCCTTCCACAGCATCCGGAACATCGGCGGCGCATACGTGCTGCGCCGGATGCCGGACCGTTCCAGCCAGGCAAGCGCTTTCGCCAGACGACCATCGAACCCGCTGGGCTGCGTCATCGCAGAACTCCGTTCTCAGAGCGCATCCGCATCCAACTCGCCGGTGCGGATGCGCACCACCCGCTCCAGGTCGTAGACGAACACCTTGCCGTCGCCGATCTTGCCGGTGCCGGCGGCTTTCACGATGGCCTCGACGACCAGTTCGACCTGGTCGTCGGTCACCGCGACCTCCAGCTTCACCTTCGGCAGGAAGTCCACCACGTACTCGGCCCCGCGATACAGCTCGGTGTGGCCCTTCTGCCGGCCGAACCCCTTCACCTCGGTGACGGTGATGCCGGCGACGCCGGTTTCCGCCAGCGCCTCGCGCACGTCGTCCAGCTTGAACGGCTTGATGATGGCCATGACCATTTTCATGCAGGGTGCTCCCATGGATGCTGGGCGCAGGATAACGCGCCACGGCAGCGCACGGTTGCGGCGCGGGACGTGTCGCGGTTCAATGGCTGTCTCGCCGCCCGGACTTTTCCGACAGCGCTGCGCAGCGAATGCCGATGGCGCGCCTGCGTGCCCGACCCGCAAGCTCGATGCACTGCCGGAGACCCCACATGATCGACCTCAACCACATCGACGACCTCGCCCGCCGCCTCAGCCAGCTGGTGCCGCCCGGCCTGCGCGACTCGCAGGAAGAACTGCAGCAGACCTTCAAGTCCACGCTGCAGGCGGGACTGGCCAAACTGGACCTGGTGACGCGCGAGGAGTTCGACGTGCAACAGGCCGTGCTGCTGCGCACCCGCGAGAAACTGGAAACGCTGGAACGTACCGTCGCCTCGCTGGAAGCCCAGCTGGCCGGCATGCCCGCCCAGTCCTGACCCCTTCGCCATGAGTCTGGCCCTGGTGAACAGCCGGGCACGGGCGGGCGTGTCCGCGCCGCCGGTGCGGGTAGAAGTGCATCTGTCGGGCGGCTTGCCGTCCACGCAGATCGTCGGCCTGCCCGAAGCCGCGGTGCGTGAGGCCCGCGACCGCGTGCGTGCCGCGATCCTGTGCGCGCAGTTCGAATTCCCCACGCGCCGCATCACCGTGAATCTCGCGCCGGCCGATCTTCCCAAGGACGGCGGCCGCTTCGACCTGCCGATCGCGCTGGGCATCCTGGCGGCCAGCGGACAGATCCGTCGCGAGACCCTCGCGGACTACGAATTCCTCGGCGAACTGAGCCTCACCGGTGAACTGCGCGCGGTGGATGGCGTGCTCCCGGCCGCCCTGGCGGTCGCTGCCAGTGGCCGCACCCTGGTGGTCCCCGAACCCAGCGGGCCGGAAGCGGCGTTGGCGCGACAAGGCAACGCGTTCACCGGCCGCACGCTGCTGGAAGTCTGCGCGCTGCTGGAAGGCCGCAAGGTGCTGCCTTCCGCTGTCGCACCACCCGCGCTGCCCTCGACGATTCCCGACATGGCCGACGTGCGCGGACAGGCGCAGGCGCGCCGCGCGCTGGAAGTGGCGGCCGCCGGTGGCCACCATCTCCTGCTGATCGGCTCGCCGGGCTGCGGCAAGACCCTGCTGGCCTCGCGCCTGCCCGGCCTGCTGCCCGAGGCCAGCGATGCCGAAGCGATGGAAAGCGCGGCCATCGCCTCGGTCAGCGGGCGCGGGCTGGACCCGGCACGCTGGCGGCAACGCCCTTATCGCGCGCCGCACCACACGGCCAGTGCCGTGGCGCTGGTGGGCGGCGGTGCGCAGCCGCGGCCGGGCGAGATCTCGCTGGCGCACAACGGCGTGCTGTTCATGGATGAATTGCCGGAATGGTCGCGCGCCGCGTTGGAGGTGTTGCGCGAACCGCTGGAATCCGGCACCGTCACCGTGTCCCGCGCCGCACGGACCGCCGAGTTTCCCGCACGTTTCCAGCTGGTCGCGGCGATGAATCCATGCCCCTGCGGCTGGGCGGGAGACCCCAGCGGACGCTGCCGGTGCGGGCCGGACCTGGTTCGCCGCTACCGCAGCCGACTCTCGGGGCCGCTGCTGGACCGCATCGACCTGCACGTCCACGTGTCCCGGCTGCCACCGCACGAACTGCGGCCGGATGCGCCGGACGGCGAACGCAGCGCCGCCGTGCAGGCGCGTGTAGTGGCCGCGCGGGAACGGCAGCTTGCGCGTTGCGGACGCGCCAACGCGCGCATGGGCCAGGCCGAGACGATGGCGCATTGCCGCCTGTCGGCACGCGACCAGGCCCTGCTGGAGCGCGCCGTCGAGCGCCTGCAACTGTCCGCGCGCAGCCTGCACCGTATCCTGCGCGTAGCGCGCACGATCGCCGATCTTGCGGACCGCGCGGAGATCGCCACACCGGATCTCACCGAAGCGCTGTCGTACCGGGGCATCGACGCGCTCCAGAATCCGTGAGCCGCGTCTCGCGTTATGCGCGGGGCTTTGCGGCGCGCTCCACTCGGCTCAGGGCGACGCGCCGCAGCCCGGGGGAGCACAGATCCGAGGACGCTGCAGGTAATCACGAGCGCCTTCCTTCGCCTGCTGCCGCTCGCGCACCGTGCCGCACACCGTGGTCGTGAGCTTGCTGCCCGTGCGCCGCTCCTGCCAGCACACTTCGCGGTCTTCTTCGGCACCATCCGCCAGGGAAAGCGCGGCGTCGATCTTCTGCAGCGCGTTCCTGAGGCCGATGCGCTGTCGGGGATTTAGCGCGTCGAGCGTCTCCGACGCGTCGGCCAGGTCGAACACGACGCGCTGTTCCTGCTCGACGATCCGCCGCCTGTCGGCGTCGAGCTTCAACGCGCCGTTGGCCAGGTCATCCCTGATCTTCTCCTGCTGCTGCCGGATGTCGGACAGGGATTCCGCGGCTGCGGCCAATGGAAGCAGCAGCATCGTGCCGATGATGGCGGCTGCAAGGCGCGAGCGAATAGGCATGACGTATCTCCTGGAAGACGCGTGACGGCGCCACTACCGGCGCCTCGCCCTAGGCTGCGGCGCGAGGGGCAGGGCGCAGGCCGCGACCCGCCATGTCAGACCGTCAGATGCAGTTGTCCTGTCCCTTGAAGCAGCTCTGTGTCCGGTTGGACACGTCGCGCTGGGCCTGCTCGCGCGCTGCGCGACGCTCGGCGACCGTCAGGCACACCGTCTTGGGACGGTTGCTGCCCACGGGCTTGACGCGCTCGCAGACCATGCGGTCGTCTTCGGCCTGGTTCAGGATCCCCTCGACGCTTTCGAGCGCGTTGAACGCCAGGATACGGTCGCTTTCCGACAGGTCCTGCAGGGACCGCTTGCCCTCCAGCAGCGTGCTGATCTTGCCCTGCTCCGCCAGCAGGGTTTCGCGTTTTTCCGGGGTCAGGTGCTTGAAGCGGCCACCCGGCCTGTCGATTTCTGCCCGGATCTCCTGCTGCTGCTGGAGGATGGCCTGGGCATCCATGTTCGGATGTATGTCGTTGGCCCATGCCAACGGCGGGACCAGCAGGGCGATGACAGCGAGCATCTTGCGCATAAACGTCTCCTGAACTTTGCGGATCCTGTTGTGACATTATCCGGCGGCCCCCTGCGCGTCCAGTGCCGCCGTTCGTCGGCACCTTCCTGAGGTGGCCGATCACCACAGCCCCGTGAGGTTTCCATGCGCCCAGCTCCGACCCGCCTGCCTCTCCTCCTGCTCTCGGCCGCCATCCTGGCCTCGTTCGCTGCCCACGCCGCCCCCTCCCCCGCCGACCGCATCGCCGGCACCGAACTGATCGCGCGCGACGCGCTGTTCGGCAATCCCGAGCGGGCCAACGTGCAGATCAGCCCCGACGGCAAGTACCTCAGCTGGGTCGCCGCCGTCGACGGCGTGCTCAACGTCTGGGTCGCGCCTGCCGACAACCCTGCGCAGGCGAAGGCCGTGACCAAGGACAAGGCGCGCGGCATCCGCAGCTACTTCTGGTCCTACCTGCCCGACACGCTGCTCTACCTGCGCGACAGCGGCGGCGACGAGGACTTCCACCTGTATGCGGTGGACCTGAAGACCGGTCAGGCGAAGGACCTGACGCCGTTCCCGAAGACCACGGCCCAGGTCGTCGGCGTCAGCCCGAAACAGCCCGGCACGATCCTGGTCGGCATGAACGACCGCGACCCGAAGTGGCACGATCTCTACCGCGTCGATCTGGCCACGGGCACGCGCACCTTGCTCGAGAAGAACGAGGCGCAGATCGCCGGCTACATCGCCGACGCCGACTACACCCTCAAGTATGCGCAGCGCTCGCGCCCGGACGGCGGCGCCGACGTGCTGAAGCGCGATGCCAAGGGGGGCTGGGAAAAGTTCGACGACATCCCGTTCGAGGACGTGCTGACCACCAGCCCGGGCGGCCTGACGCTGGACGGCAGGACGCTCTACTTCACCGATTCGCGCGGCCGCAACACGGCGGCGCTGTTCGCCATCGACGTGGCCAGCGGCCGGCGCACGCTGGTGCTGGAGGACGCGCGCGCCGACGTCGGCGGCACGCTGGCCGACCCGGCGACGGGCAAGGTGCAGGCCGTGTCGGTCGACTACCTGCGCGACGAATGGAAAGTGGTCGACCCGGCGATCCGCGCCGACCTGGAGAAGCTGGAAGCGATCGGTCCGGGCGATGTGTCCGTCAACACGCGCACGCTGGACGACACGACCTGGATCGTCGCCTACTCGGCGGCCGAAGCACCGCTGGTCTATTACCGCTACGACCGCCCGACCGGCACGCTGACCAAACTGTTTTCCGCGCGGCCGAAGCTGGACGGCAAGCCGCTGGTGCCGCAATGGCCGGTGGAGATCGCCTCGCGCGACAACAAGACGCTGGTCAGCTACCTCACCCTGCCACGCAGCGCCGATGCCGACAACGACGGCAGGGCCGACGCGCCGGTGCCGCTGGTGCTGCTGGTCCATGGCGGACCGTGGGCGCGCGATTCCTACGGCTACGGCAGCTACAACCAGTGGCTGGCCAACCGCGGCTACGCGGTGCTGTCGGTGAACTTCCGCGGCTCCACCGGCTTCGGCAAGGACTTCACCAATGCCGGCAACGGCGAGTGGGCCGGCAAGATGCACGACGATCTGATCGACGCCGTGCAGTGGGCAGTGAAACAGGGCGTCACCACCGAGGACAAGGTCGCGATCATGGGCGGCAGCTACGGCGGCTACGCGACGCTGGCCGGCCTGACCTTCACGCCGGACACGTTCGCCTGCGGCGTGGACATCGTGGGGCCGTCCAACCTCAACACCCTGCTTAGTACCGTGCCGCCGTACTGGGCCAGCTTCTTTGAACAGCTGGCCAAGCGCATGGGCGACCCGCGCACCGAGGCCGGCAGGAAGTGGCTGACCGAGCGTTCGCCGCTGACGTATGCCGACCGGATCAGGAAGCCGCTGCTGATCGGCCAGGGCGCCAACGATCCGCGCGTGAGGCAGGACGAGAGCGACCAGATCGTGAAGGCGATGACGGCGAAGAAGATCCCGGTGACCTACGTGCTGTTCCCCGACGAGGGCCACGGCTTCGCACGCCCGGAAAACAGCAAGGCGTTCAACGCCGTGACGGAAGGCTTCCTCGCCCAATGCCTGGGTGGCCGGGCCGAGCCGATCGGCAACGACCTGACCGGCTCCAGCATCAGCGTGCCGACCGGCGCCGATGGCGTGCTGGGCCTGCCTGAGGCGCTGAAGCGGCATACGCAGGAAGTGAAGAAGTAAGAGGCTGACAAGGCCACCGTCTGGCGAGTCCCGCGCGCCAGACGGTCGGCCTCCGCTCATTCGCGTCAACGGGGATCACGAGGGGCATCCACCGTGAAGATCCAGCTCCGTACCCTTGGCAGCATTGCACTGTTGCTGATCGCGGTCGCCGCCATCGTGCTGTGGTTGCTGCCCGCCACGCACGCCGCCACGCACGCCGTCCTTGCTCGCGTGAACGATGCGGGCATCTGGAACATCCTGACTGTCGCCATCGCGGCGGTGATCGGCCGGCTGTTGCTGTCGATGCGCAAGCAGTCCGTGCAGAAGGTCTCGGTGCACTCCGTGTTCCGGCTGGAAACCGGACACCCGCAGTATCGCAATGTGATCGCATTCGAAGTCCGCAACCTGCTGGACGGCCCGATCGTGCTTCACGCTCCACATTTCCGCTTCGACCAGCTGAAACCAAGTCGCTTCGCACATGGCGATACCGCAAGCGGGGAGTTCGAGGTCAAGTTCCGGCCTGGCGCGATCACCGGCCTGAGCGACAAGGCGGACGCACGCAGCTGGATGACGTTGTTGTTGCGCCATCGCGAGACCGCCGTGTCCTATGTCCCGATCGACGATGACATCGGCAAGGAGGCATTCCTGGCACTCCTTGAGCGCAACCGGCTGGGCGCGCTCTATCTGGACGTGGTCGAGTTCACCCACAACGGACCCCAGGTGCATCGGCTGCGCGTTCCCATGCGCAACCTCCAGCCCAGCGACGTCGTGCCTCCGCTGGGCCGACCATGGAGCACGGATGCTCCCGAGGCCAGCTGAGGTCCGCACCAAGCGAAACGCCGGCTTGAGCCGGCGTTCCTTCTCGGACATCCATGCGACGGTAGTCAGGCCGCCTTTTCCTTCTCGTAGAACTGCTCCTCCTCGGTGGAGCCCTTCAGCGCGGTGACGCTGGAGCTGCCGCCCTGGATGACGGTGGTGACGTCGTCGAAGTAACCGGCGCCGACTTCCTGCTGGTGCGAGACGAAGGTGTAGCCCTTCTCGCGGGCGGCGAACTCGGCTTCCTGTACCTGCTCGACGTAATGCTTCATGCCCTCGCCGCGCGCATAGTCGTGCGCGAACTTGAAGGTGTTGAACCAGTTGATGTGGATACCGGCCAGGGTGATGAACTGATACTTGTAGCCCAGCGCCGACAGCTCGTCCTGGAAGCGGGCGATCTGCGCGTCGTCCAGGTTCTTCTTCCAGTTGAAGCTGGGCGAGCAGTTGTACGACAGCAGTTTGCCGGGATGCTTGGCATGCACCGCCTGCGCGAACTCGCGGGCGAAGCCGATGTCGGGCGTGCCGGTCTCGCACCACACCAGGTCGGCGTAAGGCGCGTAGGCGATGCCGCGGCTGATCGCCTGCTCCAGGCCGTTCTTCACCCGGTAGAAGCCTTCCGCGGTGCGCTGACCGGTGACGAAGGGCTGGTCGTTGGCGTCGAAGTCCGAGGTCAGCAGGTTGGCGGCTTCGGCGTCGGTGCGCGCCAGCACGATGGTCGGCACGCCCAGCACATCGGCGGCCAGGCGCGCGGCCTGCAGCTTCTGCACCGCTTCCTGCGTGGGCACCAGCACCTTGCCGCCCATGTGCCCGCACTTCTTCACCGCGGCCAGCTGGTCCTCGAAGTGCACGCCTGCGGCGCCGGCGACGATCATGTTCTTCATCAGCTCGTAGGCGTTCAGCACGCCACCGAAGCCGGCCTCGCCGTCGGCGACGATGGGCAGGAAGAAGTCGATGGCGTCCTGCTCGCTCATCTTGCCGTCGCAGATATTCTTCCACTGGATCTCGTCGGCACGCTGGAAGGTGTTGTTGATGCGGCGGACCATCGTCGGCACCGAGTCGTACGCATACAGCGACTGGTCGGGATACATGGTCTCGGACGTGTTGCCGTCGGCGGCCACCTGCCAGCCGGACAGATAGACGGCTTCCAGGCCGGCCTTGGCCTGCTGCATCGCCTGGCCCGCGCTGATCGCGCCGAAGGCGTTGACGTAGCCCTTCCTGGCTTCGCCGTTGACGAGCTTCCACAGCTTCTCGGCGCCGCGGCGGGCCAGGGTGTATTCCGGCTGCAGGCTGCCGCGCAGGCGGACGACATCGGCGGCGGCGTAGTCGCGCTTGATGCCGGCCCAGCGCGGGTTGTGGTCCCAGTCCTGCTGGATGGCGTCGATCTGCTGTTGTTGTGTGCTCATGGCGATGCTCCGTGATGTGGGGTGCTTCAGTTCGTTGCGGATGGCCTGGCAGGACGTGATGGGTGGGCGCTACGAATCCCGATTCCCCCTTCCCGAATCCCGGCCTTCGATCAATCGATGCGGTCGTACGCGGGCAGGGTCAGGAAGTCGGCCAGCTCGTCGGCGCGGCTCAGGTGGTCGAGCAGGGCGATGGCTTCGGAGATGCGCTCGCCACCGGGCAGGCGCGCGTGGTCGCCCAGCTTCGCGGGCAGCGCGGCCAGCGTGCGCTGCAGCAGCGCGTAATCGATCTGGGTGCCGTCGCACAGGTGCACGTCGGCGGTGTGCAGCCACTGCCAGATCTGCGCGCGCGAGATCTCGGCGGTGGCGGCGTCTTCCATCAGCCAGTGGATCGGCACGCAGCCCTTGCCATCCAGCCACGCGGCCAGGTAGCGCACGCAGACTTCCACGTTGCCTTCGAAGCCGGCGCGGGTGATGGTGCCGGCGGACGGCCGGATCAGGTCGTCGCGGGTCACCGCCACGTCCTCGCGCAGCACGCCGCGCTGGTTGGTCTGCGGCATGTGCTCGTCGAAGATCGCCTTCGCCACCGGGATCAGCGCCGGGTGCGCCACCCAGGTGCCGTCGTGGCCGGCGGTGACCTCACGCAGCTTATCGGCGCGCACGCGCGCCATCGCCTGCTCGTTGGCGGCCTCGTCGTTGCTGATCGGGATCTGCGCCGCCATACCACCCATCGCATGGGCGCCGCGGCGATGGCAGGTCTGGATCAGCAGTTCCGAATACGCCTTCAGGAACGGCTGCGTCATGGTCACCTGGCCGCGCTCGGGCAGCACCTTGTCGGCGTGGCGACGGAAGGTCTTCAGGTAGGAAAAGATGTAGTCCCAGCGGCCGCAGTTCAGGCCGACGATGCGGTCGCGCAGCGCGTGCAGGATCTCGTGCATCTCGAACACCGCCGGCAGCGTCTCGATCAGCACGGTGACCTTCATCTGCCCGTGCGGCAGGCCCAGCGCCGCCTCGATGTGGGACAGCGCGGTCTCCCACAGCGCGGCCTCTTCCATGCTCTGCAGCTTGGGCAGGTAGAAATACGGACCGCGGTCGCGGGCCTGCAGCGCGCGGGCGTTGTGCCAGGCGAACACGGCGATGTCGAACAGGCCGCCGGCGATCGGCGCGCCATCGATCAGCACGTGCTTCTCGTCCAGGTGCCAGCCGCGCGGGCGCACCAGCAACACGGCCTGCTCGTGCTGCGGCTTCAGCGTGTAGTGCTTGCCGGCGTCGGAGGTGAAGGTGAGGTCGCCGGCCACCGCCCCGATCAGCGCGCGCTGGCCGGTCAGCAGGTTCTGCCAGGTCGGCGAGGTGGAATCCTCGAAGTCGGCCATGAACACCTTGGCGCCCGAGTTCAGCGCGTTGATGACCATCTTCGGGTCGACCGGGCCGGTGATCTCCACCCGGCGGTCCTGCAGCGCGGTCGGGACCGGGGCCACGGTCCAGTCGCCCTCGCGGATGCTGCGGGTGTCGTCGCGGAAGTCGGGCAGGCCGCCCGCGTCGAAGAAGGCCTGTCGCGAGCGACGGGCCGCCAGCCGGGCCTGGCGCTCCGGTTCGATCGCACGGTGCAGCGAGACGAGCAGAGCCAGCGCACCGGGCGGCAGCAGGGCGTCCTGGCCCGCCACTTTGGCGGTCAGGGCGATGCCGGGGGTGGGGCGGTCGGCGCGCGTATCACGCGGCGGCAGGGCGAAAGCGGTGGCGGACATGGGCGTCTCCTGGCGTCGTGCTGGAGACGCACAGTGCTCCCGCGTCGAATTATTTGACAAAACAGTTTTGTCAATGCACTAAATAAGTCGGCCTTATAGTTGACTAGAACGTGAGCTCCAAAGAAGCGCCAACCCCGCGATTTCCCTACAAATCCGACCGGCTGAAGCCCCTGCGCGCCTTTTGCCAGACGGTGCGTCTGGGGTCGGTGTCGCGGGCCGCGGAGGCGCTTTTCGTCAGCCAGCCCGCCATCACCCTGCAGCTGCAGGCACTGGAACGGGACCTGGGGATCACCCTGTTCGAACGCAGCGGGCGCCGACTGACCCCCAGCCGCGAAGGCCAGGTGCTGTACGAACTGGCCCAGCCGCTGGTGGCGGGCCTGGACGGGCTGGACGCGACGTTCCGGGAAAAGGTCAGCGGGCTGGAGGCCGGCGAACTGAACGTGGCGGCCAACAGTTCGACCATCCTCTACCTGCTGCCGAAGATCGTGGAGCACTTCCGCCAGCAGCACCCCGAGGTGAAGCTGACCCTGCACAACGCCGCCACCGCCGACGGCACCGACCTGCTGCGGTCGGATGCCGTGGACCTGGCGGTGGGTTCGGTGCTCGATGTGCCGGCCGATCTCAGCTACGCGCCGGTCTACCGCTTCGAGCCGATGCTGATCACGCCGCCGGACCATCCGCTGGCGAAGAAGCGCGACCTGCGCCTGGAAGACCTCTCGCCGTACGGCCTGATCCTGCCGCCGAAGCGGCTGATCACCTACCGGCTGGTCGACCTGGTCTTCCAGCAGGCGCGCGTGCCCTACACGGTCGCGCTGGAGGTCGGTGGCTGGGAGGTGATCAAGCAGTACGTCAGCATGGGCATGGGCATCTCGATCATCGCGTCGATCTGCCTGGGCGAGGCCGACCGCGACCGGCTGGCGGCACGCTCGCTGGCGCAGTGGTTCCCCTCGCGCAGCTACGGCGTGGTGGTGCGCAAGGGCAAGTTCCTGTCGCCGCAGGCGCGCGCCTTCATCGAACTGATCCAGCCGCACCTGTTCGAGCGTCGCGACTACGATGAGAGCGGACATTCCGAACGTTGAGCCACAAAGAGACCCGCATGAGCAGCGCCGACCAGCACCACCGCATCGACTATCTCGAATTCACCGTCGCATCCATCGCCGCATCGAAAGCCTTCTATGGCGACGCATTCGGTTGGACGTTCCAGGATTACGGCCCCGACTACTGCGAGTTCCGCGACGGCCGCCTGACCGGCGGCTTCGCGCACGGCACGCCGCAGCCGGGCGGCGCCTTGGTCGTGCTGTATTCGACCGCGCTGGAAGACAGCCTGGCGCAGGTGGAGCAAGCCGGAGGCCACATCACCAAGCCGATCTTCGCCTTCCCGGGCGGACGCCGCTTCCACTTCATCGATCCCGACGGCTACGAGCTGGCCGTGTGGTCGGCGACCTGAGTCAGCGCGTCTCGTACCGCGCCAGCAGCGCGCGGTGGCCCGAGCGCCACTGCGCCAGCCCGGCGGTGGACGTGCCGTACACCGTGTCGATGAAGGCCAGCGACAGCGATTCGGTGGCGCGCTTCACGTCCTCGCTGACTTCGCGCGAATCGAAGTAGCGATGGTCGGTGAACACGTTGTGGGTCCCGTGGCGGTACACCGCCAGCACCTTGTGCGCACCGCCGATGGCGTCGAACACCTTCAGCCGGTCCTCCACGCCGGAGCCGAACCCGGGGATGCGGATGATGTCGTCGGCCGTGGTCACGTGCAGCGTGGGAATGGTGATGCCGGCGAGGATCGGCCGGAAGTCGTCGTCGCCATAGAACGGCGGCGCCGAGATGACGATGGCCGCGCTGACGCGCGGATCGCGCAGTTCGATGGCCTGGCCGTCGCGGACCACGCGCGCGCCGGCCACCATCAGCGTGGTGTTGGCGCCGTACGAGTGGCCCGCCGCGACGATGCGCGCGCGGTCGACCTGCGCGCCCCATTCGCCGGCCAGCACCTGGTCGAGCGCGAAGCGCTGGTCATGCACGCGTGCCACCGCTTCGGCCGCGCCGGCGGCGTGCTGGAAGCGGGACACGAGGCCGAACGGATTGCCCTGCCACAGCGCGCGGTCGCTGCCGACGTGCTGCACGTGGACGCTGGCGATGCCGTGCTTCGCCCAGTAGTGGCCCAGGTAGGTGTAGCCGTCGCGCGCACTGCCGATACCGTGCGAAAACACCACCAGCGGCACCTTGCCGGTACGCGCGGCCTCCGGCCAGAACAGCTTCACCGGCACCGCGCGGCCGCGCGCCGGATCCACCCAGTCCAGGTCCTGCACGCGGTAGCCGGCGCGCATCTCGATGCCGGCCTCGCGGCCGGCGGGCAGGTGCGACGACGCCACCAGCATCGGCGCCAGCAGCAGGAACAGCAGGACCACCACGCGGTGGCGGCGGAACAGAGCGGCAAGGTTCATCGGCAACACATCCGGGACAGGCACATCGCGGGCGCCCACGGCGCCTGCGCACAACACACGGGGCCGCCGCAGATCGCGGCGAGGGTCACTTCTTCTTCGGTCGACCGGCCTTCACCGGCGCCAGCGCATCCAGCGCGTCCGCCAAGGCCTGCGGCGACAGCGCGGCCAGGGCGTGCAGGCCGGCCCGCAGCAGTTCGCTCTTCTTGGCCGGGCGCTGCACCTGCAGCGCACGGCCCTTCAGCACCGCGACCAGCGCGAAGTCGTCGGCCGGCATGGTGAAGCTGTCGCGCACCAGCCTGGCCGGGGCGGCGTTTCCGGCGTCGGAACCGCCGGCTTCGCGCGTCTTGCGGGACTTTGCCATGGCGCACCTGTAAATCGTATAAACGATTTATACCTTTTCGAGGTCGCGACGCCAAGCCCGCGCCGTGCCGACGAGCGGCAGGCGTTCAGTCGCCCCGGCCGGCAAAACCCCGGGCCTCCCGTCCTAGACTGTCGCGGAGTGTCACTTTCCCGCCGGGGTGGATCGCCATGAGCCCGCGCACCGCTTCCGCACCCATCGGCGAACGGGCCGCCGCGCTCGCGGCGGGCGACGCCCGCGCGCTGGCGTCGGCGTTGGCCGTTGCGCCGGCCGACCCGGCGGGCGTGCACGAGGCGCGCAAGAGCGTCCGCCGGCTGCGTTCGCTGCTGGCGCTGGGCCGGCGCGCGCTGGGACGCGAGGCCGTCGACGCGATCGACCACGACCTGCGCACGCTGGCCAGGGCGCTGTCGGCGCTGCGGGACGGACAGGTGGTGCAGGAGACCGCCCGGCACCTGGCGGAGGAGACCACCGACGCCGACGAACGCGCTGCCTGGGAGGCGCTGCTGCCGCGGCTGGCCGAGCGACAGCGGCACCGCCTGGCCGGGGCGCTGCGGGACGATCCGGGTTTCGTCCGCCGACAGGCGCTGGCCCATCGGCAGGCGGAACGGCTGCAGCAGTTGCCCTGGCACCGGCTCCGTCGCGACGACCTGCGCCAGGCCCTGGCGCGCTCGCAACGGCGGCAGGCACGCGCCCAGGCGGAGGCGATACGCTCCGGCCGCGTCGACGACCTGCACGAGTGGCGTCGCCGCTCGCGCCGGTTGCGCATGCAGCTGACCGCCCTGCGCAAGCTGCATGTCCGGCCACCGGCGGACGGCCCACCCGCACCGGGCCTGCGGCAGGTGAGCCGGCTGGTCGACCAGCTGGGCGTGCTGCAGGACCTGGCGCTGCTGGCGCAGGCGCTGGAGGCGCTGGAGACCGCCCGCCCGCCGACCCGCGCCGCCGTCAGCGGACGTCTGCGGACCTCCTCGCCCATCCAGCCGCTCGCCTAGCGCGGCGCCGACGACCGGCCACCCGCGTCAAGAACGTCACCCCGGGGCCGATAGTGACCCATACGGTCCTTCCGCAGCGCACACGGGACCTGTCGGTCCCCGCGGAAGGCCCCGGATCCGGTGTTCCGGCACTCGGCCGGTTTGGCACGAAGCCTGCTTCCCCAGGAAACAGGCCGGGCCGACCGCCCTCCCATCACGCAGGATCAAGGCCCGCAGGTGGATTCCACCCCCCTACACCCCGGTGACGCTCCGGCGCCCCCGCCCTCCCGCCGCCGCGGCCTGCCGCCGCTGGCATGGGCGGCGGCCGTGCTGTTGCTGGGCCTGGCCTGCACGGGCATCGTCGCCCACCGCGAATGGCGCGACCTGCAGCAGCGCGCCGAAGACGCGCGCCATGCCCTGGCCGACGCCGGGGCCTCGCGCCTGCGGGTGCCGCTGGAACAGGCGGCGTCCATGCTGCGCGCCATGCAGACCGTGTTCCTGGCCAACGACCAGATGGACCAGGCGCGCTTCAGCCAGTACCACGCCAGCCTGCGCAGCCCGCTCGCGCCCGGCACCTACACCTCGCTGGCCTTCGCCCGACGCTCGCCGGCGGACCAGCCGCTGGCCGACCACGTGTCGTACCGCTACGAGTTCGTCGCGCCCTACCAGCACAACACCTCGCTGATCGGCTTCGACATGGTCACCCAGAAGGCGAATCTGGCGGCGCTGCTGCGCGCCCGCGACACCGACACGGTGGTGATCTCCGCGCCCTTCCCGCTGCGCCAGACCACGCCGGCCGGGCAGAACCCGCTGGGCGTGACGCTGCGCCTGCCGGTGTATTCCGACGGCCCCACGCCCACCTCGCCCAACCAGCGCCGCGCACGCGAGATCGGCGCGCTGGCCATCGGCATCCGCGTGCAGCCGCTGGTCGAAGCCGCCATGGCCGGTCCCGTGCTGGACGCGTTCCGGGTGCGCGTCTACGACGCCACCGCCGACGCGCATCCGTTCTACGACTCGTCCACGCCCGTGGCCGCCGACCTGCCGGCCCAGGTGCGCCGGCTGGACTTCGGCGGCCGGCAGTGGCGCATCGAGATGCAACCGCGCCCGCAGCCGCTGGACACCGGCCGCCTGCAGGCGGTGCTGGCGGGCGGCGGCGTGATCAGCCTGCTGCTGGCGGCGCTGGCGTGGTCGCTGGCCACCACGCGCCGGCGCGCCGTGGCGCTGGGCGAACAGATGAGCCAGCGGTACCGCGAGAGCGAACTGCGCTTCCGCGCGCTCAACGAACTGCTGCCCGCGCTGGTGCTGCTGGCCGACGCGCGCGACGGCCGCATCGCCTACGCCAACCAGGCCGCGCGCCTGCGCCTGGGCGACCCGACCGGCCTGCCGCTGTCCGCGCTGTTCTCCGATCCGCAGCTGCAGGCGCGCGCGCGCGACGCGGCGGCCATCGGCGACGACTGGGGCAACCTGGAGGCGGTGTTGCTGAGCCCGGAGGGCGGCGCGTTCTGGGCCAGCGCCTCCATCGCGCAGGTCGACATGGAGGGCACGCCGCACCTGCTGATGGTGGCCACCGACATCTCCGAGCAGCGCGAGCTGACCGAACGCCTCAGCTACCAGGCCACGCACGATGCGCTGACCGAGCTGTGCAACCGGCGCGAGTTCGAGCGCCGCGTCGAGGAAGCCCTGAGCGAGCGCAAGGGGCGCGCCGTCTGCGATCCGTGCGCGCTGCTGTACATCGACCTGGACCAGTTCAAGCTGATCAACGACATCTCCGGCCACATGGCCGGCGACCAGTTGCTCGCGCAGCTGGCGCTGGCGATGCGCCAGCAGCTGCGCGGCGGCGATGTGCTGGCGCGGCTGGGCGGCGACGAGTTCGGCCTGATGGCCTTCCACGTGGACGCCGAGGGCGCGCAGGCCCTGGCCGAGCGCCTGCGCGAACGCATCGAGGCGCTGATGTTCGTCTGGCAGGACCGCACCTACACCGTCAGCGCCAGCATCGGCGTGGTGGTGATCGACCAGCAGGAACCCACGCTCAAGGATCTGCTGGCCTGGGCGGACACCGCCTGCTACCTGGCCAAGGAGAACGGCCGCAACCGCGTGCACCTCTACCGCGAGGACAACGAGACCACGCGCCGCCACGGCGAAATGGAATGGGCCAACCGCCTGCGCTGGGCGATGGAACAGGACCGCCTGCTGCTGGACTACCAGGAGATCGTGCCCCTTGACGGCCGCGACACCGCCACCAGCATCGAACTGCTGCTGCGGCTGCGCGACGAGGACGGCGGCATCGTGCTGCCCGGCGCGTTCCTGCCGGCCGCCGAACGCTACGGCCTGATGCCGGCGATCGACCGCTGGGTGATCCGCAACGCGCTGGCGCACTTCAGCCAGCTGCACCACTCGGGCATGCGCCTGGGCACGTGCGCGATCAACCTGTCCGGCGCCAGCATCGAGGACGAAGGCCTGGCCGATTTCATCCTCGCCCGCATCACCGAATACGCGGTGCCGCCGCACGCGCTGTGCTTCGAGATCACCGAGACGGTCGCGGTGCGCAACCTGCTGAAGGTGGTGGGCGTGATCGAGCGCCTGCGTCGCGTCGGCTGCCGCATCGCGCTGGACGATTTCGGTGCCGGCATGTCCTCGTTCGGCTACCTGAAGAACCTGCCGGCGGACCTCATCAAGATCGACGGCAGTTTCATCCGCGACCTCGAGACCGACCCGATGAGCCGCACCATCGTCAGCGCCATCGCCCAGATCGGCCACCAGCGCGGACTGAAGGTGGTCGCCGAATGGGTGGCCAGCCCGAAGATCTGCGACGCGCTGCGTTCGCTGGGCGTGGACTACGGCCAGGGCTACGCACTGCACCGGCCCGAACGCGTGCTGTTCCAGCGCGAGGAACCGCCGCCGCGGCGGCTGGCGGTGGTGCGCTGAGACGCGCGCGGATGCTGTCGAACCTCGGCGGCTGCAGACCTACTCGCGTTCCACCCGGTTGCGTCCGCCGTGCTTGGCGCGGTACAGCGCCTCGTCGGCGAGCAGGAACGCCTGCGCGTAGTCGGCGCCCGCATCGGCGCGCACCCAGCCGACGCTGACGGTCAGCACGCCCCAGGGCGAATCCGCATGCGCGATCGCCAGCGCCTGCACGGCCGCACGGAGGCGTTCGGCGACCTCGGCGACCTCGTCGGTGTCGGCCTGCGACAGCAGGATCAGGAACTCCTCGCCGCCGGTGCGCGCGGCGGCATCGTGCGAGCGGCGCGGCGCACCGGCGACCACGCCCGCGACCCGGCGCAGCGCGCCATCGCCGGCGGCGTGGCCGTAGCGGTCGTTGAAGGCCTTGAAGTGGTCCACGTCCAGCGCGATCACCGCCAGCGGCGCCAGCAGTTCGCCGGCCTCGTCGCCGAGCGGCGCCAGCGCATGCTGCAGGCCGCGCCGGTTGAGGCAGCCGGTCAGCGGATCGATGCGGTTGAGCCGGTCCAGTTCGGCGTTGGCCAGGCGCAGTTCGGCGGTGCGCCGGTCCACGTCCTGCTCGCGGCGCTCGAGCGTGCGTTGCAGCGACAGCGACAGCTCGCTCTGCTCGTCCAGCGCGCGCCGCAGGTCCTGGTGCGCGGCGTCCAGCTGTTCCGCCAGCTCGCCCACTGCGCGCCCGACCGGCTCGAATTCTTCCGGCAGCGGCGCCGCGGCACTGGGCCGCCGGTGCACCGCCAGCGCGTGCAGCGCGTCCGACAGCTGCGCGAGCGCACCGTCCAGGCGCCGCATCTGCCACGCGTACGCCAGCCACACGCCGGCGGCGATCAGCACCAGCAGGACCGCGGTCGCCACCGCGCGACGCCCCACCGTGCCCGTCAGCAGGGTGTCCGGCACCAGCAGCACCAGCGTCCAGCCCGAAGAGAGCGTCGCCTGCGACACCCAGGCCGCGCGGCCGTCGGCCATCGCGTCGCGCACGCGACGCGATTCGGTTTCGCGCGAGCCCTGTCCGGCACCGGCCAGCAGCGCACTGCCGGCCAGCGATTGCTGGAAGCGGTACGGCAGCCCCTCGGTCGCGCGGATCACGCGCAGGTCGCGGTCGAGCAGCAGCATTTCCACGCCACGCCGGCGCATGGCGGCGACGCGCGGACCGGTGAAGGTGTCGACGCGGATGGAACCCTGCACCACGCCGGCGAACGCGCCGTCCTGCTGCCACGGCGCCGCCACCGCCACCAGCGGATCGTGGCTGAGGCGACGGCCGCGGAATGCATCGGACACGAACGGCGCACCCGTCTGCCGGGACATGCGGAAGTAGTCGCGATCGGCCACGTTGATGGCCGGTGCGCGCGGCGGCACCGGCTGCGATGCCTGCACCGTGCCATCCGCATCGGTGACCAGCACGCTGCTGAAGCCGGGATAGCGCCGGCGCAGCTCCGCCAGCCGCGCCGGCCAGTCGGTGTGCTGGTCGCTCATCGAGGCCACCAGCGCCACACCGGCCTGATGCATGCCGACGAAATCCTCCACCGCCGTGGCACTGAGGATGGTGCTCACCTCCAGCCGTTCGCCGACATGGCGCTGCTCGGCCCGGTAGGAACGCATCTGTTCCACCACGCCCAGCAATGCGGCGGGCAGCAGCGCCGCCAGCACCACCGCGCGCGCGAACTGTCGTCTCAGCGATGAGGGACGCGGCACGCGGCCGGCGGGCGGAACGGGGTCGGTCATGCGGGCGAACGGCGGCGCGGGCGGGGGGACTGCGCCGCACTATCCCGCATTTCCGCGCCGAATTCTGCGCCCGGGTCGGCGCTATCCGTGTCCGCTCAGGGCGTCGCGGCGCCCGCTCCGCCCGTCTCCGCCAGCGGCCGTACGTGCTGCAGCAGGCTGACCAGCGTCTTGCCCGGCTCCTCCCACGGGATCATGTGCGCCGAGTGCTCGAACCAGACGCCCTGCTTGTAGGGCGCGCGCACCTCCGCCAACCACGCCGCGGTCGGTTCGGAGGGCGTGGTGTAGTCGTGGCGGCCCATGAACATCACCACCGGAACAGGGAAGTCCTTCACGCCGGTGAAATCGACCTGCAGGAACTCATCCAGCAGCCGGCCCAGGGTGAACACGCTGCCGGCATTGATCGCGCAGCGCGCGGCATCGTCGTAGTCGGGCGACAGGCGCGGGCCCTGGAAGAAGTACCGGGACTCGGCGCGGTACGCGCTCAGCCCGCCGTAGAACTGCGGCCACTTGCGCGCGATCACGATGCGCTCGCGGGTGATGGGCCGGTCGCCGGGATAGGGCGCGATGGCTTCCATCTCGCGCACGGCCTCGGCATTGCCCTTCTCGCGTGCCGTGCGCAGACCGTAGTCGAAGCTCACCCGCTCGTTGGTGCGCACGTTGATCACCTGGCCGATGCCGACATAGGCATGGAACAGGTCGGGCCGCTGCAGCGCCGCGTGCATGGCCACCACCGTGCCCCAGCTGTGCGCCATCAGCACCAGCTTGCGCTGGCGGTAACGGGCCCGCAGGTATTCGGCCAGCGCGATGGCGTCGTCGACATAGCGCTGGATGCGCAGGGTGTCCGCCACCGCCTCCTGCGGATTCAGCACCAGCGTTTTGCCCGCGCCGCGCTGGTCGTAGTTCACCACCGTGAAGTATTCCTCCAGCGGGCGCTGGAACTGCCAAAGCGTCGGGATGATCGGCGACGCCGGACCGCCGTGGACGAACAGCACCATCGGATTGTCGCGGTCCTGTCCGCGCACGTTCACCCACTGGCGGATGCCGCCGATCTCGACCGCGTACTCCTCCTGCACGCCCTCCGGCGCGGTGATGCGCTGCAGGTCGGCGACGATCTCGCGCGCCGGCGCATAGGCGCTGCGGTCGGGGCAGGTGTCCTGCGCACGGCCCGGCTGCGGCGCGCATGACAGCGCGAGCAGCAGCAACGAGGAGAAGGCGGTCTTCATCGGCACGGCTCCGGTGGCGGGAGACCAGTGTCGCCGTCACGACCGTCACGGACCTGTGTCGATGGTCGTGCCGCGTGTGGCGCCGGTCACGCCGTCGGTGCGGGTGGGCCGGGCGGAACGGTCCTCAGAGGTGCGCCATCCACTGCCGCAGCAGGTCCTGCAGGCCGGCGGCTCGCGCCTCGACGTCCTCGCGGTCCACGAACGACCACGTCGCACGATCCGCGCCGAGCCACATCAGCTGTCCCTGCGGATCGGCGATGGCGTCCTTCGGCAGCACGCGCTTGCCCGCGCCCAGGTGCAATACCAGCAGCAGCCGGTCGGCGCGCCGCAGCTGCATCGTCGCGAAGTGGCGGCCGTCGACATGGAAGCTGGGCGCATTCCACTTGATGCCCTCGCCGATGCGCGGATCGGTCGCCAGGATCACCGCACGCAGGCGGCGCAGCGCGGCCTCCTGCGGGTGCGCCAGCGTGCCGAGGAAGGTGTCCACGTCGGTGGCCGGCGTGCGTGTGCCCATGGTGCGGCCTGTGCTGCGTGCGGGAGTGTCGCCGACGGTAACCGCCGTGGCCGCCGGTCGCCAACCCGCCGGGCGGCCGACCGACGGTCGTCCTTCGCCGTGCGGGGTTGATCGCGATCAATGTGGTCCTCCTTTCCTCGGCCTACGGTGGGCTCCCGGAACCCCGAGGAGGTCGCGGATGGACACCACCATGAAAGCCGCCGTCGTACGCGCGTTCGGCGCACCCCTGGCGATCGAGGACGTGCCGGTACCGCGTCCGGCAGCCGGCGAACTGCTGGTGAAGATCGAAGCCTGCGGCGTCTGCCACACCGACCTGCACGCCGCCGAGGGCGACTGGCCGGTGAAGCCGGCGCCGCCGTTCATCCCCGGCCATGAGGGCGTGGGCCACGTCGCGGCGGTCGGCACCGGCGTGACGCACGTGAAGGAAGGCGACCGCGTCGGCATCCCGTGGCTGTATTCGGCCTGCGGCCATTGCGAACACTGCCTGGGCGGCTGGGAAACCCTGTGCGAGACGCAGCAGAACACCGGCTACTCGGTCAACGGCGGCTTCGCCGGATACGCACTGGCCAACGCCGACTATGTCGGCCACCTGCCGGACAACATCGGCTTCGTCGAGATCGCGCCGATCCTGTGCGCGGGCGTGACGGTGTACAAGGGCCTGAAGGTCACCGACACGCAGCCCGGCGACTGGATGGTGATCTCCGGCATCGGCGGCCTCGGCCACATGGCCGTGCAGTACGCCAAGGCGATGGGCCTGAACGTGGCGGCGGTCGACGTGGACGACGCCAAGCTCGACCTCGCCCGCCGCCTGGGCGCCACCGTCGCCGTCAACGCGAAGACGACCGACCCGGTCGCCTACCTGAAGAAGGAGATCGGCGGTGCGCATGGCGCGCTGGTCACCGCGGTCTCGCCGAAAGCGTTCGAGCAGGCCATCGGCATGGTCCGCCGCGGCGGCACGGTTTCGCTCAACGGCCTGCCACCGGGGCAGTTCCCGCTCGACATCTTCGGCATGGTGCTCAACGGCATCACCGTGCGGGGCTCCATCGTCGGCACGCGGCTGGACCTGCAGGAATCGCTGGCGTTCGCGGCCATGGGCAAGGTGGCGGCGACGGTGACGACGGCGCGGCTGGAAGACATCAACGACGTGTTCGCGCGCATGCGCGCCGGCACGATCGAAGGCCGCGTCGTCCTGGACCTGGCCGCCTGAGGCAGGCGATGCCCGCGGGCGTCAATCCTCGGCGGACAACGCGCCGCTCGTCCCGTCGCGCCGAACGGCTATCGCCGCCTGCGTGTCCCTCGCCGGCAACGGCGGGATGCGCAGGCCACGGTGACGGCACAGGTCGAGCGCGGGATACAGCGCGCGGCGGCCGTTGACGAACTCCACCTTCACGTCGTGCACGCACTGGTCGCTGGCCAGCTGCAGCGTGGCGGTGTCGCCCCCGCCCGCGAGCGTGGCGCCACGCAGCAATTCGTTCCATGCCGTGCCTCCGGCCGGTGTGGTCGCGACCGCGACGATGCGATCGTGCGCGCGGTTGACGAGGTACAGGGTATGCGTGCGTTCGGCCGCAGCGGCGGCGATCGGAGCGAGGGCGGCGGACAGGACGAGGGCGGACAGACGGCGCATGGCGTGATCTCCGGCGGGAAGGGCGCCACCGGTGACGCGGGATGACGTCCGGGGCCCCCGCATCTCGCGCCGCCCCTGCTCGCCCGGCAACCGATCCGGGACGAATCGTCGTGCCGTCGTGACCAATCGTAGCGGGTGCCTTCTGCGCCTTCCCGCATCCGCGCCGGCGCCCTACGATGCGCTCGCCGATCAGGAGCTACGCATGAAGATCCGTCTGGGCACGCTGGAGGTCCGCCTGTCCCGTTACCTGGCCCTGTGGTCGCTGGTGGTGCTGGTGTTCGCCATGCAGGGCTGCGTCCACGATGCGGTCAACGCGCATCTGTGGTCGCCGGGCACCTATCTGCGCTGGTCGGCCGTGCAGTGGCTCACGTGGGCCGCGCTGGCGCCGCTGGTCTTCCGCCTGGGCGAGCGCCATCCCATCCCGTTCCCGCTGCGGCTGCGCGCGCTGCTCCGGCATGTCGGCTACAGCCTGGGCGTGACGCTGCTGGCGATGGTGATCGGCGCGTTCGTGTCGGCGCTGTTCGAACCGGCCGGCATCGGCGACCAGTTCACCCAGTTCGTCAGCAAGCACTTCGCCACCGGCCTGCTCGCCTACTGGGCGCTGCTGGCGGTGCAGCAGCTGCTGCATTTCCAGGCGGAAAAGTCGCGCCGGGAACTGGAAGCCACGCGCCTGGCCACGGAACTCGCGCAGTCGCGCCTGCAGGTGCTGAAGACCCAGCTGCAGCCGCACTTCCTGTTCAACACGCTGCACGCCATCATCACCCTGCTCGACGAGGACACGCTGTCGGCCGAGGACATGCTGCTGCGCCTGAGCGAACTGCTGCGCGCGTTCCTGGAGGACTATGACGGCCAGGAGATCCCGCTGCGGCGCGAACTGGAACTGCTCGAGCTCTACCTCGGCATCCAGCGGCGGCGCTTCAAGGACCGCCTGACCACGCGCATCCACGTGGCCCCCGACGTGCTGGACGCAGCCGTGCCCAGCCTGGTGCTGCAGCCGATCGTGGAGAACGCCATCCGCTACGGCATCGGCCAGCACGTCGGCGACGACTGCATCGAGGTGGACTGCCGGCGCGAAGGCGGCACGCTGTGCATCGACGTGCGCAACCACAACAGCACGCTGGACGAAGGCGGCCATGCCGGCGGACACGGCATCGGCCTGTCCAACACGCGGCTGCGCATGCGCGAACTCTATGGCGACGATGCCAGCCTGCGGCTCGACCTGATGGTGCCGCGCGGCGTCGCCTGCCGGTTGCGCCTGCCGTTCCACGCGTTGGACGACGATGCGCTGCCGGAGCACGTGCCCGCATGAGCCTCACGGCGCTGGTGGTCGACGACGAACCGATCGCACGGCAGGCGGTGGTGCGGCGGCTGCGCGAGGATCCGGACTTCGAGCTGGCCGGCGAATGCGGCGACGGTGTGTCGGCGGTGACGGCGATCCGCGAGCTTTCGCCCGACCTCGTGTTCCTGGACATCCAGATGCCGGCCATCACCGGCCTGGACGTGGTGGCGACGATCGGCGCCGCGCGCATGCCGGCCACCGTGTTTGTCACCGCCTACGAGCAGTTCGCCGTGCGCGCCTTCGAGGCGAACGCGGTGGACTACCTGGTCAAGCCCTTCGGCCGCGAGCGCTTCGCGGAGACGCTGCGACGAGTCAAGCAGCGGCTCGCCACGCCGCGCGGCGCCGATGCGGACACGACGGCGCGCATCCTGCAGGCGCTGGCCTCGCTGCAGCAGCGCGACGCCTATCTGGAGCGGCTGCCGGTGCGCGAGGACGAGCGCGTGGTGCTGGTGGACGTGGACGACATCGTCTGGATCAAGGCCAGCGGCAATACGGTGCGCCTGCACCTGGCCGACCGCGTGCACGAGCTGCGCGAGACCATGACGGCCCTGGCCGCGCGGCTGGACCCCCGCCATTTCGCCCGCGTGCACCGCTCGGCGATCATCAACGTGCGCCGGGTCCGGGACATCCATCCGTGGTTCAACGGCTACCACGTGGTGACCATGGACACCGGCCAGCAGCTGCGCATGAGCCGCTACCAGCACGAGGCGTTCCTGAAACTGGCGACGCTGCGGCGCGACGATTAGCCGGTGCCGGTCTGCCGTTGCGCGTCGATCGCGCGCTGCGCCTGCGCCTTGCAGGCGGCCAGTGCGTCGTAGCAGGTGAAGTAATCGCGCGCGTCGGCGAGCCACAGGTCTTCGCTCCAGCCACCGCCCGCGGTCCGGCGCACGCGCACTGCGGGCGACCATGGCTGACTATCGTCGGCGCGCTGCAGCACCACTTCCACCAGATAGCCGCGGTAGCTCGACAGGTCCACCTTCTTCTGCATGCGTTGGCTCCTGTGTCCTGGGGAAGGTCGACGCGGATGGCCCGCACCGCGCGCGTTACTCCGACGCCACGCCGGCCAGCGCCAGCACCCAGCCCGGCACCACCGGCTCGCCCGCATAGAAATCCTTCGGCTTCTTTTCCGCCATCGCCCAGCGGTGCAGCCAGCTGGGCCCGTAGCGGCCGTTGTAGCCGCCCTCGCCGCGTGCGTAGGCGGGGTCGCGCAGCGCCTCGTCCAGCGTCACCACGCGGTAGCCGCGCCGCTGCACACCGGCGACCAGCTCTGCATAGGCGACGGCATTCAACTCGTTGGCGTGCAGCAGCCACACCTGCGGCAGCGCGTACCCCAGCAGCGCCTGCGACTGCGCTTCGTAGTAGTCGACCTTGTTGAGCATGTAGGGGATGTAGCCGCGCCGCAGCCGCTCCAGCGTGGCCGCGCGTGCGGGCGTATCCGGCCGACCGTCCAGCACGTTGGCGTAGGCGAACGCCCACACCCATTCGCCGTTGTCGACGGTCACCGGCGCGATGCGGTACCCATGTTCGCCGAGGAAGGCGGACAGCGTCGCGCGGTCTTCCGGCGTGCGGCCCGCGCGCAGGTAGGGATGGCGGAACCAGCGCGGCACCTGCCCGCGCTCGGCCAGCAGCGGCCGCAGCACGCGTTCGCCATCCAGGATGTCCTGCTGGAACGCCGGCAATCCCACCGCATGCAGATCGGGATGCCCATGCGTGTGGTTGCCGAGCTCATGGCCGGCGTCCAGCCAGTCGCGCAACATCGCCACGCGCGCCGGCTGCACCTGGCCGTCGATCTCCAGCTTGCCCTCGTTGACGAATCCCACCACCGGCACGCCGGCTTGCTCCAGCTGCGCCATCAGCTGTGCGTGGCGCGAGGCCAGGTCCGCCGGCGGCGTCCTGTCCATCCGCTGCCAGGGCAGGTCGTCGATGGTGATGGCGATGCGCCGGTCTGGCCCGGCCGCATGGGCGCCCCATGCCAGGGCCGACAACAGCAGTACACGCAGGAGGAAGGGCACGCGGAATCCGGGCGACGGGAACGACGGCGAGCTTACCGTTCCCGCACCGCGTGCGGCCACCGCGCGCGGACGACCCGATATCTTCATTCCACGTGATGACGTCGTGTCCTGCCGATGCGGCATGATGCGTATGAACGAACACCGCTTCCCCAAGGATCTGCCGATGCGTGCATGGCTGTTGCTGCCCCTCCTGCTGCTGACCTCCGGTGCCGCGTATGCGGCCGATGCCTGCCCGCAGTTGTCGCAACAGACCCCGACGGACGTGGCCACCCGCATCGCGGCGGTCGCCTGCCGCGAGCACCTGATGTGGTACCGCCCCTTCATCGACCGCAACGGCCGGTTGGCGAACGCGCCGATGATGGAAGCCGAGGCGTCGCTGCTATCGATCGGCGACGACCGCGCCTGGCAACGCGTCGCCCGCTACTGGCGCGACAGTGGCCTGCTCGCCGCCATCGGCCACCGCCGTGGTGCGACCGACTGCCTGTATGCCTCCGCCACCGGACCGCAGGCCGAAGCCTGCCGCGGCTTCGTGGTGGACACGCCGTGGTCGGCCGCCTTCATTTCGTGGGTGATGCGCGAAGCGCGGGTGCCGGGCTTCCGCGGGTCAAGCCGCCATTTCAGCTACGTGCAGGCGGCGTACCAGAACCCGGCGACCAACGCCTTCGACGTGATCGACGTGGCGAAGGCCAAGCCGGTGGTCGGCGACCTGATCTGCTACGTGCGCCAGTCCGGCCGCCTGTTCGGCCACGAGGGGCTACTGCCGTTGCTGCGCAGCGGCAGCTCGCTGGACATGCATTGCGACATCGTGGTGGCGGTCAACCCGAACAACGACAACACCGCCTATGCGATCGGCGGCAACGTGCAGCAGGCCGTGACCATGCGGATGCTGCCGTTGAACCGCAACGGCGAATTCTGGGGTGGCCTGCCGCTGCGCATCGGCGACGGCACGCTGTGTGCGCCCGACAACGAGGCGGCCTGCAACATGAACCGCCAGGACTGGGCGGCGATCCTGCGGCTGAAGTCGCCGGAGCAGCTGGCGAAGCTGCCGGGCGCGTTGCCGCCGGCGCAGGACGCGCCGGGCATCGAGGCGACGGAGAAGCAGGAGTGCTGCATCGCCTGCGTGGTGGGGTCGGGCATTCCGCGCTGCCCGAAGGACGCAGGCGCCCCGGCGACCACGACGGAGCCGTAACGCACGCGGCGGACAATGCGTCCGCCTTTTCCGGAGCACCCCTGATGACTGCACGCCTGATGCATCCCACCCCGCTGCGGTGCGTCCGCGCCCTGCCCTTCGCCGCACTGCTGGCGCTGGCCGCATGCGCGACCACGCCCGCGTCCACGCCCACGGGCGGTGCGTTCACCGCCGGCGAGCAAGCCACGGTCACCGGCCGCATCGTCGGCGTCGACACCACGCCGTGGACCTACGACGGCAGCGCGATAGTGAAGATCGCCAGCGCCAATGGCCAGGTCGACGTGCACCTGCCGGCGCGCTGGAACCTGTGCAAGGCGCCGCCACCGGACGACGTGCCATCGCTGAAGGCCGGCGACCGCGTGCAGGCCACCGGCACCGTCACCGAGGAAGGCGCCCTGGTGGTGTGCGAACAGGCCGATCACGCGCTGCGCAGGCTGCCCTGAGCGGCGGCGTCCGCGCTACTCCGCCTTCATCCAGCGCCCGCGGCCCTGCGGCACCACCTCGAAGCGGGCCCAGTCGCGGAATTCACCGGTGCTGCAGGCGCCGGCGCGACCCACGTGTTCGCCGGCGATCACTTGGTAATGCAGCTGGTCGGTACCGGCGTCGGCCGGCATCTCTTCCTGCGTCAGCACGCGCCGCACGCTCCACAGCTTGCCCAGCTTGCCGTTGCTGTAGGCGCGGCCGGGAATGATGTCCTGCGGGTGGGTGATGTTCTTCTCGGCGTGCTGCTTGGCCAGTTCCAGCAGTTCGGTGAGGTTCTCGGTGGTGATGTCGACGTAGGAGTTGAGTTGCTCCATCGCCGCGGCGAAGTCTTCCTGGGTCAGTTCGAACTGGCGCTGCGCGGGCTGGGTGATGCGCTTGGCTTCGCGGCGGCGATGCAGGTGCGCGGGGTAGCGGCGCCACGGGAACAACGCGTTGAAAGCGATGGCCATCGCCATGATCGCCACGACGTTGATCAGGATCGGCATCAGCAGGAAGTGGTAGCCGAGGGCGTGCACATCCGGCCCGCCGATCACGGCCGCCAGTGCGGTGGCGCCGCCGGGCGGGTGGATGCAGCGCAGGTAGTACATGCCCAACACGGCCAGGCCGACCGCGAGGGCGGCGGTCCAGGCGTGGCCGGGGAACAGTTTCTGACAGCTCACGCCGATGAAGGCCGACAGCAGGTGCCCACCCACCACGGCCCATGGTTGCGACAGTGCCCCCTGCGGCACGGCGAACAGCAGCACGGCGGACGCGCCCATCGAGGTGACCATCAGCGCGCCGCCGACGGCACCGGCCGCGTATTCGGGGAACGTCCAGCGGGTCAGCCAGTACACCGCCACGATGCCGAGCAGCGCGCCGATGCCGGAAATCCACTTCTCTCCGTGGCTCGTGGTGTTGCGCTCGATGCCCAGCAGCAGGCGCAGTTCGGACAGGCGGGACGGCGGGCTCATGGGCGCACGGACGACAAGGGGGCGACGCAGTCTATGCGAACCCCGCACCCCTCCGTCGTAGGGTGGGCCTCGGCCCACCGCCTCTGGATGTCAGACGCGCGCACCCAGCAACCCGATCCGCCGGAACCCCATCTCCACCGGCACCACCAACCCCAGCACAGCATCGTAGGGCGGGCCTCGGCCCGCCACCTCGGAGCATCAGATGCGTGCGCTGAGCAACCCGATCCGCCGGAACCACATCTCCAGCGGCACGGTCACCAGTGGCGGCACGGCGGCAATCACGGCCAGCAGGGTCGCCCACCACGGCCAGCGCAGGCGCAGGGCGGACAACACCGTGGCCACGACATAGAACAGGAACGCGCCGCCATGCAGCGGCCCGAAGATCTTCACGCCCAGTTCGTTGCCCACCGGCCCGTACTTGAGCCACATGCCGATCAGCAGCCCGGCCCAGGTGAAGCCTTCGATGAAGGCGGCGACAGCGAACAGGCGCCCGGCGGGCGCGAGGGGACGGGACATGCAGGAACTCCAGTGAGGGAATGCCGGAATGCGATGGCGGCTGCGGCGCTCGCTGGCGGGAAGAAGCTTACGTGTTAAATACATCGAAACTAGTCAAGCCCGACTACTAATCGCGCAAAGTCTGTGCTACTCCAAAGACAATGAGTGCGCATTGGCCAGCTTCCTCAACTCCCCTACCTCAATCATTTCAGGAATTCCTCCGGCAGCCAAAATTCCTTTGTGCACTATCCCCAGAACCTTCATGTCCTGACCCAGCAAAGGTGCGCCGCTCAGTCCTCCCTGAATAGCGCCGTTGATCTGAGCCTTTGCAACCGTGCTTGCTACAAACTTCTTCACAACCTGATGCTTCTGGTGCGCCGCATGATTTCCGTACGCATAGTCAGGATAGCCCACCGAAGTGACTACGTGCCCAGACTCAACTGCTACTCCTATCTTGAATCGATGCCTCTCAAAATCCACCGCACCTGACTTAACTCTTAGTATTGCTATGTCGGATTTCGCACAATGCGCCAGAACGTCGCACTCCTCCAACACTTTCGTCCTTTCGTTCATTACATAGACGTGCGGAAAGAGTTTTACGCCATCGAGAACTACATGGGCTGCGGTAATGATTAGTCCTGATTGGACACAGAATGCCGTTCCTTGATCACTAGTCATAACGTATGTCTTGGTGGGAGCGACATAGCAAAGCACTACAAACACCCCTCTCGACGCACGATCATCCCTGGCTATGATCTCCACACTTGGAACTCTCAGCCTTGCATCTCCATGAAGACGATTGAAACGGTGCGCCAAATCAGCGCTCACAGAGTCTCCAGGATCCCGCACCATTTTGAGGAAAGATAGCTTTCCGTGTAATCGACGCATCAGCATCCGAACCGCAATACCCTGATCTGGTTCTTCTGGATACTCCGACTTAGCAACCTGGTTCCAACCAAACTTTTCGACGGCATAGACCTTCGACTCGACCTTCAAGTACCAGTCTCTTCGCACACTTACTTTCTCGTTGACTACGAGACCGGTGACGATCTTTCTGGCACCTCTTTGCGAGACTCTCAGCTTAGCGAGATTTATCGCGAATCCCTCCTCGCTGATGATCTCCGAGAGCGCTCCTCCGGGAGAGAGATTTCCTACGCTATCGATACGAACCAAGCTTGATAGCTGAGCCAACGGCCGATCAAACGACATACTCAAATCATCTGCATATCTCGAGTAGTCCCCGCCCAGCCTCAGTACGAGCGAGGAAATCCTCTTGTCGAGGCGCGCCAGAATAATGTTCGACAGTACCGGCGAAGTGATCCCCCCTGTCGGCAGAACTCCCTCATGACAGCAAGCTTGCGCAACAATGTTCGCGATGTTCCATTGAAGCGAGAATGGAGATTTTAGAAGAAGCCCTCGGACTCGCTTGAAGGTGATTGAAGAGAAGAAATCTTGTAAATCAATATTGATGAGCGTTCTAGCCCCAACATGAGGAAGGGCGTTTGACCTAACGCTACGGCCCACGACAAATCCATGTGCAAATTCGCCTGCTCGGTAGACTTCATTGAAGACCGACGCGAATTTTTTCTGGATATACCGACGACGCTTGTTGGGCGCCTGGATCAGGCGCACGCCGCCAGATTTCTTCGCGATGGGAAACACTGAGTAGCCTGAATTTCCATACAAATGGCTCTTCAGTAGTGATGGAGACAACCCAAGCAAGTAGCTCAGGGACGCATAGTCATGCGCTTTTTGAAGATCGGCCAACTTCATTGAGTAGCGCACCCCGCCGTTTTCACTCTTACACTGGGCGTCACATAGCGTCACTGTGCGCCGCGTAGCCGTACTAGCTAACCTTGAAATTCCATCTCTGTCTGTAGACGGAGTTTAAACACCTAACGGGGTGCGCCATATGAGTTTGCTCGAATCCAACCCGCTAACGCAAGCCCGAGAAATTGGGAGCTCAGTGACCGGCCCACATTCTTATCAGACCCTACCCTGACTCGGCTTACCCGCGTTGATACTGTGATGCTTGATCGCGCGAGCCAGCTATCCTTCGAACATCTTGACCCACTGCCAGAATGAAGTAACTGCCTCATTCTTCCAACCGTAGGAAGGCGCGAGCACGATCCAACTCTTCTTCGAGCGCGAGACGAAATGCGGCATCCCGCGAGCCCCGCCCATCCACATACCCCAACGTCGACCGCAACTCCCCATCGACCACACTGAGATTCCCCCACCCAATCACCCGCTCACCCCACAGCACCGGCAGCGCGTAGTACCCCAGCTTCCGCTTCGGCGCCGGCGTGTACGCCTCGAACCGATACGTCCACCCCCAGAACATCTCGAACCGCCGCCGGTCCCACACCACCGGATCGAACGGGGTCAGCAGCCGCACCTGGTCATCCGGCTTCCAGCGCCGCGAGCGCGGATCCTCGTCCGCCGGCCAGTACCAGTCCACCCCCTCGACCCGTGCCCTGCCCAACCGCTGGCGCGCCCGCTTCAGCACCCCGGCACGCAGGCCTTCCCACTGCGGCACCCCGCGACGCAGATAGGCCAGTAACTGGCCCAGGCTCGCCGCCGGCAACGGCGCGTACTTGCGCACGATGATGTCGAGCAACGCATCCATGCGCGCCTCCGCCTCGGACATCGCGACCGGTGAGGCATCACCGATACGCGGCGCATAGACCCGTGTACCGCCCTCGCGACGCGCGACCCGCAGCAGGCCGCGGTAATGCATGCCATCCAGCAACTGCGTGCTCGCGTTCGACGAACCGCCAAACCAGTTGGTCGTCTTGCCGTGCCCGAAGTGCGCATCCACCTCGCGCGGGTGCGCCGTGCCACGCTCGCTGACGAACGCCAGCACCGCCTGCGCCTGCTTCCGGTGCGCCGGCGTCCACGCCTCGCGGGCCGTGCGCGGATGCATCAGCTGGTGATGCTCGCGCGGCAGGAAGCCGTAGTTGACGAAGAAGTCCTCTTCCAGCGGCAGCCGCGGATACCGCTTCTCCAGATCGCCGGCGCGATAACCGGCGACGCGGTGGCGCAGCGTCAGATCCTGCGCGCGCGCCGGCGCCCGGATCGGGTCCGCCTGCACGAAGCCCAGCCGCTGTATCGCCCGCGGCAGCGTGGTCGGCTTGAACAGGCTGCGCGCGACGGCATAGCGGCGCAGGTGGTCGAGGGTCAGCGTCATGCCCACGCAGCACGACGCCGGGTGGTGCGGGTACTCATCGCGGCTTGGCCTGCGCGACACGCCGCTTGCCTGCGCCGCCCGGCGCGGCCGGTGCCGCCGCACGCGTGCGCGCCCTGCCGCTCGGCTTGGCCTGCTTGCTGACCAGCGCGAACCGATAGCCCATCGCATCGGCCACTTTCAGCACCGTGCCGAAGCTCGGGTTGCCGCTGCTGGACAGCGCCTTGTACAAGCCCTCGCGCGTCAGTCCGGTATCGCGCGCCAGCTGGCTCATGTTGCGCGCGCGCGCCGCCACACCCAGCGCATGCACCAGGAACGCCGGATCATCGCCGGCCTCCTCGAAGCAGGCATCCAGATAGGCGGTGATGTCCGCCTCGGACTTCAGGTATTCCGCCGAATCCCAGGGCGTGGTCTTCAGTGCCATGTCAGTTCTCCAACGCGTCCGCCAACGCCAACGCCAACGCCATCTTGATGTCCGCTCGCTGCGATGCCTTGTCGCCGCCACACAACAGCACGACCCAGGCATCGCCGCGGCGGGCGAAGTAAACGCGGTAGCCCGGGCCGCAGTCGATCTTCATCTCGCACACCCCGCCGGTCAGCACGCGGTGCTGTCCCGGGTTGCCGAACGCCAGCCGATCGATCCGCGCCTGGATGCGCATCCTCGCCTACCGGTCGCGCAGTGCGACGAACCATTCCTCGAACAGCCGCGTCTTCCTGACCTCGATCATGCAGCGTCATCGATGACGTCGATCTGGCCGGAACTGTGAACCGTGGTTCACGGGCTGTCAATCGGTCGGGCAACAAAAAAGCGGCCATGGGCCGCTTTTTTATCGGAGACACGCCAACCGTGCCGACTGCCTTCGCCCCCACTCCAGAGCACCGGACGTAGAGTCGAGCTTGCTCGACTCCGCGATGGCGATCGTCACGCCGAGGAATCGCGAAGCAGCGGAGCAAGCTCCGCTCTACGACTGCTCCCTCCCCCGCACGCGGGAGAGGGAGTGTGCGACATCACACGGTGACCGGGTTCGCCTTGTCCACATCGATCTTGTACTGCTTGATCGCGCGGGCGACGTCCTTGCCGGTCATCTTGCCTTCCTTCGCCAGCGCAGCGATGGCGGCGTGGGCGATGTAGTAGCGGTCCACTTCGAAGTGGCGACGCAGGTTGGCACGGGTATCGCTGCGGCCGAAGCCGTCCGTGCCCAGCACCGTGTACGAGGCCGGCACGAACGCGCGGATCTGGTCGCTGTAGGCGCGCACGTAGTCGGTCGCGGCGATCACCGGACCCTGGCGGCCTTCCAGCAGTTCCGTCACGTAGGGCTTGCGCGGCGTCTTCGCTTCCGGGTTCAGGCGGTTCCAGCGCTCGGCGTCGAAACCGTCGCGACGCAGCTCGTTGAAGCTGGGGCACGACCAGATGTCGGCGGTGACGCCGAAATCCTTGTCCAGCAGCTCGGCCGCCGCGATCGCCTCGCGCAGGATGGTGCCGCTGCCCAGCAGCTGCACGCGCAGCTCGCCCTTCTTCGGCTTGCCTGCGTCGGTGAGCAGGTACATGCCCTTGATGATGCCCTCGGCCGCGCCTGCCGGCATGTCCGGGTGGGTGTAGTTCTCGTTCATCAGGGTGACGTAGTAGTACTCGTCCACCTGCTCCTGCAGCATCTTCTGCATGCCGTGCTGCAGCACCACCGCCACCTCGAACCCGAAGGTCGGGTCGTAGCTGCGCACATTGGGGATGCCGCCGGCGACGACATGGCTGAAGCCGTCCTCGTGCTGCAGGCCTTCACCGTTGAGCGTGGTGCGACCCGCGGTGCCGCCCAGCAGGAAGCCGCGCGTGCGCATGTCCGCCGCCTGCCAGGCGATGTCGCCGATGCGCTGGAAGCCGAACATCGAGTAGTAGATGTAGAACGGCAGCATCGGCACGTTGCTGACCGAATAGCTGGTGCCCGCCGCCATCCACGACGACATCGCGCCCGGCTCGCTGATGCCCTGCTGCAGCACCTGGCCGGACTGGTCCTCGCGGTAGTACATCAGCTGGTCGGCATCGACCGGCTTGTACTTCTGGCCGAACGGCGCGTAGATGCCGATCTGGCGGAACATGCCTTCCATGCCGAACGTGCGCGCCTCGTCGGCGACGATCGGCACCAGGCGCGGACCCACCTGCTTGTCGCGCAGCGCGATGTTCAGGCCCTGCACGAACGCCATGGTGGTGGAGATCTCGCGGTCGCCGGTGCTCTTCAGCAGACGGTCGAAGGCCTCCAGCTTGGGCGTCTCGAACGACTCGCTGGCCTTGCGGCGGCGCTGCGGCAGGTAGCCGCCCAGCGCGGCGCGGCGCGCCTTCAGGTACTGCACTTCCGGCGAGTCCTCGCCCGGGTGGTAGAAGGGGATCTGCGACGCTTCTTCCAGCTGCTTGTCGGTGACCGGGATGTTGAAGCGGTCGCGGAACGTGCGGATGGCCTCGTCGTCCAGCTTCTTGGTCTGGTGGGTCGGATTGAGCGATTCGCCCGCCGAGCCCATGCCGTAGCCCTTCACCGTCTTGGCCAGGATCACCGTGGGCATGCCCTTGGTGTTCACCGCCTCGTGGTAGGCCGCGTAGACCTTGTGCGGATCGTGGCCGCCGCGGTTGAGGCGCCAGATGTCGTCGTCGGACAGGTTGGCGACCATCGCCGCCGTCTCCGGATACTTGCCGAAGAAGTTGTCGCGCGTGTACTTGCCGCCGAACGCCTTGCAGTTCTGGTACTCGCCGTCGACGGTTTCCATCATCAGCTTCTTCAGCACGCCATCGGTGTCGCGCGCCAGGAGCGGATCCCAGTAGCTGCCCCACAGCAGCTTGATGACGTTCCAGCCGCCGCCGCGGAACACGCCTTCCAGCTCCTGGATGATCTTGCCGTTGCCGCGCACCGGGCCATCGAGGCGCTGCAGGTTGCAGTTGACCACGAAGATCAGGTTGTCCAGGCCTTCGCGGCCGGCCAGCGCGATGGCGCCCAGGGTTTCCGGCTCGTCGCTCTCGCCGTCGCCGATGAAGCACCACACCTTGCGGTCGGACTTCTCGATCAGGCCGCGGTGCTCCAGGTACTTCATGAACTGCGCCTGGTAGATCGCCGCCAGCGGGCCCAGGCCCATCGACACGGTGGGCGTCTGCCAGTAGTCCGGCATCAGCCATGGATGCGGATAGGAGGAGATGCCCTGGCCGTCGACTTCCATGCGGAAGTTGTCGAGCTGCTGCTCGCTGATGCGGCCTTCCAGGAACGAGCGCGCGTAGATGCCGGGCGCGCTGTGGCCCTGGATGAACAGCAGGTCGCCCGGATGGCTGTCGCTCGGCGCGCGCCAGAAGTGGTTGAAGCCGACGTCGTACAGCGTGGCACCGGAGGCGAAGCTGGCGATGTGGCCGCCGAGGTCGCCGGGCTTGCGGTTGGCGCGCACGACGGTGGCCATCGCGTTCCAGCGGATGATCGAACGGATGCGCCATTCCAGCGCGGCGTCGCCGGGGCTCTTGGCCTCGTTCTGCGGCGCGATGGTGTTGACGTACTCGGTGGTGGGCGAGAACGGCAGGTAGGCACCGGCGCGGCGGGTGACCTCGACCATGCCTTCGAGCAACTGGTGAGCACGCAGGGCGCCGTTCTTCTCGATCACCGCCTGCATGGAATCGATCCATTCGCGGGTCTCCTGCGGATCCGGATCGCTCTGCAACATGTCGTTCAACCAGTTCATTCCCACTCCTGTTGCGCCACGCGTGGGGCGCGGCGGTGCCGTTCTTGTAGAGCCTTGAAGTGTAACGCACGCACCCCGCGCGGGACCTGGCTACGCAGGCGTATGGAGAGGACATTGCGTGCCTGTCCCGGGACAACCACCACACCAAAATCAGACCTTTCGCGTATTGCGATGCAGCACGCGGCGCGGGCGTATGATCGGCGTCCAGGGGAAGGCAGCGATCGGGATCGGCATGCGCAATGCAGTGCCCAACGATATCGTGCCAGTGCAGGATGCCGGTGCCGCGCACTGGCGCAGCAGCCTGCGCACGCGCATCGCGTTGTGGGCGGGCCTGGTCAACGTGGTGCTGCTGGTGCTGCTGGTGCTGGCGCTGGCGGGGTTCGCGCGCCGCATGATCCTGGAGGACGCGCGCCGCGACACCCACGCGACCGCGCAGGAAGCCGCCCAGCGGCTCGACGGTGCGCTGCACGTGGTGACCATCACCACGCAGGGCATGTCCGACCTGGTGGGCAGCGCGCAACTGTCGCCCGACGAACTGGTCACCACGCTGCGCGCGATGGTCAAGGCCACGCCGGGCTGCGCCGGCGGGCTGCTGATCCTGGAACCGCGCGAACGCGGCGATGTCGCCTTCGCCCGCTACGTGGCCAGCGACGGACGCGACCGCGACTTCGTCGCCGACGGTTATCCCTTCCGCGACCAGGGCTGGTACCAGCGCACCGTCGCCTCGCCCGGCGGCTGGTGGTCCGAGCCCTACCTCAACCGGACCGCCGGCGACGTGTGGATGGTCACCTACAACATGCCGCTGCGCGAACCCGGCCGCGGTGCGCGCACGCGCGGCATGGTCAGCCTGGACCTGCCGCTGGCCAGCCTGACCGACCCGATCGACTCGCTGGCGCACCTGCCCGGCTGGCGGGTGTCGCTGGTGGCGCCGGCCGGCACGCTGGCGCTGAATCCCGAGGTCGGTGTCGAGCGCCTGGAGACGCTGGACGACTACATCGCCCGCGCCGGTCGCAGCGACCTGCGCGAGGCCGCGCAGGCGGTGCGCGTGCGCGGTCACCTGCAGCACGTGCACGAAGACGCCATCACCGGCGAGCGGCGCTACACGGTGGTGGAACCGATCGGCGACAGCGGCTGGAGCCTGCTGGTGGCGCAGTCGTACGACCTGATCACCGATCGCCTGGCGCAGGCGCTGTGGCTGCTGGTGGCGATCGGCACGCTGCTGGCGCTGGTCTGCATGCTGGTGGTGAGCAAGCTCGCGCGCCACATCAGCCAGCCAGTGGAAGGCCTGTCGGCAGCGGCCGCGCGGCTGGCGCAGGGCGATTACGCCACGCCGGTGCCGCACGCGCAGCGGCGCGACGAGGTCGGCCAGATGGCACGCACGCTGGAGCACGCGCGCGGCTCGATCCGGCAGCAGCTGCGCGAGATCGAGGACATGACGGCGGCACGGCAGAAACTGGAGAGCGAGCTGTCGATCGCGCGCGAGATCCAGCAGGCGATGCTGCCGCCCGGCCGGGTGATCGACCGCGAGCACGCGCACCTGGAAGCCTATGCGCGGCTGGAACCGGCCAAGGCGGTCGGCGGCGATTTCTACTGCTTCATCCAGACCGATCCGGACGGCCTGTGGTTCGCCATCGGCGACGTCTCCGACAAGGGCGTGCCGGCGGCGCTGTTCATGGCGCGCACGGTCACCGTGCTGGAGGTGGCGGCCAGCCTGCATCCTTCGCCGGAGCGGGTGCTGGCCGAGGCCTCGCGCCGACTGGTGCAGGGCAACGACGCCTGCATGTTCGCCACCGTGCTGTGCGGGCGCGTGGACGTGCGCAGCGGTGCCTGCGTGCTGGCCAGCGCCGGCCACGACGCGCCGCTGCTGCTGCACGCCGACGGTCGCCACGAGGAGCTGCCGGTGCAGCCGGGGCCGCCGCTGGGCTTCGAGGTGGGCGATGTCTTCCCGCTGTGGTCCGGACAGCTGCCGGCCGGCGCCACGCTGCTGGCGTGGACGGACGGCATCACCGAAGCCTTCGATGTCGACAACGTGGCGTTCGGTCCCGAGCGCATTCCCGGCGCGCTGCAGCCCGGCGCCACCGCGCGCGAACAGTGCGAGGCGCTGATCGCCCGGGTTCACGCATTTACCGACCCGGCCCCGCAGTCGGACGACATCACCGCGCTGGCCATCCGCCGCCGGCTGGACAGCCCCTCCGCTTCCCCCGAAGCTCCGTCAACCCAGGAGACCGCCGATGCAGATGCGCCTCTTCATCCCGCGTGAGCACGCACGCGTGGACGACCTCAACGCCTCGCTGGAAGCCGTGCTGGCCAACAACGGCGTCAGCCGCGCCATCCAGGGCGACGTGCGGCTGATCGTCGAGGAACTGGCCAGCAACGCCATCGAGCACGGCGACCCGTCGCGCGTGGACGCGCAGGAACACGAGCTGTGCGTGGACATCGCCATCCGCGACCACCTGCTGACGCTGGAGTTCCGCGAGAGCGGCGCCCCGTTCAACCCGCTGGAACAACCGGCGCCGGACCTGGACGCCGACATCCTGGACCGGCCGACCGGCGGCCTGGGCCTGCACCTGGTGCGGCAGGTGGCCGAAATGGCCTCGTATCAGCGAATGGGTAACTACAACATCCTGCGCCTGTCCCTGCGCATCCCCACCGAGGAGACCTCCGCATGAGCCTGTCCATCGAGTTCCATCCTCCCGGCAAGGGCAGCCAGCGCGCCGACCTGCGGGGCCGCCTGGATACGCACACCTACGAAGACCTCGACGAGGCGCTGGCGCCGCTGCTGACCCGCCAGCTGCACTCGCTGGTGCTGGACCTGTCCGGGCTGGAATACATCAGCAGCGCCGGCATCCGCTCCATCTTCAAGGCGCGCAAGACGCTGGCGCCGCATGGCGGCAAGGTGCTGCTGGTCAATCCGCAGCCGCAGATCCAGAAGGTGCTGGACATGGTCAAGGCGGTGCCGCTCAACGAGATCTTCTCGTCCACCGCGGAAGCCGACGCCTATCTGGACCTGATGCAGCGCCGGGTGCTGGAGGCGGGCGAAGACGACGACTGAGCGTCGCCTTCGCGCCGCACGCTCACCTCACATTTGATTTACGATCCAGCCTCGCCTCCCTGCCTGCCCGGGCTCCCCCACCCGGCAGATCCGTTTCACCGAGATGCCCGATGACACTGGAGATTGAGGTCTACCCGCCGGTCAACGGCAACCAATACGTGTTGCTGTTCGGGCGGCTGGACACGCAGAGCCACGCGCAGCTCGACGAAGCGCTGGCACCGATGCTGGCCGCGCGCCCGCAGGCGCTGGTGCTGGACCTGGCGCACCTGCACTACATCAGCAGCGCCGGCGTGCGCAGCATCCTGAAGGCGCGCAAGGCGCTGGCCCCGCACGAAGGCCGCCTGCTGGTGGTGCATCCGCAGGAACAGATCCGCAAGGTCATCGAGATCGTGCAGGCCGTGCCGATGGACGAGATCTTCGAGTCCAGCGCCGATGCCGATGCCTACCTGGATGCGCTGCAGCGTCGGATCCTGGATGGCGAAGACGAGGGTTGACAGGTAAGAGTGATTGGGAATGTGGGAGCGACGTCAGTCGCGATGAGGCTTTACCGGTAGCCCATCGCGACTGACGTCGCTCCCACAACAGCCGAACGCCTGCCAAAGAAAACGCCCCATTCGGGGCGTTTTCTTTTCCTCATGCCGGATCGCTCAACCCGGCCCGTTGCGCTCGGCTTCGCGCTGCAGGCGGATCTGCGCATCGACCGCGGCGATGGCGGTCATGTTGATGACGCGGCGCGGCGTGGCGCTGGTGGTCAGGATGTGCACCGGCTTGGAGATGCCCATCAGGATGGGGCCGATCGCCACGCCGTCGGTCACCACGCGGACCATGTTGTAGGCGATGTTGGCCGCATCCAGGTTGGGCAGCACGAACAGGTTGGCGCGCCCGCTCAGCGTGCTGCCCGGCATGATGCGGTTGCGCAGGATCTCGTCCCACGCCGTGTCGCCCTGCATCTCGCCGTCGACGTTGAGGTCGGGCTTGCGCTTCAGCAACAGTTCGCGGACCTTGCGCATCTTCAGCGAACCCGGCGTCTCGTGGCTGCCGAAGTTGGAGTGCGACAGCAGCGCGATGCGCGGCTCGATGCCGAACAGCTTCAGGCGGTAGGCCGCCTGCAGCGTGGCTTCGGCGATCTGCTCGGCGGTCGGGTCGTCCTGCACGTGCGTGTCCAGGAAGAAGTACGCGCCCTGGGTGTTGATCACGCCGGTCATGGCCGAGGTCGACTGCACGCCCGGGTCCAGCGGGATCACGCTGCGCACGTAGCCCAGCTTCTTGTGGAAGCGGCCGACGATGCCGGTGATCATCGCGTCGGCTTCGCCACGCGCCACCATCACCGCGGCGATCAGCGTGGGCCGCGAGCGCATCAGGTTCTTCGCCGCCGCCGGCGTCACGCCGCGGCGCGAGGTCAGCGCGTGGTAGTGCTGCCAGTAGTCGTTGAAGCGCGGGTCGTCGTCCTGGTTGGTGAGCTCGAAATCGACCCCGGCGCGCATGCGCAGGCTCAGCCGCTGGATGCGCGCCTCGATCACGTCCGGCCGGCCGATCAGGATCGGGAACGCCAGGCCCTCGTCGATCACCGTCTGCACCGCGCGCAGCACGGTCTCTTCCTCGCCTTCGGCGTAGACCACGCGCTTCTTGTCGGCGCGCGCGCGGTCGTAGACCGGCTTCATCATCAGGCTGGTGCGGTAGACGAACTGGCCCAGCTTCTCGCGGTAGGCCCACATGTCGGGGATCGGACGCAGCGCCACGCCACTGTCCATCGCCGCCTGCGCCACCGCGGCCGCCACTTCCACCAGCAGGCGCGGATCGAACGGACGCGGGATCAGGTACTCGGGGCCGAAGCACGGCACGTCGTCGCCGTAGGCGCTGCCCAGGTCGGAGGCCTCGCGCCGCGCCAGCTTGGCGATGGCGTGCACGCAGGCGACCTTCATGTCCTCGTTGATGACCGTGGCGCCGACATCGAGCGCGCCGCGGAAGATGTACGGGAAGCAGAGCGCGTTGTTGACCTGGTTAGGGTAGTCGCTGCGGCCGGTGCCGATGATGACGTCCGGGCGCACGGCCTTGGCATCGGCCGGGGAGATCTCGGGATTGGGATTGGCCAGGGCGAAGATGACGGGCTTGTCCGCCATCGTGGCCACCATCTCCGGCTTGAGGATGCCGCCGGCCGACAGGCCCAGGAAGATGTCCGCGCCCTCCACGATCTCGGCCAGCGTGCGCTTGTCGGTGTCGCGCGCATAGCGCGCCTTGTCCGGGTCCAGGTGCGGGCGACCGGTGTAGATCACGCCGTCGCGGTCGAAGGCCAGGATGTTCTCCGGCTTCAGGCCCAGCGCCACCAGCATGTCCAGGCAGGCGATGCCGGCGGCGCCGGCGCCGCTGGTGGCCAGTTTCACGTCGCCGATCTTCTTGCCGATCACTTCCAGCGCGTTGACCACCGCCGCGCCCACGATGATCGCCGTGCCGTGCTGGTCGTCATGGAACACCGGGATCTTCATCCGCTCGCGCAGCTTGCGCTCGACGATGAAGCACTCCGGCGCCTTGATGTCTTCCAGGTTGATGCCGCCGAAGGTCGGCTCCAGCGAGGCGATGATCTCGACCAGCTTGTCCGGGTCGGTCTCGTCGATCTCGATGTCGAACACGTCGATGCCGGCGAACTTCTGGAACAGCACGCCCTTGCCTTCCATCACCGGCTTGCCGGCCAGCGCGCCGATGTTGCCCAGGCCCAGCACGGCGGTGCCGTTGGTGACCACGGCCACCAGGTTGCCGCGCGCGGTCAGCTCGCTGGCGGCCCTGGGATCTTCGACGATCGCCTCGCAGGCGTAGGCCACGCCCGGTGAATACGCCAGCGCCAGGTCGCGCTGGGTCAGCATCGGCTTGGTGGGAGACACCTTGATCTTGCCGGGCGGAGACAGGCGGTGGTATTCCAGCGCGGCCTGCTTGAAATCGTCGTTCGTCATTGCGGAAACGGTGCCTGTGATGAAGGCGGGGGAGCGGCGATTCTACCCCTTCCCCGCCGGGGCCGGACCCGGCCGGTTGCGGCGCTGCGTCACGCCATGGTCATGCATCGCCCGCTCACGGCGCGATGAAACGGCAGGTATCGCGTGCCTGCGACACGCGACCGCAGGTCTCCGCGAACGCGGTGGGAGCGGGCCGTTTGCCGCTGTCCAGCCACTGCTCGAGTACCCGCAGTGCGCTGGCGTACGTGGTGTCCTGCAGGCGGCTGTGGTCGCGCTCGTCGGTCAGCGCCTGCAGCAGCAGGTGGCCGCGGCCGGCGGCGTCCACGGTGGCCTTGTAGGCCGCCTCGGCCTGGTAGGACACGGTGGGGTCGTGGCGCGCGTGCACGGTGACCGTGGGCAGCACGATCAACCCGGACAGGTCGGCATCGTAGGCGAGCTGCGCGACGGCGGCGGGATCGGCGTGGAAGCGCTCGATGCCGGCGTTGAGTGCGGCGTCATCGCGCGAGCCGCGGTACTGCGTATTCGCATTGTCGAACGGATTGCGGCCGCCGAGCCGCTTCTGCACCAGATCCTGGAAGTGGAAGGTGCCCCAGGCGAGGTGTGCGACCAGCTGCTGCTCGGCCACGCCGGTGACGGCGAGGATGTCGCGCAGGTTCGCCGCCTGCGCCGGTGTGCGCTCCGCGGCCGGCCGGTCGACGCCGGTGCAGGCATCCACGCGCTTGCGCAGGTCGTCGCGCGTCATCTTCGCGCCGGCAGGCAGGCCCTGCCACAGCGGATACTGCGCTTCATCGGCGGCCGGATGGTTGCGGCAGTAGTACTGGTAGACCGCGCGCAGGTCCGCGCGGAAGCCGTAGCCGCGCGTGCCGCCGAACAGCAGGCCGTTGGTGGTCAGCACGCCGTCGTAGTTGGGGCGCCCGTCGAGGTCGAGCGCGTACAGTTCGGCCGCCTTCGCCACCACGTTGCCGCCCCATGACTGGCCATGCAGCAGCGTGCGCTCCGGACGACCCCAGCGCGACCAGAACACGCGACGGCTGACGTCCACATCGGCGGCCGCCATGCGCACGCCATAGCCGCCGCGGCGGTAGGTGCTGCCGATCCACGCATAGCCGCTGCGCACCATCACCGCGAAGCGATCGAGGTCTTCCGCCGAATCGCCCGCCTCCGGTGTACCGAGTCGCGGGCCACCGTGCGCGTGCACGATGAGCCGGCGGTTCCACGTGCGCGGCATCGCCACCAGCAGCCAGGCACCGTTGCCGTCCTGCGCCTCATGGCAATCGACCTGGGCGCCGACCGACGCGGGACAGGCGACCGGCGCGAAGCTCGTCACGCCGTCGGCATCGGCCGCCCCGGCAGGCAGGGCGGCCGTGCCGAGTACGGCGACCACGGTGGCGATCCAGCGACGGCTCATGCTTCGCATCGTGCCTGCGTCCTCCTCAGAACGAGCGGCTGATGTTGACGTACCAGTAGCGCCCCCACGGATTGTGCAGCGAACCGCGGTAACCGCCATCGGCCAGCGACGGGCCCTCGTCGGTCAGGTCGCGCACGCCCAGGCGCACGGCGGTGCCGTCGGCGAATCGGTACTGGCCGTAGAGATTGTGGGTCAGGCGCTGGTCGACCACCCACGGATCGCCCGAGATGCCCAGCAGCTGCGGTTGCTCGAACGAACTCATGTACTGCGCCGAATAGCCGACGCGCCAGGCGGACAGGTTCCAGGTCAGCGAGCCGCTGGCACGCCATTCCGGCCGGCCGTTCTGGCCGATCAGCTGGGTGGAGTCCGGCAACGGGGTCAGCGGATCGATGGTGCCTGCCGCGCGCGCCGCATACAGCGTGTTGACGATGTCGCCCGGATCGCGGGTGAACTCCAGCAGGCGCGTGGCATTGAGGTTGACCGAGAACGAACCGAAGCGCGTGCGCCGCAGCGACCAGTCCACGCCGAAGTCCAGGCCGCCGGCGGTCTGCGGCTGCAGGTTGATGAAGCGGTCGTTGATGGCGACCACGCGGCCCACCGGGTCGATGCCGGTGCCGGCGAAGGCGTCGATGTCTTCCTGCGTGGGCGCCTCGCGCACGACCAGCGGATTGCTGCCGCCGCCCACGCGTGCCAGGTAATCCACTGTCAGCGCGGTCTGCGCCCCCAGCAGGCCGACGATCTGTTCCTGCTTGATCTTCCAGCGGTCGACGGTGAAGGTGAAGTTGCCGAAGCGCTCGGGGATGAAGGTCGGCTGGAACACCACGCCGAACGAGGTGTTGGTGCTCTCTTCCGGCTCCAGGTCCGGATTACCCGCCACCAGCAGCGACGCGCCCGAGGTGCTCTGGCCGCATTCGCTGAACGAGGCGATGCGGCCGGCGCGCAGGTCGGCTTCGCAGCGGATGTGGTCCACGCCGCTGGCCAGGCGCGCGTACTGGGTGGCGTTGGTCTGCTCCAGGTTCGGCGCACGGAAGCCTTCCGAGTACGAACCGCGCAGGCGCACGCCGTCCACCAGGTCCCACGCCAGCGCCACCTTGGGCTTGGCGACCGAACCGAAGTCGGAATAGTGCTCGTAGCGTCCGGCCAGCTGCATGTCCAGGCGATGCACCAGCGGAATGCCCATGTCCTCGGACACCAGCGGCACCGCGAATTCGACATACGCCGAGCCGACGTTGCGCGAGCCGCGCGTGTCGGGGTTTGGGCTGACCGCCGCGACATTGCTGAGGTTGGTCTCGCCGGTGACCATGTCGGTGAACGTGTAGGTGCCGTCGAGGTTGGCGTCGCGGTCGTCGCGCTGCGTCTCGCGGCGCGCTTCCGCGCCGAAGGCGATGCCGACATCGCCGGCCGGCAGCGAGAACAGGTCGCCGCGGCTCATCTTGAAATCCGCCATCGTCAGCGTGGTGCGCGACTCGCGTACCAGGTCGAACACGATGCCGTCGATCGCCGCCTGCGAACTCGGCGAACAGTCGCCGTAGGTCGGCGTGGCCACGCAGCCGCCACTGAACGGGTTGTAGGCGTCCGGCGTGGCCAGTGCCAGCTGCTGCTGCAGCAGGGTCATGTTGAT
The DNA here is from genome assembly GCF_035999195.1 of Pseudoxanthomonas sp. Classification (NCBI taxonomy): domain Bacteria; kingdom Pseudomonadati; phylum Pseudomonadota; class Gammaproteobacteria; order Lysobacterales; family Lysobacteraceae; genus Pseudoxanthomonas; species Pseudoxanthomonas sp. The sequence continues at coordinate 1,925,368 of NZ_DASYGY010000009.1, forward strand.
GTTGGGCGAACGGTCTTCGGCTTCGGCCTCGGAGTACAGCAGCGCGGTTTCCCAGCTCCAGCCGTTCCAGTCGCCGCGCAGGCCGGCGAGGAAGCGCGCCTGGTAGTTCTCCACGCGCACGCGCTGGAAGCCGGTGTCGACGTAGCGGTAGTTGCTCATCTGCACCGGCAGGCCGGCCGCCGGCACGCCGGTCAGCCCGGGCAGGCGGTTCGGGTTCGGCGTGCCGTCGGGCAGCGTGGCCGCGCCGAACGGGTTCCAGTAATTGGTCGCCGGAATCCACAGGCTGTTGAGGTTGACCACCGGCGGCTGCGTGGCCTCGCTGACGGCGTGATAGAAGCCGACCTCGCCGAAGGCCTCGACGTTGTCGCCCACGTCGTAGTGACCGGTCAGGAACAGGTTGATGCGTTCCACCGACGGCCGCACGCTGGTGCCGTAGCGCGTGTCGTAGCGCATCTCGCGGTTGGTGGTGTTGAAGTTGTGGTTGCCGCTGGCCAGGCAGAGATCGTTGCCCAGGCTGACGCCGCAGCCGAAGCTCGACGGCTGGATGCGGAACGCGCCGGCCGTGTTGGTCACCGCCGTACCGTTGGAGCGGATCACCGCGCGCGGGCCCACGCTCAGGCGCGCCCACGGCGTGTGCGAGGAACGGCCATCCAGCGCGGCCAGGCCGGCGAAATCCGGGTAGTCGGCGAACAGCGCACGCAGATCGTCGGTCGCGGTGAAATCCTGGTCCTCCGCCATCAGTTCCGAACGGTCGGTGTAGTTGACGAACGCCGACACATTGCCGCGGTCGAAGTTGCGGCCGGCGAACAGGTTGACCTCCCACTCGTTCATGCCGGTGCCTTCCGCACCGCCGTAGCGCGTGCTGGCGCTGACCCCGTCGAAGTCGGTCTGCAGCACGGTGTTGACCACGCCGGCCACCGCGTCGGCACCGTAGATGGCCGCTGCGCCATCGAGCAGGATCTCCATCCGGTCCAGGCCCGACACCGGCAGCGCATTCGAGTTGAAGCTCTGCACCGGCACGGTGCCGGTGTCGGACGTGCCCTGGCTGGTCGGGTGCTGCACCAGCCGGCGGCCGTTGAGCAGCACCAGCGTGTTGCCCACGCCCAGCGAACGCAGGTTGACCGAATTGACGTCGCCGCGCGCGGCATTGCTGGTCTGCGGGTTGTTGGATGCATCGAACAGCACGTCGCCCATCTGCGGGATGGTGCGCATCAGCTCGTCGCCGGAGATCGCACCGGCAGCATCGATCTGTTCCGCGCCCACCACCATCACCGGCAGCGCATCGGTCGTGGACGCGCCCTGGATATGCGAGCCGACCACGACCACCGCGTCGAGGTTGGTCGCCTCTTCGGTGGTGGCGGATTGCGGCACCGGTTCGGCCGGCGGCGTGGCGTCCTGTGCCGCCGCGGCGTGGATCACCGCCAGCAAGGCCAGTGTCAGGCTGCTGCGCAACGGGGCGCGGCGTGGATTCAAGGCATGCATCGTTCAGTCCCTCCTCTGAAGACGTGGTGTGGCCGGCGTCAGTCGGCCGTGAGTCGTGTCGGGTCGCCCGGGCCTGCGGCCGGATCCGGCGCGGCGGCGATCGGGGCGGATGGCCCGCCCAGCGCACGCGCCAGCGCATCGCGGTCCAGCGCGTTCTCCCAGCGCGCGACCACCAGCGTGGCCACCGCGTTGCCGGTGAAATTGGTCAGCGAACGGCATTCGCTCATGAAGCGGTCGATGCCCAGGATCAGCGCCATGCCGGCGACCGGCACTTCCGGTACCACGGCGAGCGTGGCGGCCAGCGTGATGAAACCGGCGCCGGTGACGCCGGCGGCGCCCTTCGAACTCAGCATCGCCACCAGCAGCAGCATGATCTGGTGGCCGAGGCTCAGCTCGGTGTTGGTGGCCTGCGCGATGAACAGCGCGGCCAGCGTCATGTAGATGTTGGTGCCGTCGAGGTTGAACGAATAGCCGGTCGGCACGACCAGGCCGACGACGGACTTCGACGCGCCGGCGCGCTCCATCTTCTCCATCAGCGACGGCAGCGCGGATTCGGACGACGACGTCCCCAGCACCAGCAGCAGTTCGGCCTTCAGATAGCGGATCAGGCGGAAGATCGAGAACCCGCACCACCACGACACCAGGCCGAGGACGACGATCACGAACAGCAACGAGGTGATGTAGAACGAGCCGACCAGCCACGCCAGGTTGACCAGCATGCCCACGCCGTACTTGCCGATGGTGAAGGCGATGGCGCCGAACGCACCGATCGGCGCGGCACGCATCAGAATGTGGACCAGGCGGAACACCGGCGTGGTCAGCGCCTCCAGCAGGTTCAGCACCGGACGGCCCTTCTCGCCGACCAGCGCCAGCGACAGGCCGAACAGCACCGCCACGAACAGCACCTGCAGGATGTTGTCGCCCACCAGCGGGCTGACCAGCGTCTTCGGGATGATGTCCATCAGGAAGCCGACCAGCGACAGCTCGTGCGACTTCTGCACGTAGTCCTGCACCGCGGACTGGTCGAGGTCGGCCGGGTTGATGTTCATGCCGGCGCCGGGCTGTACCACGTGCGCGACGACCATGCCGATCACCAGCGCCAGCGTGGAGAAGAACAGGAAGTACGCCATCGCCTTGGCGAACACGCGGCCCACCGTGCGCAGGTGGGTCATGCCGGCGATGCCGGTGACGATGGTCAGGAAGATCACCGGCGCGATGATCATCTTCACCAGCTTGATGAAGGCATCGCCCAGCGGCTTCATGGATTCGGCCAGCGCCGGCTCGAAATGGCCCAGCAGCGCGCCCAGCACGATCGCCACGATCACCTGGAAGTACAACTGCCTGTAGAGCGGCTGCTTCGGTGGCGGCACGAAAGGCGTATCGGCCAGATGCATGGCGGAACTCCGGGGCGGATGGCGTCGCCCACGGGATCGGGGCCGGCATGTTGTACCCCTGCATCGCCGCGGTACCGATAACCTATTGGTACTAGCCGCCGCGCACGCAGCGGCGCCGCCGTAGACTTGCGCCATGCTGCGCGCCCGCCGCCACCGCCTGATCCTGCTCGCCGCGCTGGCGATCCTCGGCGGTACCGCGCTGGTGATGGCGCTGGCCTACCACTGGGCCGGCGCGCGTGCGCAGCGCGCCGAGACCGCGCAGCTGGATCGCCAGCTGGACCTGCACGCGCAGGCGCTGCAGCAGCGCATCGACCGCTACCGCACGCTGCCGCAGGTGCTGGCGCAGGATCCCGACCTGCGCGCCGCGCTGACCGCGCCGGTCGACGATGCGCGCCGCAACGCGCTGAACCGGCGGCTGGAAGACGCCAACAGCGTCACCCGCTCCTCCACGCTGACGCTGATCGACCGCCGCGGCATCGCACTGGCCGCCAGCAACTGGCGCGAGCCCACCAGCAACGTCGGCGAGGACTACAGCTTCCGGCCGTACGTGAAGCAGGCGCTGCGCGACGGGCGCGGCCAGTTCTACGGCATCGGCCTGACCACCGGCGAGCCCGGCTACTTCCTGTCGCAGGCGATCGCCGGCGACGACGGCGAGGTCACCGGCCTGGTGGTCATCAAGATCGAGCTCGACGCGCTGGAACAGGAATGGCTGCAGACCCCGGACATCGTGCTGGTCAGCGATGCGCACGGGGTGATCTTCCTGGCCAGCCAGGATGCCTGGCGCTATCGCACGCTGCGGCCGCTGACCGATGCCGACCGCCGCGAGCTCACTGCCACGCGCCAGTACGCGCGCCAGACCCTGCGCCCGCTGCAGGTGCAGGACCTGTCGGCGGCTGAGGAGGGCGCGCGGCGCGTGCAGCTGCGCGATCCCGCGCTGCCCGGCGCCGTGCTGTGGCAGTCGATCGCGCTGCCGGCCGAAGGCTGGCAGCTGCATCTGCTGCACGACGCCTCGGCGATCACCACCGCCGGACGCAGCGCCGCGCTGGCGGCCGGCGGCGGCTGGCTGGCGCTGGCGTTCCTCGCACTCTTCATGCAGCAGCGCCGCCGCATCGCCCTGCTGCAGCGGCGCAGCCGTGAGGAACTGGAAGCGGTGCTGCAGCAGCACGCGCAGGAACTGCGCACGGCGCAGGACGGCATCGTCGAAGCCGCGCGCTCGGCCGACGCCGGCCTCAGCCGCAGCCTCGAACACCTGCCGCAGGGCGTGGTGATCATCGACGCCGACCTGCGGCTGGTGGCATGGAACTCGCGCTACATGGAGCTGTTCCGCTTCCCGCCCGACCTGATCCACGTCGGCCGGCCGATCGAGGACGTGTTCCGCCACAACGCGCGCCGTGGCCTGCTGGGACCGGGTCCCATCGAAGACGCCATCCAGCGCCGCCTCGACCACCTGCGCAGCGGCAAGCCGCACATGCGCGAGAGCGAGAAGGAGGACGGCGTGGTGCTGGAGATCCGCGGCAATCCGCTGCCGGACGGCGGCTTCGTCACCAGCTACGCCGACATCACCAGCTACAAGAACGCCGCGCGCGAACTGCGCTCGCTCGCCGACGCACTGGAACACCGCGTGGAGGAGCGCACGCGCGCACTGGCCGAGGCCACCCGCGCCGCCGAGAACGCCAACCGCTACAAGACACGTTTCGTCGCTTCCGCCGTGCACGACCTGCTGCAGCCGCTGAACGCCGCGCGCATGTTCGTCTCCGCCTTGCGCGGCCGCCTGCACGACGACGACGCGCGCCGCATCGCCGACCATGTGGACAATGCGCTCGCCGCGCAGGACGCCATCCTCAACAGCCTGCTCGACATCGCCCGGCTGGAATCCGGCGCGCTGCCGACGCGGGTGCGCGATTTCGCGCTGGCGCCGCTGCTGGACACGCTGGCGCGCGAGTTCGGCATGGCTGCGTCGGAGCGCGGGCTGATACTGGACAGTGTGCGCACGCGCGCCGTCGTGCGCAGCGACGAGGCGCTGCTGCGCCGCATCCTGCAGAACTTCCTCTCCAACGCGATCCGCTACACCCCGCGCGGGCGGGTGCTGCTGGGCGTGCGCCACACCGGTGATCGCATGCGCATCGAGGTGCACGACCAGGGGCCGGGCATTCCGGAGAGCCTGCAGGCGGAGATCTTCGAGGAGTTCCGCCGCCTCAACGACGGCGTGGCCAACGACCGGGGCGCGGGCCTGGGCCTGGCGATCGTGGAACGGATCGGCCGTCTGCTCGGCCACCGCATCGGCCTGCGCTCGCACCTGGGGCGCGGCAGCGTGTTCTGGGTGGACCTGCCGCGTGGCGTCGCCGGCGCCGTCATCGCCGATGCGACATCGCCACCGGCCGAGGTCGACGATGGCTCGCCATTGCGCGGCCGCCACGTGTGGTGCGTGGACGACGACCCGCGCGTCTGCGACGCCACGCGCGCGCTGCTCGAGCGCTGGGAATGCGAGGTCGGACTGGCGGCCGGTCCCGACGCCGCGCTGGAGGCGGCGACCGCCGGCGGATCGCCCGACCTGCTGCTGCTCGACGTACGCCTGGGCGACACCGACGGACCGACGCTCTACACGCGCCTGTGCGAACGCTGGGGGAGTGCGCCGCCGGTGATCCTGGTGACCGCCGAGCGCGACGAGGCGCTGCGCGCGCTGGCGCTGGAGCGCGGCTGGGGTTTCCTGGCCAAGCCGGTGAAGCCGGCGGCATTGCGTGCGCTGATGACCCAGCTGCACGTGCGCCGCGCGCGCTGAGCCGCCTCACTCGACCGGCGGACCTTCCGGTTCCAGCGACTTCACCAGCACCGCCGCCTGGGTGCGGCTGTGGCATTCCAGTTTCTTCAGGATGGCGGTGACATGCACCTTCACCGTGTTCTCGGCCAGGCCTAGCTCGTGCGCGATCTGCTTGTTGAGCAGGCCGTCGGCCAGGCACAGCAGCACGCGGAACTGCTGCGGCGTCAGCTGCGCCAGCCGCGCGGCGAGCGCTGCGTCCTGCTCCGAGCGTTCGACCGTCAGCGGCGGAAACCACGCGCCGCCGTCGAGCACCGCCGCCACCGCCTCGCCGATGGTCTCGGCCGGCGAGGACTTGGGAATGAAGCCCGCCGCGCCGAACTGCTGCGCGCGCCGGATCACCCGCGGATGTTCGTTCGACGAGATCACCACCACCGGCACTTCTGGATGTTCGCCGCGCACATGCAGCAGCGCGGAGAATCCGTGCGCGCCCGGCATGCTCAGGTCCAGCAGCACCAGGTCGGTGTCGGGCCGCGCCTCCAGGGCCTGGCCCAGGCTGGCGGCGCTGGCGGCTTCGGTCACCGACGCGCCGGGCAATGCCTCGCGCAGCGCGTGGATCACCGCGGTGCGGAACAGCGGGTGGTCGTCGGCAACGAGGATGGCGGGCGCGCTCATGCCGCCAGTGTGCCATCGGCACGCACGGGCGCGGCTAGCACTTTGTCGCTAGGGCCGGGCCGGCGACCGAGGCATCGGCGGGAATGCCGGCATCGCGGTGTGTGGCTCACGACAGCGTGGGCGCGTCTTCCGACAGCTTGTCCAGGCGGATGCGGTTGGCGAACAGCGAGAACGCCAGCATGCCGGCCAGCCCGTTGGCCCGGCTCACCCAGTCGGGCAGCCAGCGCGGCGCCGCCAGCACGCCGGCCTCGAACATCGGCTCGAACGTCGCCACGTCCTCCAGCGTCATCTTGCCGGCGAACAGCCGCCGGCACAGCCGCAGCCGGTCCTGCTGCAGGGAACGGCGGAAGAACGTGTGCACGCCGATCAATCCGCGCAGGTAGACCGTGTCCTTGGTGAACGCCGCGCCGCCCGACGTGGGCACGCCGCGGAACACGCGCTGCGCTGAGGAAAAACTCTCGGCCGGGTTCTGGCCCGCATCGGTGAAGTAGCGGAACACCTCGATGAAATCGGCGCCGGCCAGCGCCATCGCCACCGCTTCGATGCGCAGGCTGATGCGCTTCATCCGTTCGATGTCGATGCTGCCGGTGATCTGCTCGGCGAACGTCGCCAGTCCTTCCTGGGTGGCGGTGACGCGCGGCGAGGCCAGCGCCAGGCTCGGCAGCACGGTCTGCTGGCGACCGTTCAGCGCGGTCAGCGAATGCACCAGTGCTTCGTGCTGCAGCAGCTGGCGGCGGTCGTAGTCGCTGAAGGCGGCGCCGTGGCGAAGCCGGATGCGCGTGGCGCCGGCCGCGGCCTTGGCGATCAGCTGGCGGTCCAGTTCCACGGTGATGACGCGGCCGTCGAAGAAATCGTCCAGGTCGGCCTGCAACTGCAGCTGCAGCGCGGTGGCGGACACCGGCACCTGTTCTTCCGGCGCCAGCAGTTCGTGGTCCAGCTCGTTGGCGATGGCGATGAAGTGGCCGGCCGCGTCGCGCGTGGTCGGCCCGCCGCCGGGCAGGCAGGCTTCCGGCGTACCGAACAGCGCGATCGAGTGCGTGGTGACGGCCGAGGTGCCCAGCGATTCCAGCAACTGGGCGGCGATGTCCCAGCTGTGTACGGAATCGCGCAGGTAGCCGCCCAGCGGATGCTGCGCGTCGGCCGCGGCGGCGATGGCGGCCAGCTCGCGGCGCGCCTCGCCGAAGTCCAGGCGCGGATACGCGATCACCGGCAGCTGCGGCTGTCCGCGCGCGAATCCGTCGAGGAACGGCGCCTGCACGTCCGCCGGCCAGCTCGCCAGGCTGAGCAGCTTGATGCCGCGCACGGCCTTGACCAGGCGCGCATCGAGCGCGGCGTGATGGGCGATGTCAGGCTGCATGGGGCTCCTCCCTGCCGCCACTCTAGCGCGCCGGTCCGCACAAGCGGTGGAAGCTCGACTATGCTCGGGGCTCTTCAACGGTTGCGGGGGCAGCATGCTGGAGCTCGATGCAGTGCAGACGCTGGCCTTCGCCGGCCTGGCGCTCCTCCTGGGTTATGCGCTCTGCCGCGTGGTCCCGCTGTTCTCGAAGTACAACCTGCCCGCGCCGGTGATCGGCGGGCTGGTGGTGGCGCTGGCGGTACTGGTCGCGCGCCGCTACGAGGTGACGCTGTTCACGCTGGACACCAGCCTGCAGACGCCGCTGATGATCGCCTTCTTCACCACCATCGGCGTCAACGCCAGCGTGGCCCTGCTGAAACTCAGCGGCCGGCAGGTGGTGATGTTCCTGCTGTTGGCCAGTGCGTTCGCCGTGGCGCAGAACCTGCTGGGCATGGCGGTGGCGATGGGCTTCGGCCTGCATCCGCTGTTCGGCGTGCTGGCCGGGTCCACCACGCTGACCGGCGGCCCGGCGACCGGACTGGCGTTCGCGCCGCTGTTCGAACAGGCCGGCGTGGAAGGCGCCGCCACGATCGCGGTGGCGGCCGCGATGGCCGGCATCCTCTGCGGCGGCCTGCTCGGCGGGCCGGTGGCCACGGTGCTGATCCGCCGCCACAAGCTGTACGGCGGCGTGCGCCTGGGCGCACCGGACGAATCCTCGGCCGAACCCGCCGGTGCGCGCGACACGGTGGACTTCGCCACGCGCGAGCACGCCGCGCTGAAGAGCATCGTGGTGATCCTGGTGGCCATGTGGGCCGGCGCCGGCGTCAGTCAGGGCCTGGCCGCGATCGGCCTGACCCTGCCGGCCACCGTCGGCGCGATGATGGTCGGCGCGGCGATCCGCTACCTCGACGACCGCACCGGCTGGATCGGCCTGCCGGTGGCGACCACCGACCTGATCGGCAACGTCTGCCTGGCGCTGTTCCTGGCGGTGGCGCTGATGAACCTCAAGCTGTGGGAACTGGCCGGCCTGGCCGCGCCGCTGCTGGTCAACCTGGTCCTGCAGGTGGTGCTGGTGGCGCTGTTCTGCGGCGTGGTGTTCCGGGTGATGGGCCGCGACTACGACGCGGCAGTGATGGGCGGCGGCTTCATCGGCTTCATGCTCGGCACGACCGCCAATGCGATGGCGGTGATGCGCACCCTGGTCGAACGCTACGGCATGGCCCCGCGTGCGTTTCTCGTCGCACCGCTGGTGGGTGCGTTCTTCATCGACTTCACCAATGCGCTGATCATCACGGGGTTCATCAATCTGTGGGATTGAAGCGGCCTTTGCTCTCGTAGAGCGGAGCTTGCTCCGCTGATCCTCGAACCGTCACCCTTGAGGCCAGACATCGCGCAGCCGAGCAAGCTCGGCTACGACGGGCTATCGCTTCCCGTACTTGTCCGTCAGCCGCCTGTTCAACGCCTTGTTCTGCACCTTGGCATTCGCCTTGTCGGCCAGGCGCGAAGCGAGCTTGTCGGCCGCCGCGGCGACTTCGTCGCGCAGCTTGAGGTAATTGAGGAAGCGGCCTTCGTCCAGTTCCTCGCGTTCGATCGCCGCGCGCACGGCGCAGCCGGGTTCGCGGTCGTGCGAGCAGTCGCGGAATTTGCACTGCTCGGCCAGCGCCTCGATGTCGGCGAAGCCGCCGTCGGCCAGGTCTTCCTCGCCCGTGGGCTTGAGCTCGCGCATGCCGGGCGTGTCGATCAGGCAGGCGCCCGCCGGCAACGGAATCAGCGCGCGGTACGTGGTGGTGTGGCGGCCGCGCGAATCGCTCTCGCGCACTTCGCCGGTCTTCATGCGCTCGTCGCCGAGCAGGGTGTTGGTCAGCGTGGACTTGCCCGCGCCCGACGAGCCCACCAGCACCACGGTATGGCCCGGCGCCAGCCACGGCGCCAGCTGCGCGACGCTCTGGGGGTCCTTGGCGTTGACGGTGAACACCGGCACGCCCTGCGCGGTGAGGTCGGCCAGCACCTCGATCGCGTCGTCGGCGTACTCGGTACGGTCGGCCTTGGTCAGCACGACGACCGGCTGCGCACCGCCACCGCCGACCAGCAGCAGGTAGCGCTCGATGCGGCGCGGATTGAAGTCGGCATCCAGGCCGCAGACGATGAACACCGTATCGATGTTCGCCGCGATCACCTGCTGGTGGTAATGCTCGCCGGCGGCACCGCGCTTGATGCCGGTGTGGCGCGGCAGCAGCGCGACGATGCGCGGGCGCTTCGACGCCGCGTCTTCCAGTAACACCCAGTCGCCGACGGCCGGGCGCTCGTGGGCGGGAAACCGCGGGCGCTGCCACTCCGGCAGCGATTCGGCCTTCACCCCCACGCCGGGCGCATCGGCGACCACGTAGCCGGAGCGGTGCTGCTCGCTCACCCGCGCCGGAGTGGCGTGCGGATGCGCGGCCATCGCCTCGCGCCATGCCGCATCCGTCGGTTCCCCCGTGTACGGCCAGCCGATGGCGCGTAGAAGGGTGACGTCGGACACGTTGGGGAGGGGGGTTTCGGGCATGGCGCGCATTCTAGACGCGGGCCGGCGGCAGCGGGCCAAGGCGGGCGAAATATCCGTTAAGCTGCCCCTCCTTCCGTTTTCCGCCCGCCTGCGGTCGCCGCCATGTCCACTCCGCCCGTCAAACCGCTCGCCACCCGCGAGCGCCTGTCCGAAGTCCGCTACGAGATCCGGGGCGAACTGGCACGGCGGGCCCGCGAGTTGGAAGCGCAGGGGCAGAAGCTGATCAAGCTCAACATCGGCAACCCGGGCGCATTCGGTTTCCGCGCACCGGAACACCTGCAGCGCGCGATCGCCGACGACATGGGCCGCACCGACCCGTACACGCACCAGCAGGGCCTGCCCTCGGCGCGCGAGGCCATCGCGGCGGCCTACGCCAAGCGCGGCACGCCGGACGCGCACCCGGACCGCGTGTTCGTCGGCAACGGCGTGTCGGAACTGATCGACCTGTCGCTGCGGGCGCTGCTCAATCCCGGCGACGAAGTGCTGGTGCCGTCGCCCGACTACCCGCTGTGGTCGGCCGCCACCATCCTCAACGACGGCCGCCCGGTGTACTACCGCTGCGATCCGGACAACGACTTCCTGCCCGATCCCAGCGAGATCGAACAGCTGGTGAGTTCGCGCACGCGCGCCATCGTGCTGATCAACCCGAACAACCCCACCGGCGCGACCTATCCGCGCGAGCTGCTGGAACGCATCGTGGCCATCGCCGCGAAGCACCGCCTGCTGCTGATGGTCGACGAGATCTACGACCAGGTGCTGTACGACGGCGCGACCTTCGTGCCGGTGGCGCCGCTGGCCGGCGACGTGCCTTGCATCACCTTCAGCGGCCTGAGCAAGGTGCACCGCGCCTGCGGCTGGCGCGTGGGCTGGGGCGTGGTCTCCGGCCACGGCGACGTGGTGCGCGACTTCCTGCATGCGATGGACCTGCTCAGCGCGCTGCGCCTGTGCGCCAACGTGCCCGGCCAGTACGCCATCGAGGCCGCCGTGAACGGCCCCGACACGATCAGCGCGTTGTGCGGAGCCGGCGGCCGCCTGTACGAGACCCGTCGTGCGGTGATCGAGGCGTGCGACGCGAGCCCGCACCTGGAACTGGTGAACCCGGCCGGCGCGCTGTACGCGTTCCCGGCGGTGATCGGCGATGCCGCGAAGAATTTCGACGACCACGCGTTCGCGCTGGAACTGATGGATACCGAAGGCGTGCTGGTGGTGCCGGGGTCCAGCTTCAATGTGCCCTACCGCCACCATTTCCGCGTCACCCTGCTGCCGGAAGCGGCCACGATGCACGACGTCTTCGCCCGCATCGACCGCGCCCTGTCGCGTCGCGCCGACGCCGCCACCAAGGTCGTGCCGATCAAGGGCAAGTCGCGGCCGGCGGCGGCGTAAGCCGGATGTCGGTCGTGGGGTTGCTGTGGGAGCGACGTAAGTCGCGAGACGGCATCCGGAGGGTCCATCGCGACTTACGTCGCTCCCACAGGCAGGCTCCATGACGACCATCGCCGCCCCCCATACCACCGCCCTCACCACCGAGCTGCGCTACCTGGCGCTCGGCGATTCCTACACCATCGGCGAAGGCGTGGACGACGCTGGCCGCTGGCCGATGCAGCTGGCGCGGCAGCTGCGCATGGAGGGCATCCTTGTTGCTGATCCGCGCATCATCGCCACCACCGGCTGGACCACCGACGAGCTGGAGGCGGCCATCACCGCCGCCGAGCCGCTGGGCGAGCACGATTTCGTCAGCCTGCTGATCGGCGTGAACAACCAGTATCGTGGCCGCAGCGTGGAGGAGTACCGCACCCAGTTCGCTGCGCTGCTGTGGCGCGCCGTCGGCTTCGCCCGCAACCGCCCCGACCGCGTGCTGGTGCTGTCGATCCCCGACTGGGGCGTCACGCCGTTCGCCGCACAGTCCGGCCGCGACCTGGCGCAGATCGCGCGCGAGCTGGATGCCTACAACCTCGCCGCACGCGAGGTCTGCGCGCAACGCGGCGTCGCCTTCGTCGACATCACCCCGGTCAGCCGCGCGCGCGGCGCCGAACCGGCGATGCTCGCCGCCGACGGCCTGCACCCGTCCGCCGCCATGTATACCGAATGGACGCGGCTCGCGTTCCCGATCGCGCATCATTTGCTCGCTTGAGCCCCTCTCCCACCGGCGACCGTAGGAAGTCCCTGCGGGAGAGGGGGGTTGGGGTGAGGGTCGGCGGAGTGGCGACAGTTCGGCGGCCCGCACACCCTCATCCGGCGCTGCGCGCCACCTTCTCCCGAAGGGAGAAGGGTTAGGGACCGCAGGCTGCGCGATCGCCCACGCAGCGTGCGCCATGCGCACGACGCGAGGTGATGGATTCATGCGCAGCGCTGACAGATCCATGCGCCGTGCGCGCAGCGTTTGAGCCCCTCTCCCACCGGGAGAGGGGTTGGGGTGAGGGCTGGCGGAGTGGTGATGGTCCGGCGGCGCGCACACCCTCATCCGGCGCTTCGCGCCACCTTCTCCCGGAGGGAGAAGGGTTAGGGCCCACGGGCTGCGCGATCGCCCACGTAGCGTGCGCCATGCGCACGACGCGTGGATCGACCGCTAACGCATGGACTCTCACCGCGCCATGACCGCCGCGCGTGAACCTGTCATCGCGGGTCGTGCGCACGGCGCACGCTACGCGGCCGCAATATCCGTCATGGGTACCGGATCCGGTTCCGGCAACACGGTGCGATAGCCCTGCGCATCCAGCCACGCCAGCAGCTGCGCCAGGATGGCCACGTTGTGTCCGTGCGCGGCGCCTTCATGCAGCAGGACGATGGCGCCGGGGGCGATGTCGCGGGTGATCCGCGCGAACACGTGATCCGGCTGGCAGTCGACGCCGTCGAAGCCGCGCGCGCTCCATGCCACGCGCGCCAGGCCGTGGCGCTTCAGCGACAGGCCGACGAAGGGGTTGGTCATGCCCACCACGCTGCGGTACCAGCGCGGCGTCTCGCCGGTGATCGCGGTCAGGATCGACTGGTTGCGTCCGATCTCCGCTTCCAGCGCGCCCGGCCCCAGCCGCCAGAACCGCCTGTCCGGATGCGTCGCGCTGTGGTTTCCGATGCCGTGCCCGCGGTCGTGAATGGCCTGCACCACCTCAGGGTGCGCCAGTGCGCGTTCGCCGACCAGGAAGAAGGTCGCCTTCGCCCCATGCCGGTCCAGCAGGTCGAGCATCGCCGGGGTGTCGGCCGACGGACCGTCGTCGATGGTCAGCCACACCACGGCCTCGGCGGTCGGCAGCCGCGACAGGGCCGGGCAGAACACGGTGGCGCGCGGATACAGCGTGGCCCAGACCACCAGCAGGTGCGTGGCCATCATCGCGGGCAGGCCGACCGTCCAGCCGGACCGCCACCACAGCCAGGCCACGCCCACTTGCGACAGCGCCAGCAGGCCCAATATCAGTCCGGGATGGCGCGGCGGACGATGCAGTGTTCCTGGCGTGCTCATGCCCCATGATGCCACGGGGCGTAAAATCCCCTTCCCGCTTACCGGTAGCCGTTCATGTCCCTCGACCCCGCCCTGCGCTCGCGCATCGAATCCCTCTTGCAGTCCAACCGCGTGGTGCTCTTCATGAAGGGCCAGCCGACCATGCCGCAGTGCGGCTTCTCGGCCAAGGCGGTGGGCGCGCTATCGGCGCTGGGCGTGGACTACGCCCACGTCAACGTGCTGGCCGACCAGGAAATCCGCGAAGGCATCAAGGTCTACGGCGACTGGCCGACCATCCCGCAGCTGTACATCGACGGCGAACTGGTCGGCGGCAGCGACATCATCGAGCAGATGACCAACTCCGGCGAACTGGCCACGCTGCTGGGGCTGGAAGCGCCGGACCGTACGCCGCCGGCGATCACCATCACCCCGGCCGCGGCCGGGATGCTGCAGAACGCCGTGGCCGACGCCGGCCCGGGTGCCGCGCTGGCGCTGTCGATCAACGCGCAGTTCCAGCCCAACTTCCAGCTGGCGCAGTTCGACGCCAACGCCATCGCCGCCGAATCCGCGGGCGTGCGCGTGCAGTTCGACCTGGCCAGCGCGCGCCGCGCCGACGGCATCACCATCGACTGGGTCGACGACATCCGCGGCAAGGGCCTGGCCATCGACAACCCGAATGCGCCCAGGCCGGTGCAGGCGCTGTCGCCGATGGACGCCGATGCCAAGGTCCGTGCCAGCGAGGTGCTGCTGGTCGACGTGCGCCCGGCCGACGAGCGCGCCATCGCCTCGGTGAAGCTTCCCTTCAAGACCTTCGACGGCAACGGCCGCGCCGAGCTGGAAGCGCTGCCGAAGGACACCGCCCTCGCCTTCCTGTGCCGCAGCGGCGGCCGCAGCCAGCAGGCGGCGGAAGAGTTCCGCGCGCTCGGCTTCTCGAACGTCCACAACATCACCGGCGGCATCAACGCCTGGGCCGACGACGTGGACGGCACGATCAGCAAGTACTGAGTCGCGTCGGGCAGGACCCGGAAGGGCGGGCTCTGGCCCGCCTTTTCATTTGTTGGGCGCGGCACCTTGGAAGGTGTGGGAGCCTGGAAGGTGTGGGAGCGACGTAAGTCGCGACGGCCCCACCGTTCGCCCCGGTCGCGACTGACGTCGCTCCCACAACGGAAAGATGCCTCGTAGGGTGGGCCCTGGCCCACCTTACTTCACCCGGCGAATCCGCCCGCCGCCAGCCGCGTAGGGTGGGCCTTGGCCCACCGCCACGGAACGCGCACCACGTACCTCGCCCCGCATGGCACCGGTGGGCCAAGGCCCACCCTACGTCAGCCGGAGAACCCGCCACTGGCGAGGTAGTCGCGCTCTTCCTGCGTGGAGATGCGCCCCATCGCCTCGTTGCGATGCGGGAAACGGCCGAAGCGGGCGATCAGGTCGTAGTGCAGCTGCGCGTACTTGATGTAGTTGGCGTCGCTGGTGGCATGGAACAGGTCCAGCGACCGCTGCTGGTCCTCCAGCGCTTCCGAGTGTTCGTACGGCATGTAGAAGAAGATCTTCAGCGCCGGATCGACCTGCGTGTCGAACCCCGCCTCGATGGCCCGCGCGGCGTAGTGACGCGCCAGCCCGTCGGTGGCGTAGGAATGCGCGCTCTGGCGGAAGCAGTTGCGCGGAAACTGGTCCAGCAGCAGGATCAACGCCAGCGCGCCGTCCGCATCGCCCATCCAGCCTTCCAGCTCGCGCCGCGCCGCGCGGAAGTGCAGCCCGCGGAAACGCTGGTCGAACTCGGCGTCGAACGCATCGTCGTTGGCGAACCACTTCTCGTAGCCGGCGTTCTTCCAGAAGGTGATGACGTCGTTGGCTTCGTTCATGGACCGCATCCTACCTCTTAATCTCATCTGGCTTACGGCCAGCCCATATCCAACCCTCACGCATCGCTATTTCCTTCTGCTCCTCGGAAGGGCGGACTGCCTCATGAAGAAGAAACTCTTTGCCTGCAATGGCACAAACGACCGCATCATTGATGTGACCATTGTTCAGCAGATTGACGTCGATGCCCCCAAAGCAACAGTGCTGGGCCAAAACGTCGCTTGATGCATGCTTAAGCCCCCAGGAAAGACGTGTCGCTGCTGGATACACCTCAATTGCTCGCACGCCTTGCCACGGATTTTGGTCCCACGCGAGTTCAATAGAGCGTCCAACGGAGATTGATAGCTCACCGAGAAAATCCAACGCCGACTTCGACGTTCTGGCAATGCGATCAGCACCCACTTCAAGGGGGCGCTTTTTCAATCGCTCGCAAATCTCTTTGTCGGTAAGTCGCTGAAAAAGATCGTTCGCCGAATGGTTGAGCGTGGCACCCGCCTGATGATCATGGAGAGCCTCTCGCAACCTCACTGGCCAGCCTAAAGGTGCATCGAGACAGATTAGGGATTGAGCTTTTCCTTTGATCCATGTTGCGACAACGTCGACCGGCTTGACACTGGACGAGCCAACCTTCGCGTCAACCAACGTTAGGTGTTGTCCGTCAAAAGAGCCGAGGGCCATTCCCACTTTTGACGGCTTTGTTGCGCAATCAACCCCTACAACAGTGATGGGGTTGTACAGCTCGCTGACCACTGCTCTACTCACTCATCGAACCGAAGATGCCGCACCGACTTCCCATTGCGGCGGATCAACTTCAGCGCCTCGATGCCCACGGTGATGTGGTTCTCCACGAACGAGGAACTGACCTTCGCGTCGCTGGCTTCGGTCTTGACGCCTTCCGGGATCATCGGCTGGTCGCTGACCAGCAGCAGCGCGCCCACGGGGATGCGGTTGGCGAAGCCGGCGGCGAAGACGGTGGCCGTTTCCATGTCGATGGCCATGCAGCGCATCGCGCGCAGGCGCTCCTTGAACGCGGTGTCGTGCTCCCACACGCGGCGGTTGGTGGTGTAGACCGTGCCGGTCCAGTAGTCGTGGCCCAGGTCGCGGATCATCGTGGACACCGCGCGCTGCAGCGCGAACGCGGGCAGCGCCGGCACTTCCGGCAGCAGGTAGTCGTTGCTGGTGCCCTCGCCGCGGATCGCCGCGATGGGCAGCACCAGGTCGCCCAGCTGGTTCTTGCGCTTCAGCCCGCCGCACTTGCCGAGGAACAGCACCGCCTTGGGCATGATGGCCGACAGCAGGTCCATCATGGTGGCGGCGTTGGGGCTGCCCATGCCGAAGTTGATCATGGTGATGCCGTCGGCGGTGGCGCTGGCCATCGGCCGGTCCAGGCCCACGATGGGCGCACCGGTGAGCTGCGAAAACACGTTGAGGTAGCCGCCGAAATTGGTCAGCAGCACATGCTCGCCGAACCGGTCCAGGGGCACGCCGGTGTAGCGCGGCAGCCAGTTGTCGACGATCTCGCTCTTGTCCTTCATGGAACCCTCTTTTTCTTGTTGTTGTGCGGCGATTCTGGCACGACTGCGACGCACGCACTTGGCAAGCGGCGGCTCCGCCGGTTAGGTTCCCGGTCTGTTCCGGGGGATACACCATGCGAATGACCTTGCTGGCCGGGCTGGTCCTGGCCTCACTGGGCGGTAGCGCCCTGGCCGCCACACCGACGTCCCGCTTCACCCAGGATCCCTACCCCAGCACCTACACGCCGCTCGCGTCCGGTCCCGTGCTGCTGGCCAACGCCACCGTGCTGACCGGCACCGGCGAACGCCTGGACGGCGCCGATGTGCTGCTGGCCGACGGCAAGGTGGCGGCGGTGGGACGCGGCCTGTCCGCGCCCGAAGGCGCCACGCGCATCGATGCGACCGGCAAGTGGGTGACGCCGGGCCTGATCGACGTGCACTCGCACCTGGGCGTATACCCCAGCCCCGGGGTGAAGGCGCACAGCGACGGCAACGAGATGACCGCGCCGGTGACGGCGAACGTGTGGGCCGAGCATTCGATCTGGGCGCAGGACCCGGGCTTCCACACCGCGCTGGCCGGCGGCGTGACGTCGATGCAGATCCTGCCCGGCTCGGCCAACCTGGTCGGCGGTCGCGGCGTGACGCTGAAGAACGTGCCGTCCACCAGCTACCAGGGCATGAAGTTCCCGGGCGCGCCGTGGGGCCTGAAGATGGCCTGCGGCGAGAACCCCAAGCGCGTGTACGGCGGCAAGGCCGGCCCGGCCACGCGCATGGGCAACGTGGCCGGGTACCGCGCGGCCTTCATCGATGCCAGCGAATACCTGAAGAAGAACGCGCCCAAGCCGCAGCAGCCGAAGAAGAAGCGCTGGTGGGAACGCGCCAGCGGCGACGACAAGGCCGACAGCGGCGGCGACAGTGGCGGCAAGCGCGACCTGAAGCTGGACACGCTGGCCGGCGCGATCAACGGCGAGATCCTGGTGCACATCCACTGCTACCGCGCCGACGAGATGGCGACGATGCTCGACCTGGCGAAGGAGTTCGGCTTCAAGGTGGCCGCGTTCCACCACGGCGTGGAGGCGTACAAGCTGGCCGACCGGCTGGCGCAGGACGGCGTGTGCGGCGCGCTGTGGGCCGACTGGTGGGGCTTCAAGATGGAGGCCTTCGACGGCATCCAGGAGAACATTGCGCTGGTCGACCGTCCCGCCAACGGCTGCGCGATCGTGCATTCGGATTCGGACGAGGGCATCCAGCGCCTCAACCAGGAGGCGGCGAAGGTGATGGCCAACGCGCGCCGCGCCGGCATGGGCGAGATCGCGCCCGAGCGCGCGATCCGCTGGGTGACCAGCAATGCGGCCAAGTCGCTGGGCATCGCCGAGCGCACCGGCACGCTGGAGGCCGGCAAGATGGCCGACGTGGTGGTGTGGAACCAGAATCCCTTCAGCGTGTACGCCAAGGCCGAGCAGGTCTACATCGACGGCGCGCGCCTCTACGACCGTAACGACCGAAGCAGGCAACCGGTGTCGGACTTCATGCTGGGGCAGGAGGTGATGCCGTGAAGCGCATCCATGATCTTTCCTCCCGTCATCCCGGCGCAGGCCGGGACCCAGCGACTTTCGATGGGTGCTGCGGTACTGACAGCAAAAGGCACTGGGTCCCGGCTTTCGCCGGGATGACGGTGAGATCACTCGCCGTCGCAATCGCACTGGCGTCGACCTCTCTCACCGCCTTCGCCCAGAACATCCTGATCCGCAACGCCACCGTGCACACCGCCGGTCCGCAGGGCACGTTGAAGAACGCGGACGTGCTGGTGCGCAATGGGGTGGTGCAGGCGGTCGGCACGGGGCTGGCCGTCGCCGGTGCGACGGTGGTGGAGGCGAACGGCCGTCCGCTGACGCCCGCGTTCTTCGGCGGCATCACCGAGATCGGTGTGGAGGAAGTGTCCGGCGAGTCGTCCACCGTCGATGCCGCGGTGACGCTGGAAGACCAGCCGATGCGTCCCGAGTTCGACGTGACGCTGGCCTACAACCCGGCGTCGGTGCTGATTCCGGTGTCGCGGGTGGAAGGCATTGGCTTCACGTTGCTGGCCGCGTCGACCGGCGGTTCCTTCATCGCCGGCCAGGGCGGGGTGATGCGGCTGGACGGCAGTGCCGATCCGGTCGGTCCGCGCGCGCTGTTCGTGCGGCTGGGCAGCGGCGGTGCGGAGCTGGCCGGCAAGTCGCGCGCGGCGCAGTGGATGCTGCTGGACCAGATGGTGGCCGAAGCGCGCGGCCGCGTGCCGGTGGATTCGCCGCATGCGCTGCTGACGCCCGCAGGCCGCGCCACGCTGGCGCGCTACCTGGCCGGCAATGGCCGCATCGTGGCGCAGGTGCACCGCGCGGCCGACATCCGCCAGTTGCTGCGCTGGGCGCAACGCGAGAACGTGCGCATCGCCATCGCCGGCGGTGCGGAAGCGTGGAAGCTGGCGCCGCAACTGGCGCAGGCGAAGGTGCCGGTGTTCGTGGACGCGCTGGCCGCGCTGCCGGCCGACTTCGACCAGATCGGCGCGTCGCTGGAGAACGCGGCGCGGCTGGATGCCGCCGGCGTGAGCGTCAGCTTTTCGCAGGCCGGCGACGCCTCGCACAACGCACGCAAGATCCGCCAGCTGGCGGGCAATGCCGTGGCCAACGGCCTGCCATGGGAAGACGGCCTGGCCGGACTCACGCGCGTGCCGGCGGAGGCGTTCGGCGTGGGCGACCGCGTGGGCATCATCGCGCCGGGCAAGTTGGCCGACCTGGTGTTGTGGAGCGGCGATCCGCTGGACGTGGCCCACACGGCGGAACAGCTGTGGCTGGGCGGACGGGCCATTCCGATGCGCTCGCGCCAGACCGAACTGCGCGACCGCTACCTGCAACAGGCCGGACCGCTGCCGCGCGCGTACACGAAGTAGGCGCGGCGCCTCAGTCGACGGTGGCGTCCACGGGCGCCTGCAGGCGCTCGCCGCCATGCGCCGGCGCGTCCTCGGCGACGACGCGGTCGCCGCCGGCGCGCTTGGCCACGTACATCGCCTGGTCGGCGCGCGCGATCAGCGACGCCACGGTATCGCCGTCGCGCGCCTGCGCGGCGCCGATGCTGGCGGTCACGTGCACGGCCACGCCCTCCACATGCGCGCAGTCGTGGCGGATGCGCGCGCAGACGTCTTCGCCGATGCGCATGGCGGTGCGCAGCTCGACGCCGGACAGCACCAGTACGAACTCCTCGCCCCCCAGCCGGCCGAGCTGGTCGCCGTACTGGAACTGCTGGCTGACCGCGCGCGTCACCGCGCGCAGGCAGGCGTCGCCGATGGCATGCCCATGGCGGTCGTTGACCTGCTTGAAGTGGTCCAGGTCGATGAACAGCAACGAGACCGGGATGTGTTCGCGCAGGCGTTCGATCAGCGCCCAGTCGAGACGGTGCTCGATCGCGGCGCGATTGAGCATGCCGGTCAGGCCATCGCGCTCGGCATGCGCCTTGGCGCTGTCGCGCTCGCGGCGGAAGGTCAGCATGCGGTCGGCCAGGCCCAGCGCGAGCACGACGGCGGTGAACGCCAGTACCCACGGCAGGCCGTATTCGAGCCACGGTTCGGGCCGTTCGCCGCCGCTGAAGCGGAACGCGCGCGTCATGGTGAAGACCAGCAACGGCACCCAGGCGATCAGCACGTAGGCGGCGTGGCGCTGTCCTCGCCACCAGGCCACCACCAGCGTGACCAGCGCGACGGCATTGGTCAGCAGGAACAGGGCGTTGGCGACGCTCGGGAACCAGGCCTTGTCGGCGGGCCACGGCGACAGCAGCAGCACGAGCGTGGCACCGCAGCCGTAGACGCCGATGGTGCGCATCGCCAGGGAGAGCCGCGGCGCGGCCTGGCGCAGGGCGGCGTAGTCCAGCCACAGCAGCACCAGCAGGATGGTGGCCAGCGTGCCGGAGAGCCAGATGCCCTGCGCGCCCAGGCCCGCCAGCACCGACAGGCCGGGCCAGGCATACGCTTCGCCGTAGGAGCACATCGCATACAGCCACTGGAACAGCATGGCGCCGGCGTACAGCAGGTAGACCCGCTCGCGCAGCATGGCCCAGAACAGCAGCATCACCATCGACACGCCCAGCACCATGCCGATGGCCGGCAGAACCAGGCGCACGTGCCACAGGTCGGCAGCCGCGTAGGCGGGGGCGGATTCCACCGCGATCCGCAGCGGATAACGCGCGCCTTCCACCTTCACGTCGACCGGCCCGTCGCCGGCCAGCGGGAACACCAGCGCACGCCGGCTGTAGCGGGGATCGAGGTCGGGACGGAAGATGTCCTGCCGTAGCGGCGGGCCGCCGGCGGGGTCCTGCACGGTCACGCGCGCGGTGTACGGGTGGTAGAAGACCAGCAACGGCTCGACAACGCCGGGCCGCGGATGCACCCGCCACTCGCCGTTGCCGACCGCGCGCACCTCGGCGGCGGCGCCGTCGAAGCGACGTTCCGAAAACAATCCGGCACGCTGCCCGGCCTGCTGTTCCAGCGCCCCTGGCTGGATGCGGTCGATCCGCGCGATGTCCTGCCCACGCGCGCCCACCGGCAGCAGGGCCAGCAGCAGCAGTAACCACCCCCACCGCTGCGTCATGTTGCCCCTTCCCTATGCGGCGAGTGTCGGGCCGGGTCCCGGACGGAACAAGCCATGGCCGGATCGATCTGTGACCCGGCTCACACAAGCAGTGCGGGCTGTACCCCGTCGCGCACCTGACCATCGGCTCGTTTTGCGAGCGGACCGGCGCCCGGAAAGAGTGACGCGCCGCACACTTCATGCGTTTATCCAGCGACTTGCCCGCTGTTCTCCGCTAGTTTTCCGGCGTTGGCTACATATGCACATGCGACGAATGCCGGGAGGGGCTAGATGCGCATTGGAATCGTCGTGGACTCGGCGTGCGACCTGCCGCTCGAGTATCTGGAACAACACAACATCGTCATCCTGCCGATCACCGTGCGCATCGGCGAGGCCGTGCTGGCCGACCATCGCGACGAGCAGGCCACGCTGAGCTTCCTGCACGCGCACGTGGCCGAGCGCGGCCACGAGGCCGAGACCACGCCGTTCACCGTCAACCAGATCCGCGACCTGTTCCTCGGCCGGCTGGTGATCGACTACGACCACGTGTTCTGCATGACGATCACCAAGACGCGCTCGCCGATCCACGAGAACGCGATGCAGGCCAGCTTCGCCATCCTCAACGACTACAAGCCGGTGCGGCAGGCCGCGGGCCACAACTCGCCGTTCGCCCTGCGCGTGATCGACACGCAGAACCTGTTCGCCGCGCAGGGCATCACCGCTGTGGAAGCCGTGCGCATGCGCGACGCCGGCGCCGGCGTGCAGCAGATCCGCGAGCGCCTGGAGGAACTGGCCAACAACACGCACGGCTACATGATCCCGCGCGACCTCTACTACCTGCGCAACCGCGCCCGCACCAAGGGCGACCGCAGCGTCGGCCTGCTCAGTGCCGCGCTGGGCAGCGCGCTGGACATCAAGCCGGTGCTGTACGGCCATGCCGGCAACACGGAGCCGGTGGCCAAGATCAAGGGCTTCGAGAATGCGGTGGAACAGATGTTCAAGTTCACCGGCAACCGGGTGATGGCCGGCCTGATGACGCCCACCCTGTGCCTGAGCTACGGCGGCGAACTGTCGGAACTGCGCGCCCTGCCCGGCTACCAGCGCCTGCGCGACATCTGCGAGAACAACAAGGTCGAGGTGTTCGAGAGCGTGATGAGCCTCACCGGCATGGTCAACGTGGGCAAGGGGGCGGTGGTCGCCGCCTTCGCCGCGCCGCCGGCTCCGTTCAAGGTGGCGTAACGGCCGGCTAACGCGCCGGCGATACGCTATCCCCCGGGTTTCAACCGGGGGTGCCATGGCCGTCCGTTACTACATCAGCCTGCCCGATCCCGGCCGCGCACGCGGCGGCGATCCGGCTTTCAGTTTCGACGCGCATGGCGCGGACGAGTTCGCCGCGCAGTTGCAGCACGCGCTGCGCACCAGCCAGCTGTTCGAGCGCTGGCGCGCGCGGCAGGAAGAACCCGACGAAGTGGATCCCGGCCTCGGCGTGACCGACGACGGCGCCACCGTGCGCGGACAGCAGGACGACCTGAGCATCCTGCTGGTGGCGACTTCGTCGATTCCCGGCCAGGTGCTGAAGCATCGCCTGCGTCTGCTGGCCGGGCACGCGTGGGAGCTTCGCGACGTCTCGGCCGCGTGAGCGGCGCGCGACTGCCGGTCCTGCTTGCGTGGAGCGGCGGCAAGGACGCGGCGTGGACGCTGCACGTCCTTCGCCAGCGCGATGATGTCGAGGTGGTCGGCCTGCTGACCACGATCACCCGCGAGTACGACCGCGTCTCCATGCAGGGCATCCGCCGCAGCGTGCTGCACGCGCAGGCCGGCGCCACCGGCCTGCCGCTGATCGAGGCGATGATTCCAGCCGCCTGCGGCAACGACGACTACGAACGCGCAATGGCCGATGCCTTGGCCGACGCCGCACGACGCTGGCCCACCCTGCGCACGGTGGCGTTCGGCGACCTGTTCCTGGAAGACATCCGCACGTACCGCGTGCGCCACCTGGCCGGAATCGGCTGGGAGGCGATGACGCCGCTGTTCGGCGCCGACACGGCGGCGCTGGCGAAAGAGATGATCGAAGGCGGCTTGACCGCGCACCTGTGTTGCGTGGATACGCGGCAGCTCGACGCCCGCTTCGCCGGCCGTGCATTCGATGGAACCCTGCTCCGCGCGCTGCCACCCACCGTCGACCCCTGCGGTGAGAACGGCGAATTCCACACCTGCGTGTCGGCCGGCCCGATGTTCGCCACGCCACTGACGCTGACCCAGGGCGACACCGAACTGCGCGACGGACGCTTCGCCTACACCGACTACACGTAGCGTGCGCCGCGCGCACGTGGGCACGGGTGTCGGATCGTTGCGGTCATGCGCATGGCGCACGCTACGCATCGTAGGGTGGGCCTTGGCCCACCGTCGCCATCACGGGGGAGGCAATGACCCCGACGGCGGGCTTGAGCCCGCCCTACGCGTGGAGCGCCTTCGCGTGGTGCGCGATGTGCTCGCCGATGAAGCTGGCGATGAAGTAATAGCTGTGGTCGTAGCCAGGCTGCAGGCGCAGCGTCAGCGGATGGCCTGCGACGTCGGCTGCCGCCTGCAGCAGTTCCGGCTTCAACTGGGTCTGCAGGAATTCGTCGGCGTCGCCCTGGTCGACCAGCAGCGGCAAGCGTTCCGGCGCTCCGGCGATCAGGGCGACGGTGTCGTACGCCTTCCATGTCTCGCGATCTTCGCCGAGATAGGCACCCAACGCCTTCTCGCCCCACGGCACCTGCGAAGGCGCGACGATCGGCGAGAACGCCGAGATGCTGCGATAGCGGCCGGGATTCTTCAGCGCGATCATCAATGCACCGTGCCCGCCCATCGAATGACCGCTGATCGCGCGCGCGTCGTTGACCGGAAAGTTCGCCTCGACCAGCGCCGGCAGTTCATTGACGAGGTAGTCGTACATCCGGTAGTGCGCGGCCCACGGCGCCTGTGTGGCATTGACGTAGAAGCCGGCACCCTTGCCGAGGTCGTAGCCGTCGGCATCGGCCACGTCATCGCCCCGGGGACTGGTATCCGGCGCGACCAGGATCACGCCATGCTCGGCGGCGTAGCGCTGCGCGCCCGCCTTGGTGATGAAATTCTGTTCGGTGCAGGTCAGGCCGGACAGCCAGTAGAGCACCGGCAGGGTCTGCGTTGCGGCCTGCGGGGGCAGGTAGACGGCGAACCGCATCGTGCAGCCGAGGGTGCGGGATGCGTGTTCGTAGACGTCCTGCCAGCCGCCGTGCATGGCGCGGTGTTCGATGCGCTGGAGTGTCATGGTGGTTCCCGTGTTCTCTTCTCCCGCCGGGAGAAGGTGGCGCGAAGCGCCGGATGAGGGTGGGCGAAGCGGGAAGGGCGAACATCCGTGGACGCTGCAGCAGGCGCGAGGTCCGAGCGCCGCGAAGCCGCCGGACCCTCATCCCAACCCCTCTCCCGAAGCGAGAGGGGCTCGAGCGTCAGTAATGCACGACCGACCGGATCGACTTGCCCTCATGCATCAGGTCGAAGGCGTCGTTGATGTCGTCCAGCGGCATGGTGTGCGTGACGAACGGCGCGAGTTCGATCTCGCCCTTCATCGCGTCCTCGACCATGCCCGGCAACTGCGAACGGCCCTTCACCCCGCCGAACGCGGTGCCCATCCACTTCCGTCCCGTCACCAGCTGGAACGGGCGCGTGCTGATCTCCTGTCCCGCGCCGGCCACGCCGATGATGACGCTCTGGCCCCAGCCGCGGTGCGCGCATTCCAGCGCGGCGCGCATGACGTTGACGTTGCCGATGCACTCGAAGGAATGGTCGACGCCCCAGCCGGTCATCTCGACGACGACCTGCTGGATCGGCTTGTCGTGGTCCTTCGGATTGACGCAGTCGGTCGCGCCGAACTGGCGGGCCATCTCGAACTTCGACGGATTGGTGTCGATGGCGATGATGCGGCCGGCCTTCGCCTGGCGTGCGCCCTGGATCACCGCCAGGCCGATGCCGCCCAGGCCGAACACGGCGACCGAATCGCCTTCCTGCACCTTGGCGGTGTTGTGCACGGCGCCGATGCCCGTGGTGACGCCGCAGCCGAGCAGGCAGACGTGCTCGGGATTCGCCTCGGGATGGATCTTCGCCAGCGACACCTCGGCGACCACCGTGTACTCGCTGAAGGTGGAGCAGCCCATGTAGTGGTACAGCGGCTGGCCTTCGTAGGAGAAGCGAGACGTGCCGTCCGGCATCACGCCCTTGCCCTGCGTGGCGCGCACCGAGGTGCACAGGTTGGTCTTGCCACTCGTGCAGAACAGGCATTCGCCGCACTCGGCGGTGTACAGCGGGATCACGTGGTCGCCCGGCTTCACGCTGGTGACGCCTTCACCCACTTCCACGACGATGCCGGCGCCTTCATGGCCCAGCACGACCGGAAACAGGCCCTCCGGATCCTCGCCCGACAGGGTGAACGCATCGGTGTGGCAGACGCCGGTGTGGGTGATCTTCACCAGCACTTCGCCCTTCTGCGGCGGGGCGACATCGATCTCGACGATCTTCAGCGGTTCGCCTGCGGCGAAGGCGACGGCGGCACGGGATTTCATGGGCGGCACTCCTGCTTGCTTGAAAGGGGCTTACTTGAGATAGGACCGCACCAGCGCGACGGCGGCATCGATGCCGGCCTGGCGCCGTTCGGGCGTCGAGGCGGGATGCGCGAACTCCTCGCGCAGGTGGCTTTCCAGGATTTCCGACATCAAGCCGTTGACCGCACCGCGCACGGCGGCGAGCTGCTGAAGCACGGGTGCGCAGTCGGCGCCTTCCTCCAGCGCGCGCTCCAGCGCATCCAGCTGACCGCGGATGCGCCTCACGCGCGTGAGCGCTTTCTTCTTGTCGGCGGGCGAATGCGGCATGGCGACGACCAACTATAGTGGGGGGGAGTATAAGGGGACTCACCCACAAAACAAGATCGGGATTTTCCCGTGAACGGAAGACCATAGTTGCGACCAAAGGGCCCAACTATGGTCAATCCGGGAGGACCAAACTATGGTCCACGACCGTTGACAGGCGCTGCTATAGAGCTCGGTATCGCGGGGTCAGTTCTCTTGGCGGGTTCAGGCGGTGATACCGAAGCTGCCCCCGATTGAGAGGTAATTGGACTCAGCTGACGGCGCCTGCCCGACCTGACAAAGTGTCGCAGGCCTCAGATGTGCTTTCGGCCATAGCTGAAGATCTACTGGGGCCTTACGTTAACGGCCTACTCCGCCGATGTCGGGGTGACGCGCTTCTGATTCCTGACTAATCGCTCCGCTCGTTGAATACGGACGCGCTCTTTCAATTCCATGAACGCCAGGGGCAGGAATACTGGGATGGTGACGAGCAGGTCGATGAAGGGCGATGTCCCGTGCCAAACGCCAAAAACGCTTAGCAGTAACGGGCTGCAGGCCAATGTGTACATGACCATGTAACGACCCAGATAAACCAGCTTCCGCGCTCTACGCCGCCAGGCCAAATGGTACGGCGCTTTGAACTGCAAAGAATCGTGGGGAGTTATGGTCCGGAGATGTTCCAACTACTTGAAACCAAGTGAGTAATCGTTGCTGGCCTGGGACGGATTCTCCAGGCCCCACAAATATTTGAGCGTCCGGTATTCGAGCGTTGAATTTCCAGTCAGCGCATGACAGCCGCGCTGCTTCAGAAATTCTGAGTCTGAGGGTACTGTTCGCAGGTCACCCATGAATTCGCGCGCGAAACAATAGTCCTCGCGCAGTTGACTGCGTCTGGCCTTAAGCAGTCCTAGGATCGTTACCCATGCTGTGATGCCGCCAAAGCCTATTGCGGAAAGCTTTGCTGCTACCTCAACGTCCATCCGTTCTCCTACTACCGTTCGGATTCCTCAAGCTCCCCGCCTGACGACTGATGGTAGGTTTAGGCGACCTGACCACGCCAACGAGAATAGTCCAGATCTCAGCGAGGCAGTGTTTGAGGATGGGGGACTGAGTCTCTAGCCGGGCCGAATGTCCGATGCGCGCCCGCGGCAGGAGTAGACTTGTCCAATTGGGCCGCTAGGGTCGTGGATCAGATATGAGCAGGCAAGTCGATTACAGGCTGTATGACCTGGCACGTTCGGCCATTCTCACGCGCATGTCAGGTCTAGGCCATGAG
Organism: Pseudoxanthomonas sp.; assembly: GCF_035999195.1. Taxonomy (NCBI): domain Bacteria; kingdom Pseudomonadati; phylum Pseudomonadota; class Gammaproteobacteria; order Lysobacterales; family Lysobacteraceae; genus Pseudoxanthomonas; species Pseudoxanthomonas sp. The sequence goes on from NZ_DASYGY010000009.1 coordinate 1,953,095, forward strand.
CAGGAAAAAGCACGCCAGCGCCAAGAAAATGCTCAGGTGGACGAATTTCGGGCAAAGAAGCTGGCGCTGTGGGTGGAGCTGCAAGAGCTTACGCCCCGCGAGCCCAAGATCTGTGCAGCGGTTGTAAGCAAATACTCCACCGATATGCTGCGCGCCCAGCGCGTTCTTAACCATTTGAAAAACCTTCAGACGCCCTAGTCCGTTCCGACACGCGCCCGCGGTCGAGACACGGCCGGAATTGCGCAACCTGGTGGGCTCTGAGTGGAGAGTTATACCCCCGCGGGCTCGTTTCCAAAGCAAATGCAACTCGCCTAGAATGCTTCCACTTGATTTAGGCTAGCCGTCAAGGGGCCCGTCTTGAGTCGTGACGGGAAGCGGCTATCTTTGGGATGTTAGAGGTCATCTGCGAGGGAGCGCATGGCCCTGGAAAATGCTGCTACCTCTGGCACGGACCCGAAAGCTGCCAAGGCTGCGCTTACTCGCGCCTTGGACGAGCTCATAGCTCACTTTGAGCGCGAATCTCTGGCCCTGCCGCCAACAGATGCAGCGATCAAACAGTGGGCCCATCAGTCGGTCCAACTGGCCCAACAGATTCGGGATGTGCCGTGGCACGGCAAGAGCGCGTTGATTCGGCGCTTGCAGCGCTTTCAGCTGCAGCTGCAGCTGCGGCAAACCCGGCACGCCAGACGGCGCCTGATTTCCGACCGCACCCTCTGGGAGGGCGTTTACACGCCCAACGCGGGCGAAGCGGCCGATGCGCTCAAATTTGCTCGCCATCCGCTGGCTCACGCCATTCAGGGGCTGATTTCTGCATCGTTGCCCGTGGCGGCGGCACTTCCTGCCGACCCGGTGCTGGACCTTCCCGTTGACCGCGTGGCAGAGCCACCTGCTGCGGCTGTAGAGCCCATCACGCCGCAGGCTCGCAAGCCCACTTGGCGCAAGCTGTCCCCCACGCCCCGCACCGCAACGCACTCAACCCGCGCCGATCCGGTCATGGCGTTGGAGGCTCGGCTGGCGATCCCGGACAGTCTCGACCGGGCTAGAACGGTGGCCATCGACTGGCTCGCCCGCAAAGGGATAAGAGTCGCCGACGGCGGACAAGACGGCTTCGAATTACGCTCCGCCGATGGCAAGAACACGGCCATAGCGGTGGCGTGGGCAGGGGTGTGGGCCCTGCAGGTGGAGACGGCTGATAGCAGCCTGCCGGGCCGGCGTTGGCGCGTAGAGATGGTGTTGGTACAAGCTCAACCTACGCCAGGGGTGGCCATCCGCCTCACGGCGATCGCGCACGCTGATCAGCCTCCCCCGCCGGTCAGCGTACCGGGCCTGGTCCCCGACCTCATCGCTGAGGTTGGCCTGCTCGACGTAGAGGCCAACGAACAGTGGTTTGCAGAGGCAACGGTCGTAGACAGCGTTCCGGCGCTCAAAGCGATGCTGAATTCGCTGGAATCGCCACGCCGCCGGTGCCCTGCAGTGGTGTTGTCCAAGTACTACCGGGATAGCCCGGTCACCTTCCTCGTCCCGGCAAAGCTCAAGCGCCTGCGAGGGCTCGCCAAGGTCTGCGTCATCTCGCGCGAAATGAGCTGGCGCCTGACGGACGCACTTCTCCTGTTCCTTGGCGGCGGATATGCGGGTTCTCGCTTGCGACTGCACTTGGATCGTCGCCAACCAGTAAGATGACGCATTCCTCAAGCCGACTCGCATAGCGGCGCTGCCTGCCACGGATCAGGTACGCGATTAGGCGAGATGAGGCCCTATACTGACCCGAAGCTGATCGAAGCGATCTGCCTAAGTCAGCCGACGCCGAAGTACTGGCTACTTTCGTTATCGCTGTGCTTCATGGGATGGCGGTACAGACCAAAGCCAGCCTTCGGCGTCCGATGCTGGCAGTCTCGCAGATCAAGCGCTATCAAGCTGGCTATCTGCAAAGTCCGAATCTTAGTAGACGCGGCTCCCGCGTCTAACGTTTGAAGGTCCGATGTCCGCTTTAGCTCGGAAGCTGCCGTGACTATTGAGCACCTCAAACCATGCTCAGCGCAGCGTGAGCCGCGCTGAGCCGGCGCTGTCTGCCCTGAAGTGCAGCGCTAGACATTGCCCCGAGGAGAAGCAGTAGCCGTCTGCAGCATCGAAAGGCATCGCTCTCTGATTTCCCAGTAGGAGTTCACGATCGCAAGCTTTAGTTCCCGGCTGAGCTTCTTATCGTCAATGGCTTGGCGCGCAACCCTCTCACGCGTCAGCGAGTCGGCCGTCAAGCGTCCATCTTTACCAGCCAACCTAGAGATCTTTGCAAAGGCCGCATCGACGCGCTGTTGCACCTCCTTTTCTTTTGATCTCGCGAGGCAGGATAGACCGTACCGTCGCCAGTTAGCCGTTCGATAGCGAGCTTCAGCATGTTCGCTTAACCCAAGCTCCTGGGCTAGAAGCCACAGGGAGGGCAACGGCCGGCTATTAGGGGACTCTATAAGCTCGCTGAGGAGGGCTTCAAACACCTGCGAGCGAACCTTTCTGCTATCGACCCTTAGATCGATGAGCCGGAAGGTCTCCCACATAGACAGGAAAGGCTTAGATGAGCCCCCTAGCGGGTCATGGAGAGCTTCACACAGCCGGACCCCCTGCAGCGCGCACATGTTAAGCAAGAGCTCGAAGTCGAGCGAAGGAGCATTTGTTGCGGCCCCCACCCTGGCAACTACTTGCCTTGCTTTCTCTGATGCATCATCAGCCAAGAGAACTCCCGTTAGGATTGTCGACGCCAGCATCGTGAATGACGAGTCCTTCAATCTCGCCGAGTTCGGGTCGCCACAGAACTGCAAGATGTCGAGCATTTGTGATTGCGCCCAGGCTTGCTCCGACGACATCTTTGACCATGCCCCTTTCCCGCTTAGCGACGCTCTGCAGTGAACACAGTGACGTCTCGATGCGTACGAAATCCTTGTACCTTGCGGCTGGCCGCACCACTGGCATTTCGCAAGAAGAATGCAGTCATGTAAAGGACAGCGGGTCACAAGATGGAAATGCCATGCCAACATCTCATACGAGGTTTCGTGATCCCAGTCCCTCAAGCACACTGGGCACCAGCGCCTTTCTCTTTGAGCCAAACCCCGTAGTCCGCGCTCAGTGATCCCGCCGAGGTTGTAGACAGTGCCGCAGTGCAAACTCTCGACGCCGGTAGCTCTCTTAAGATCTGCTATGGATGACAGATACACATACCCTGGTCCACAGATTGCCGAGACAGGAGGCATACCGCTGGCACGCCAGCCAGCCAAGACATCGCATGCCCGAATCCCGGCAATCCATGTGAGCCTCGCCAAATAGTGATCGAGCGACTCGACCGCACTGGTGCCGAGGCCATGCAGCTCGAGTGGAGGAAGTGGCGTCCAAGAATATCCGCGCCCTGGGCTCTTCACTCCCAGAATTCCTTGATCTGAGATGACCGGGCAGAAACTGAACCAGCGGCCATAGCCTCCTCAAACATGTGGATGTCGTTCCACATGGTTTCGAGGTCGTTCTGGGAGTAGATCGAGCGCTCTACACGGGACCAGTTTATTGCACCACCACCTTCCTCCAAAGCGAGTGCCGACGCACGCTCAAGAAGCTTGTCGAGCTCTCCGATGACGCCCCCGGTGGCGGCAAGAACTTCCGCGTCGTAGCGCAGCAGCGCTCGCACATCACAGTTCGGGTAGTGCGAGGCACGTGAGCGGATCAGCGTCGCGAAAGCCTGTCTATCCTCTGGCCGTCTCTCACTGTATGGCGGCACCCAGATGACATCTACGCGACGTCTTAGCTCAGAGTGAATCGACCACATCCTCACTACTTCTGGCACGCCCGTCATGATGAAGCTTATGTTGGCCTCCTCAGCAAATGCCATAAGATGTAGCGTATGATCGGTGGGCCGTTTGTTTGCCCGATTCTTAAGAAACGAGTTCGCCTGATCGATTGATATCACGCCGCATGCTCTTGCTCGGAGCATCTGTTCGACACAGTCCCATGTGTCCGACTCAGTAAGCTTTCGCCCCTCTCTGGCGCCCCACCAGTCGCCCGCCGCTTCAAGCCCCTTCAGGACATCTGCCGGAAGCGTCGACTTTCCGTTGTCTTCAAACCAACGCAGGGTCGGCACACGCAACTGCTTGAGTAGGGACTTCGCTAGAGAGAAAGAGCTGAAGTAAGACTCTGAAGGAAGTCTTGCGCTGCATTCAATGGCGGGGATCTTGCCCTTCGGCCAATGCTTTGGATGTCCATATACTTCCCGCATGACAGAGCGGCGAAGCGTGGTCTTTCCGACACCCGTGGGGCCGATTATGAATATCATTCGGCCCGGCATTAGATTGTCCAACGCCGCACCAAACCGCTTCCGTGGGCGACTGTAGTGCGGATGAAGGGTAAGCGCCATGACTCAGCCCTCACTGTCAAAGAGGGGGCCATCTAGATCGGGCTTACACGTCTTTTCCTTTATGTTCCCTGGTGTATTCTTCGGACGAATCGCATCATCGACCTTCGCCAAGCTATTCGTCTTAGCTTGCTCAATTCTGTCGTGGAGCTGCTTCCGAAGTAGCCTCTTAACCTCTCTACTCAGCCTACGCGCAGTTGGTGCGTAGCACATATCAAAGATCCTCTCTAAGCGATCCTCGCTCGCCACACTCTGTACACGTCGATGGAAGGCTTTTAGCCAGCGGTCACCGATCCTGATGTATAAGATTGCAGGATCCTCACAGTCGATTAGCGCTTCTTCAACTTTTCGGCGCCCCTTAATCTCGGTTTGAAGCTCCATGCTGGTATAGACCCCCTCCTCGATCCTGATCGATCCTCTTTCAGTCAGCCTGATAGCCCCTCCCAAGGGAATAGCAGTGGAAAGAAGGAAAGCGTCATTGATCTGTCGCTTCGCGCCCATGCAGCCAAATTGATCCAAGCTTGCTTGACGCCGCTCAATGGGTGAAAGGTTGTCACCGCCCGGAGAGTGAGGCATATCGCCATAGACATACTTCTCGATGAGCTCGTTCACCTCAAGAAAGCTCATTCTCGCCGTCTTGAGACTCTTGTACTTTCCATCAACCGATCTCCCCTTGCTGTCCGGAAGGGTGCTTCCAAATAGGCGATGTGACACCTGAGTGTTTGCATATTTGTTCGCTGACTCGGCAAGTTGATTCCATGCACTTCCAGCGGTTGGCGAGTAGCGCACGGATATCGTTCCCTCGCAGAACTTCTCCATCCACTTCGACGTGTTTTCCGGCCCTCGGTCGACGTGAATGGTTCTGGGAAGGAAGCCGTGACGGCGTACGATCTGCCGCATCAAGATCGCCAAGCCCTCGGTTCGAGAGGGGCCGAAGATCAAGACGAATGCGAGTGGATAGCCAGAACAGCCATCGATCGCAATGTAGAAAGTTGCACTGAGATGCAGTATGTCGCCGGTGGATCCGTCGACCATTCTCATATCGATCGGCGTTGAATCGATATGGGCAATCTCGCCATAACCAAGTGGTGCTGCGGACGTGTACCTTGGATCCGTGTTCCTTCGGACACGCTGGAACGACCGCATGCCCCCAGACGCGAGTGCATGCCGCTGAGGGTTCTGCTCCCTTATTTCTTTCATAAGCGCCGTGAGGCCGGCAACCGGAATTCCCAGTCGCTCACACTCGCCAGAGTAGATATGGCATGCGTCTCTTTGGCAACTTAACCGCCCCCTGTTCCAGTACTCATCGACAACTTTCCTTCTAAGAGCGACGTACTGGTCGGGCAGCCTCGGAATCTTGTTGCCAGAGGCGTGGTACCGGGTCAGACATGCGGCAAGGGCTGACGCACCCTCACTCCTCGCCTGCTGAACGATCTTCGCGAGCCGCTTTACGCTCTTGGTCGGCGCAAGATCCAGCCCACCAATATACCGATCAACCCTCTCCAGGCGCAGCCTTGCCTTCTCCAGATCTGTCCGTGATGCGGTCAGTGTTTCATCGCCAAGCTCCTCAAGCGATCTGAGCCGGTCCGACACTTTGGCGGCGACAGCGTTTGCATACATCTCAGCTTGGCTTAACGTCGGAAAGAGATAGAACTTCGATTGCTGGCTGATGGACACTGACTTGCAGGGGCCGAATGCATAAGCCTGCGCCAGCATTAGGAGTGCGACTCTACTGGTGAAGCCAGCCGATATGTTCTGAAGCTCAGCAATGCTTTGAGGCCTCTTCTCGATGAGACGTCTCGCTGTGTCACAGGCTCGCATCTCATAGTCGGTGCAATCCAGGCGCTTTGCATCGTAGATTGCGGTCAGATTCTGCAGATAGATGGCCGGGTGTCTTGGTCCTACCCAAACTTTGAACTGGATTCCTCGTGCTTTCGCCCACTCCTCGTAAGGCGTGCATGTCCATCCTCCCTGTACTTGAGACCAGTCGGGATGATGCGCGCTGAGCGCCTTGTGGAGCCACTCTTCCTGCTTGCACTCAACGAGCTCGATTGCGCACTTTCTGACTACGAGAAAGTCGATGTGAGCGGAGCTTACGTGTGATCGTCCATCCGGTCTTACCCTGGTTATCCCTACACATGGCACCTGCGTGTAGTAGCCCAGGACATTGGGGTCTTGCTCAAGTTCGTAGGCATGAATGAGCTCACACGTGTGGCTCTCGACCGTTCTATGACGGCGGTTCTTTGCGAAGTCGAACCTGGTTACGACGTTGGTCAGCGCGCCCGCGCCTACACGCTTCTGGCACGACCCATTGATTGCCTCCTCCACGCTTCGGACATTCTCGTGTGTAAGGCCCGCAGCGGCGTAGATGCCACGGCGCGTATGCTCATCTGGTCCACCAATCTCCATCTTGTCCACAACGACCTCCCACCGGTCTAGCCGGCTTAGGCATAGGGAGCCCGTGCCAAGCGCTAGAAGCGCTTGACAGGGCGTTCAATAAGGGGGAGATTCCGGACTTAGCGAATGTGTACGAAATCAGATTGCCCGCTCGGTTGGCGCCTTGCGGGCTTTCTTTTTCCCCGCGACGGGGTGTCTCAGCTCGTATCCACGCTATCCTCCTGTTTTCCTTAAGCTTTCCAAAGCGCTAGCTAGCTCGACGATGTCCGCTGGATAGCGCAGCCACATGCCAAGCGTGCAGACACGAGCACCAGACATTTCGTGTCGCCCGCCGTTGAGCCCAGCCTAGTTGCAAAGCTTCATCTTCCGCACCCAGAATTAATTCGCCTTTTGAGGTGCATTTATTTGATGAATACGGTGCATTCGGAACTCACCGAGTTGGCCCCTGCTCGGCGAGGGCGTCCACCCAAGTCAAAGGTCGATTTATTTAGGGAGCGCGTGCTCCTGGCCGTGCTCGCACAGCTCCCTAGTGACGCGTCACAGTGTCGATCTGACAGGAGCGCTGCGCTTCGCGGCGGCGTCCTTACTCGAAAGCGCGAGGCCCGCATCGCCGATCACTGCCCAGTCTTTGCTGAAGCAAGCCGATGGCCGTTTCACTTGCTGGAGACGAGGAGCTATACACCATCTAGACTTCGCGAGCTCATAGAGACCTACGAATGTGAGCCGTCATACCTACTGTCGCATCGGCGCGTCGAACTGCCCGCCTGTAGCGACGGGCAAGTAATTTTCTTCCCCGCGAGAGACCCTGCATCACTCCTTTGGAGGGGCGATTTGTACGGGTACCTAGCCCTGCTTACGCAGTTTCGGTTATCGGAGTTGAATGGCGATGTGCCAACGCAGTGGACAACGGCGAGGTATTTGGCGCGCTCCATTCCCGGCGCGTGTCAACATCCCGCCATTGCTCAGAACGCGCGGACGCTGATTTCTCTAACTATGCGATTGCTCAGACACCTTCCTCATCCCTGCATCCCAGTGAGGATTGATCGTCATCAGACGCTCGCACTCGTTCGCCGCGGATCGAGCTACAGAGCCGGCTCTACTCTTGACCCTCTTGTTCATTACTCCGTACGCACGTGCACATCCGACCAAGCGACGTTTCTGATTCCGCACTGTTGATAGATGGCAGGCCGTATCGCGTCGTGACACTTGAGTGGAAATTTCCCTTGGCGAGCGCTGCCCGGGCGACTTCGAAGCCTCCCCGCAGCTGACGGTGATGCTGAGGCTAAAGCATTCGATCACGGTCTAGTCGCTGTTGCCCGGAGCGGGGTCGCCCGCCACTTATACACAGGCGGGTGCGACCGAGGCAACCGTGTCGGCCGCCAGGGGCGTCATCAAGCCCAAACTGAGGTACGACCCCAAGGCCGCCCACAATGCAGTGTCGGACGTGCGTGCCGTCGAAAAGCTTGCGGCGGGCGCGCCATTGGGACCGGAGACACTGGGACTGTGCAACACCGCAGGCTGGCTCGATTCTGGGACGCACTCGGTATCACGTCCGCCCTCTGGAACGGCAATGACGCGTGTACCCTGGGTCAGAGGATGACTTCGCGGCTTTTTTCCATCCTGACCGATTCCCAATGCCGTGAACTGGCGGAGATTTGGGCCGGGTTGAGGCGGGTGACACTGTTCGAAGAGGATGCGACTCGCTCAGAGAAGTGCGACTGAGTGGCCTTGCTCGTCCACCCCACCGCTTGAGCGCGCCGGGCGCCGGGCGCCGCCTTTGATCATGATGCCGCTATGTTGCGGGGCTAAAGGGCCCCAGAAACGCCGCTTGCAATGAGAGCGTCACGTGTGTGTCCGCAGCCTCAGGCACACCAATTGGCGGCGTTTAAGACTCGGCCACATAATGTGACGATGTCCCTAATTCAGTCCAATAATTGACTTATGAGCGGACCAAAGTCTCATTGCATGCGGCATGTGCGTGCTCGTCTGCCACGCAGGATGGTGAATCGTAGTAGAGCGCGCTAGTCTCCGCTCTGCTTAGCATGGTGCTCCGCAATGACGTTATCGCGGTAATGGGGCGGCCGGAATAGCGGCCGAATCGCAACAGTTGTCGTGCTCAAGGAATAGCTATGGAAGTCGTAGCGCGTGCATTGAGATTTGTGCCCTTTCTCATGGCTGCTTTACTCGTAGCGAACATGCCGGCGGAAGCGCTCGCACAAGTTCCCGAGCTTAATGTCGCTGATGTTACCCGCGCCGAAGGTGACAGGACTCAACCGTTGTTGTTGATCGTCAGACTAAGCGCCCCCGCTCCTCCAGGCGGCGTAAGGTTTTCCATACGATCTTCAGACGGCACCGCGACTCTCGCTGATGGCGATTATGTGGAAGTGAATAGCCAGCCCGTCATATCGGAAGGCGACGACTTCGCGATTGTCTTCGTGCCCATCGTAGGCGACACACGAGTTGAGCCTGACGAGTTCTTTTCTGTGAGTATTAGCGCGGCAATTAACGCGACCGTAGGAAATTCTGAAGGCATCATTACACTACTAAACGACGACCCCCAGCCGACCCTGACGCTTCAGGTGGATCGCCAGACGGTGGATGAGAATGAGGGAGTCGGATTCTACTATACAATTAATATGGACCGGCCGCCGATCGTGCCGATTAGTGTCAACTTAGGCTACGCCGGATCGGCATCCGCGGGCGACGACATTAGCGGCCCAGCAATAGTTGCGATCCCCGCTGGCGCACTCTCAGCCACATTTGTGGTCGACGTACTCAACGATTCGATCGTCGAATCGAGTGAATCGGTGGAGGTATCACTTCTCCAAGGCGATTCCTACTTCATAGGTAGTCCGGACACCGTCGTGTCTACGATCACCGACACCGATCTCCCGGCCGCGACGATCTCAGTAGCACCCAACTCCGTGGTTGAGAATGCTGGCATTCCATTGGTCTATACGATTGCCTTAGACCAACCGACACCGGCCGCGCTGACGTTCCCTCTTGACTACAGCGGAAGCGCGACCAGTGGTAGCGACTACACCGCGCCCACCTCCCTGCTGATCCCGGCCGGCGCCAGCTCAGTGAACCTGGATCTGACACCTACGGCCGACGCTGTCATCGAACCCGATGAGACGGTCATCGTCACGGTGGGCAGCGGCACCGGATACCTGCTCGGTACGCCTGCTCAGGCGACAGGCACCATCGCTAATGATGATGTGCCGGCCCTGTCCATCGCCGATGCGTCTACCTCCGAGGGCGACGCCGGCACCACCAACCTCCAGTTCACTGTCACCCTATCCCAGCCGGCAGGGCCGGGGGGAGTGAGCTTTGACATCGCAACTGCCGACCTAACAGCTACCGCAGGAGAGGATTACGTCGCTAACGGCCTTTCCGGACAGGCCATCCCCCAGGGACAGACCAGTCTGGACTTCAACGTGCAGATCAACGGCGATCTGCTGAATGAGCCGACGGAATTTTTCACCGTCAACATCACCAATGTGATCGGGGCTACGGTGATCGATGCTCAAGCCCAAGGGACCATCGTGGATGACGACGACGCGCCGACCTTAAGCATTGAGAGCCGCTCGGTCACCGAGGGCGATAGTGGAACTCAGAGCCAATCCCTTGCCGTGACACTCAGCGCACCCAGCGCCCAGCCAATCAGTGTTGGCTACGACACCCTTGATGGTGCCGCCTCGGCAGGGTCGGATTACGTGGCTACCAGCGGCAGGCTGACCTTCGCATCAGGCCAAACCTCCCAAAGCCTGGTCGTGGACATCCTCGGTGACACGAATGTCGAAGCAGATGAGGCCTTCCAGATCCAGCTGAGCGATCCAGTCAATGCCACTATCGCCTCCGGCACCAGTGCGGTAACTATCATCAACGACGATTTTGCCGTAATTGTTACTCCGGACGTTATCTCTTCCGCGACTGTCGGGGTTGCTTACTCGCAAGTGCTCGCTGCGAATGGAGGCATTGCTCCCTATGTGTTCCAGATTTCTTCTGGCTCACTCCCTGTCGGCCTCTCACTTGTGGACAACAGAATAGAGGGGGTTGCCCGGGCTGATGGAGTGTTCAGCTTCACGGCAAGTGCTACGGATGCCAACGGGGTCGTCGGTTCGCGTAGCTATACTCTCTCTGTCGATTCACCCAGTATCGTGTTCGCTGGCAGCCCGCTCCCGGCGGCGCAAATAGGTATTAATTATGCGACCCAGCTGCCCGAAGCTACCGGCGGGTCGGCCCCTTATATATATCGGGTCATATCCGGAGCCCTGCCTGGCGGCCTCAGCCTTGAAGGCGCCACACGAGTCGTCTCCGGAACTCCGGACTCGCAAGGATCATTTACCTTCACGGTTGAGGTAAGAGATTCCACGCAGGGCCAGGGGCCCTACACCGCTACACAGAACTTCACAATTGAGGTTGTCGATCGGGCGCCGGTGGCTAATCCGGCTTCGTTGACTCTAGCGTACGGCGCATCAACGACTCTCGTGCCACTACCTATCACGGGTGGAAGTCCCACTTCTGTTGCGGTGGTGGCACCACCTAGCAACGGCACGGTCCGGGTCGATGGACTCCAAGTTTATTATCAGCCAGTCGGCGACTTTGCTGGCAGGGACACATTTACTTACAGCGCCAGTAATGCCATTGGTACATCAGCGGCTGCGCTGATCACGATCGATGTGCAGCCGCCTAACATTACCATCCAAGCAACTGGTCCACTGACCACTCGCGTCGGGGATCCTTACTCTCTCATCTTCTCGGTGCAAGGCGGATCTGAACCCTACGGCGGCCAATCCGTCAGGGGATTGCCGGCGGGGCTTCTGCTGAGCGATGTCAACTCAGATAGCCTTATCATATCGGGCACCCCAATTGCGGCTGGAACGTTCATGCTGGAAGTGGAGGTGACCGATGCAAGTATCGGCGACGGACCCTTCACCGCGAGCCGGACGTTCACGCTCACGGTGGAAGCGCCAACGCTAGCCTTATCGCCAGCCTCTGGCGTGCTGACCTCAGCCTATGGCGTTGCCTATGCACAAGTATTCAGCGCGTCCGGCGGCATCGGCCCCTATACGTACTCTCTAACCGGGCCGCTCCCCCCGGGTATGAGTTTTAGTGGCAATGTGCTGTCGGGTACGCCTCTGGGCGTCGGAGATTACCCGATTCAGGTTGCAGCGACGGATACTGGCACTTCTCCCTCGGTCGTGATCGGTCAAACCTATACCCTCACCATAAGTCCACCGAGCATTATTCTGTCGCCGAACGTTCTACCGCCTAGTTCGTCCGGCGCGCCCTATGCGCAGCTCATTACGGCGTTCGGCGGATTGGCGCCCTATACATTCGTGGTCAGCTCGGGTGAGCTCCCAGCCGGCCTTCTGCTAGAGGCCTCGGGCACGCTTAGCGGGACCCCGACACAAGCCGGCTCCTTCGTGTTTGAAATCAGTGCTGCCGACGCCAACGGACAAGTGGGTACCGGTCGCTTCGCATTAGAGGTAGCTGCACCGACCCTAATTCTGATGCCTGACGTACTGACATCTGGACAAGCCGGGCTGGCGTACTCACAGACGTTCGTCGCATCCGGCGGACTGTCGCCTTATCGCTACATTGTCGCCAGGGGGGAACTCCCTACCGGGCTGAGTTTAGATGAAGCAAACGGAATACTCACAGGCGTCCCGACCGAGGCTGGCTCCTTCGCTTTCACCATCATGGTGAACGATAGTACTACTGGTTCAGCTGGGGTGGTCTCGCACCCCTATGTGCTAACGATTCTCGCGCCTGTCATAGTGATCACGCCCGAGCGATTGCCGGATGGAACAGTATTAGCGCCTTATGAACAGAAATTTGTCGCTAGCGGCGGCTCGGCACCTTACGTTTACGCACTTGAGAGTGGAATGCTTCCAGAAGGACTTCAACTCGATTCGGATGGCCGACTTTACGGTTCGCCGAGGGTAAGTGGAGCTTACACCTTGGTAATCATGGCAATTGATGCCTTGGGATTCACAGGCTCAAGGTCCTACCAACTAGACGTCCACAGTCGACCAGATCCTTCCAGGGACCCGGAAGTCCGAGGCGTGCTGGAAGCGCAAGTTCAGTCGGTTCGCAGATTTGCAATGACGCAAGCTGACAACATCCAGAGACGGATTGAAGGCTTGTCTGGCCCCTCGTCGTCCGCTGCAATGTTCAGTAACGGCATTGCATTTTCTCAGAGCAGCCCGTGCATTGACCGTGCAGGCGATGGCCTGAGGTGTTCTGCTCCCGTGCCATACGCGCCGCCGGACCTCCCGCCTGAAGTCTACGAGGACGACAGTACGCCAAGTTCGCTGCACCTGTGGTCAGCGGGCAGTATCAGGTCAGGCAATGCAGATGGACGCGGCGCAAGCAATGTGGCCTTTGAAACGGACGGCATTACGCTAGGGGCCGACTACTATTTCACCGACCGCCTTGCCCTCGGCGCCGTACTCGGCTTCGGTCGGGAAACCGCAGAGGTGGGATTCAATGGCAGTCAGGTGGAAGGTGACGCAGCCACCGTCGCCGGGTACTTCAAGTTTCACGTAACGGATGAGGTTTACCTGAGCGGCCTACTGGGCTACCAGAGCCTCAGCTTTGACATCAGGCGTGCCCTAGACAGCGGTGCGCTCGCTGTCAGCTCGCGTAGTGGCTCACAAAGGCTTGTATCTTTGTCGGCAGGAATTGAGCGTCGGAGAGACGCCTATTCTGTGACGAGTTACGCGAGGCTTGATGGACAAAGAGCCCGCTTGGATACATTTACAGAACGAGCAGACGCGCTCTATGCGCTGACATTTGCACCCCAGAACATAGGCGCCCTCACTACAAGCCTTGGTTCACGAATGGAATGGCGAAACGATGTCGGCTGGGGGTCTTTCAGCCCCCAAGTGCGCTTAGAGATCCAGAGAGATATTGAATCCGACAGCACAGCAAGGCTGAACTATGCCGAAGCCGCAGATGAGGACATGTACAGTTTAAGACTCCTCGGCTTTGACCGCACTCGCGCAGTGATTGGGTTGGGCGCCCGCTTCGTGCTCCAGCGCGATTTCAGTCTACGTGTGGAGTATCGAGGCCTCTTCGGCACAGGAGGTGATACTGACCATGGCGTTTTGCTCAATGTGGAGAAGCGCTACTAGCGGGTTAGCGCCTCAGCTCGGTACGGAGGCGCGACGGGGACAGGCATCGCTCAGCGCTACCTCATGCGGCAGACAATGCACCATCCACGCCAAACGCCTCACCAGGCGCGCATAACCTCACTCTTGTAGGCACTGTGGGCAAAAGGCTGACCCGTGGTGCCCGCGGGTCAGGTGTTAAATCCCTGCCGGGGCCAGCCATGGCAGGGTGCCGTCGGCAGAAACTGGCGGATAGAGAAGCCCGGAAAACCGTCGCACGAGGAGTTCCTCCAGGCAGCAAATCGGCACGCCCATGAGCGCCGAGGCGAGCCTGACCGCCTCCGCGGGTGAGTTCCGATCGATGTCCCGATTCCAGATCTGCCACGTCCCGAAGGTGCGCTGCACAAACACATGCAGTCCCACACCATCGGCATGCGCGCGGCGGGCTAGCTAAGAGGAACAAATCTCGCCACGCAGCGGCTGGGAATGAGTGCACCACATGCGGCGGCGCGCTGCTCGTCGGCCGGCGTGCGTGCGGGTCGGACGCTTTAGCCGGCGGGAGGGCTTGATCCATTTGAGGCACCGGATCAACGCCACGTCGATCACTGCCTTGCCCTGCTTGAGTGCGGCGCCCACCGCCAGACATAGAGTATCACGCGTTTCGCCGAGCAGTCCTTCCGAGAGCTCATGAATCAGACCTACCAGTTCGGAAGACTGCAGGCGGGCGATTCACATCTGCTTGCATAGACCACTACAAGCAGGGGTACTTCGCGGACGGAAACCGTGCTCATGCCTCCTCTGTAGCCATATCTAGTAGGTTCGCGCAAAGTAGCCACGAGCATGTAGATCTCCAAGGATTCGTATGGAGCGCGAGAGATGTCTCGAGCAAAGTCTTGCTTTCACACTCGGTGGTTAAATGTCTATAAAGCGGCTTAACGTCCTGCAGATCCAGCACGCAGGCGCCACGGGTGATGTGGGGCGTCATGTGCTATCGCTCAGTTCAGGCTTGCGAAGCCTTGGCCATCAAGTCTGCCTTGCTCTCCGACCAAATGCTTGGCTACATGATTGTGCAGAGCAAGCGGGCTTAGAGGTGGTCACACTGGCGCTCCGTGGCGTCTTTGACCCCAATGCATACTGGACGCTTTACAAGCTCGCGCGTGCTCGGCAATTCGACGTGATCCACGCCCATTGCAATCGTGGCGCGATGTATGGCGCGATAGTTGCGCGCCTAGCGCAATCCACTTCCATGTGTACAGTACATATGCTTGATAGCTTGAAAGGACTGTATCGACAGCAGAAATTAGTTGCCACCTCAGACGCAATTTATAGTGACCTCATCCTTAGGGGGCTTTCCCCGACAAGGATTAGTCGCATTGACAGCGGCGTGGCGTGCTTTCCGCCGATTACCATTTACGAGCGCGCGAGATCACGCAATCGGCTCGGTATAAGAAAAGAAGAGGTAGCTCTTGCGCTACAAGGGCGAATGTCATCTCCCGCCGACTACGGGTTACTACTACGAGCCTTGAGTTCTTTGGGGGATGCGGGAGATCGTTTTCGTTTATACATTATTGAGCCGCAGGACCTAGATGACGCTTACCACATTATCCGTCTTGCAGACAAGGCTGGTCTGCTCGACCAGCTAACGCTCTGCGGTTATCGGGATGACGTGATCTCAGTAATAAAGGGAATGGATGTTGTTGTGCATATCTCTCAGACCGATAAAGCGGCTCTCCCAATATTGGAAGCTATGTCATTGGCTATTCCAGTCGTTGCTTCACGAACCGACGGCATACCTGAGTTGATTGAACACGGCTACAATGGACTTCTATTCTCTTCAGGCTGTCAAGCTGAGCTGGCAAGCTGCCTTCGGTCACTAGCCGATCCCGCACTACGCCAAGCCCTGGGCCAGGCCGCGCGTGCCACTCAACAGCACCGCTTCACCATAGATGCCATGGTTAGGTCGACAGTCGCACTCTATCGCCCCGGCTTAAGCGGCTAGCGTGATCGACTCGCGGCTCGACACTATGCAGCCATTGGCAGTGGAGTGCTCTAGAGCCCAAGTTGCATCGCTTCGGATTCAGTGAACATCTACAAATCGTGCTTTACGGCCGTCACGGAGCTGCGTACGGACGGTAAGCACTATCGAATACAGCCAAAATCGAAACGGCCAAGCAGGTGATCGATCACGCCGCCGTGTGCGTGGGCAAACACCCTGCGCGTGGCCCCTGCATGTTTCGCCAATTCGTACTTATCTTATAGCTTGCGTCTACCGACGGGCATACTTTGTTGGATGGGGTATGCGCGCTTAGCTACATTCAAGCATTCAAATCCGGCCTATGGACCCGTACCAAGATGCGTAAGGTGCGGCTGAGCGGCCGCATGTCCCCAAGCTCGACCCTTCTTTTCCTTGGCTCGCAAACAAGATGCGTTGAACGGGAAAAGGCCGATTCATTTCTTGAGGACACGTATGAAATCCACGCTTGTCGCACTTTCGCTTCTTTTGACGTCGCCAACATGCTGGGCAACGGAAGATGACCCCCATCGCTTCGCTGCAACCATTGGTTACGCGTCACAGTCTGGCGAGAGCTCTTTGATCCCCGTGCAGTTGGGTGACGGGTATCCGCCAGGCTCAGAGATCGAACGCGGCGGAAACCGCGGCTCGGCAGCCGCAAGTATCAGCTGGTATATGACACCTCGGGTTGCACTGGAATTGTGGGGCAAAGGTTCATCGGAAAGCTCTGTAGAGATCGACGTGGAGAACGGGCCGGACGTCGGCGTGGCGCGTTACAGTACGCGCCACGCCTCACTAAGTGTGCAGTATCACTTTCTTAAAGCCATTGACGGCGAAAGAATCGTCGCTACGCCCTTTGTGGGCGTTGGCTATGGCAAAGTGAGTGTCAGCAATGTCAGTTCCAATGCTCAGCTCGGATATGGAAGTCTTGAGGTCGAGGGCAGCAACGGGCTTGCGCTAGTGTTGGGTATGGACCTTGCACTAGGGGAGCGTTGGTTCTTGCGCGGTGATGCTCGCAGGCTCACCTGGACGGGGACATCAACCCTGCAGGCCGCACGCCTTACCGATGAAAAACAGAACTTGCTGATCTATGGGGTTAGCCTAGGTAGGCGATTCTAAGGAGAAGTTCCGCCCGGGGCTATAGCCTCGGGCGTGCTCTTGTGGACGATTGCCGTCCCGCGTCGAAGCTTGTGAGTGCTATACAACTCGCATGGGTGCGACTGAAAGATCTATGCTAGGAATCTCCATCGTTCACGTGCAGCATGTGTGGGTCTGTAGCGAGGGACTCACGAGCGACCGCTACGCAGAGATGGTCATGCATGTCAGCAAGCAGGCTCGCCCGTATCTGTGTTTGTGGCTCGGTGCGCGGTGCCCGGTGCGCGGTGCTATCTAGCACCGTGGCATTGGATTTCCAATCACGGGGTAATCCGGCGATACGCGCGGATTCAAAGTCCAGCGCTCTACTGCCGCAATGCCCGTCTGTGCGCCGAGACCTGTGTGCCCTAGCTTGATGATCTTACCCACCCTGATTTCGCCGGTAGCACAGGCCTCAAGTGCAGCGCGAGGTCGGAATCCGCAGGCGATGACGGTAAAGATCATCGCGTTCATGAGCGGATGGAAGTCTGCCGTGAACGGACAATTGATTAATTCTCCCGTGGCCCCCTTTGCGTCCTTTTTCGGCGTCGACACTGCAGCCTGCTTCTTCTTCCGAATGAACTTCTTCGCGGGGGCGCCATCGGGGCGCTTCTTGGCCTTCGAGGTGCTCAGAACAGACGTCGTGGCGCTACGAACGAACGCGTTGCGTTGAGCCTGCTTCGGCACGCGGGCACGGACCTGGAAGTCAGCAACCGGGAATTTCTTTTGGGTAGCCATGGGTCCATGTCAACAGCTGCACTAGGCGTTGCTTAAAATGGGCGGGCGCCCTTGTCCCGCCCCTTAACAGATCACCCAATATGGCGCCGCTATCCCAATTAGCGCCGGCGAACTGGGAGCTCGTAGCGTGAGAGCGCCTTCCGGGTCTTCTGGTCCGTCTCATAGCGACCCAGGGCATAGCCGTCCCAGATTGCGCCAGGAGGCCATCCCAGCACGGTGAGTTGGAGCAGCAGGCGGACCAAGCCGCTGACTGGTCGCCCGATGGCATAGAACGCCAATTAGGAAAGGATTACTGCAAGAAGAACGCGCATCGGCCAACCCTCAAAAGATACTGGCACGCCGAAGGCCCACCGTCTCCCCACCGTTGCTTGTGAGCTTGACCTTGCGGACAGGCTCCTCCGTTTCCGCCCCATCAATGACTTTCATTACCTCCCGGAAGGCGGCGCGAAACGTGGAGTCGCTCGTCCATGCCGGCAGACCCTCGATCTTGTAGCGGAAACGAACGTGGGCCTCTTGGTAGCCGCCGTAGTCGGCGGGCCCCTCCCACTGCACCACGCCATCCGGTGTCATGTGGCCCCAGCAGAGCATAGCCTGTTGGGCACTGTGCGATCCGTCGACACGGTCATCTCGCTAGCGTCAGTTCCATCGAGTTCGACTCGGCACATCGACACCGCCGCTTGCGAACATCCGATCGGATCTTTGCCGTGCGCGCCGCCACGGCTTCGCGCCGGGCCGGCCCGCTAGGGCGTCGGGCGCGACGGCACACGGATGTCGAGGTCCATGGTCACCTCGCCTCCCCACCAGCGCTCGATGTGGTCGCGTGCGGCGAGCCGAAGGGTTCCCTGGTAGCGCCCGGGTGGAAGGTGGCCGTTGAGCGCGGGCTCGTAGCGGACCGAGTAAGCGAAACGACCGGGCTGGCCGTAGCACAGGTGGGTCACGTGCAGCGGCTTCGCGCAGCCTCCCTGCGTGCGCTGGCCGATCAGGACGACCTGCTGCTTCACTCCGGAGGAGGAGCGCGCATCCACGAAGAGAATCGATTCGGCGTCTCGCGAATACCACGCCAGCGCGCTGTCGCCCTCGCTCTGGCCATAGGTGACGAAGCCGACCCACTTGAGCCACGTGTTGACCGCGGTGCCGCCCGCCTGCGCGGGACCACCGGCGCTGGCCAGCGCGTGCCGCGCCGCGAACGCCGGCAGCACCGGCGCCGGCAGCCGCAGCTCGGCGACCTGCCGATGAGTATCCGTGCTGAATCCCAGACCCCAGCGCTGGTAGTACGGGCGCAGGTCACGCCCGGCGCCACGGCTGGTCTCGCGCACAAACCAGTCCTTCTTCTTGGCGACCGTATCGAACAGCGATGCGCCCTGCCCACGCGCGTAGGCTTCGCGATAGGCGCGGCCGAGGCGGCGGAACAGGTCGGGATGGCTCAGCCACAACTGGCCGAACAGGGTGAAGCGTTCAAATTCCGTGCCCCCGGCCATCTGGTCGAAGTTGCTCTGCTTGCCACTCTGCAGATAAGCCCCGACCGCCTCCCGGCTCCACCCCAGACGGCGAACATGGCTGTTCGGATGGCAAGCGTCGCGCTCGCCGTGGATAGAGTGGCACGCGGCGATCGAGTAGAGGTTGACCGACACTTCGGTCAACGCGTTCCGCCACGACCAGCCCATCTGGTACTGGTGCCCGTACTCGTGCCAGTCGCCCCAGTCGGTGGCCGAGGCCGGATATCCTCTGAAGCCGATGCGCACGAATCCTTCGCTGGAAGTCGCGCTGCAGCAGCCCTCGTAGGAAGCGGTGATGAGCCCGGCGCTCGGCCAGTGCAGGCGATCGGTTGCATGGCCGTCCAGCCCGTTGAGGCGGTCGTATGCCAGGGTCATCGCCAGGTGCTCGCGCATGAGCCGGCCGATGTCGATGCCGGCGGCCGCAGCGGCCTTCTCTTTGGGGACGTAGAACCGGGTGCGGCCGTTGAACATGAACACCTGACCCAGCGGATTCGGGCGCCGGGCGATGGACGGCCACTCCTCGAAGGGCGTGAGCCCGAACACGAATGCGTCGTGACGCAGGGACCCGGTGCCGATCTCCACCGGCACCTCTTCGCCGCTGTGCGCCATGCGCTTGCTTCCGTCGCGGCAGTCGATCAGCAGCATGCCCTGCCGGGTCGCCGTATACCAGGTCGTCCCCGGCCCGAGCATTCTGGTGTCGGCGATGCTGGCCGCCTCGTCGAAGTTCGAAGTAAGCGATGCGTAACAGGCGATGGTCCTGGGCAGCGACGCCGGCAGGCGAATCTGCGCGGTTTCCCCGGGCTGCATGTACACCTCGGTGAGGAAGCGCCCGCTCCTCGGATTGGAGGTGGTCCGCGCGCGCTCGTCCTCGGCGCGCTCGGTGACCGGGATCCGGTAAGCGCCGGCGTGCGCCTGCCCGTATATGCGTAGCGTCCGGTGCAGCCAATGCAGCGGGTGGGCGGTGTCGCCGGACCAATCGACCGCCTGCTCCGGGTCGGCATCGAGGTCGGCGCTATTCAAGCCGTACACCGACAGCGCGTCCTCGAATCCACGATGCCCGCGGTACGGCTCCCACCAAGGCCGGGATTGCGCGAGCGCGTCGGAAGCGAACAGCACGGTGATCAGCAGCAGTAGTTTCTTAGCAGCGGCAAGCATGGCAGGCGGTTTCGTGGGATTGGAGGTGAAGCAGTCTTCCCACGTGGCGCACGCCGGGCCATACAAGAGTTTGCAAGCATCGCGGGAATCCGCGCGCGGCGGACGTAGCGCGGAACGCCGGCGCGATGCGCCGATCGCGGCTTCATCGGGGCACGCGGGCGGCGGACTCGCCGAATGCCGGCGAGCAGCGGGCGGCCCCACGCAAAGAAAGAACTTCCGCGGGAAATCCGGTTCCAGCCAGGATCCAATGCCACTGTTGGGCGGCGACACGCTGGCGCGGCCGGCCTATGCCCGATCTTGCGCGGGCCGCTGGCCGCGCCTCCGCGATGCCTGCAGGCGCAATGGCGGACGCGTCGTCGCCAGGACCGGCCTGAGGCCGGCGCTACAGATGGTCCAGGCGCAGGATCGCGCGTGCGTTGACCGAGCCGGGCGACAGCGCGCCTACCCGCTTGTAGCGCACGCCGAACGCGGGCGCGGCATCGCTGGAGCGCTGCGTCCAGTTGGCGCCCATGCGCACCGGCACGCCGTTGCGCAGCAGTTGCAGGCGCACGCCACTGGCGGTGGAGCCCGACGCCGGCGACAGGTCCTCGCCGGTGTTCGCCGCGTTCGAGGCGTCGGTCAGCGTGAGACGGATCGGGCGCGCCGCGCCTAGGGTGCAGTTGAGCGACATGGTGAAGTCGGCTGCGGCGTCCACGGTGGCGCCGACGGCGGACAGGCTGGTCGGCTGGATGTCCTTGAGCGCCTGGTTGACGTTGGCGAGCGTGCACGTGCTCGGGTTGCCGAACGTCAGTCGCGGGGCGAGCCCGCTGTCGCTCGAGTCGCCACCGCCGCGCAGCCTGAAACCCGGGATGTAGCTCATTCCCGGCGGTAGTGGCGTACCCACGCCGGGCCGGTACCAGATCTCGTACCTAAGCACGACAGATCCCTGGCCCGTGTGTATCAGCTGGAAGGTCCTATCCATCATAGGATAGAGCCTCCCTCCCACTTCGAAGCCCAAGCCGATCTCCAGGCCCGCGTATTGACGATGGACGAAGCGCGAGCCGGATCCGAAGTTCCCGTTGTGCACCCAATCGCCGGTTCCCCCCAAATCGAACCACAAGGATGATGCGGGACCCGCGCAGTAAAATTGGCGGGTGGTCTCCAGCTTCTGGTACTGCGATACGGGATTTGACGGATCGATGTCGAACTGCCCATAGGTCCATTCGTAGGGGTTGGTCGTGCAGTCCGCGTAGGCCGCCTGCGAGCACGCGCCGACCAGGCAGGCCGCGATGGCGCGGAGCATGTGATTCACGAGGATCATGGCAGCGTCGGTTCGGCGGGAAAATTCGGCATCAGTTGGCGGTGGCGGTGGCTTCGACCGCCGCGCCGTAGTCGTCGATCCATTCGAACTTCACCGGACCGGCCTGGCTCGCGCGTGCGCCGAGCTTCAGCTTCAGCTCGTCGCCGGGGGCGACCATGCCGGGCGTTTCGGTCTTAGCGCTGCCGATCTCGGCGCTGCTGATGGACACGTGGTAGCGGGACGGGTTGTGCGCCACCAGATAGCTGGCGTCGCCATCCTGCAGCAGTCGCCAAGTCAGCGCGGCAGCGGCGTCGCGCGGCTTGCCTTCCATCTGGCCCGGGCGGAAGAACAGCTTGATCCGCGTGCGGATCGCCAGCTGCAGGTGGTTGCTGCCGGACGCCTCGTCGGAAACAGGCGGAATCTCCAGCACGTTGAGGTAGAACACGGACTCGCGATCGGCGGGTAACGGGTCGGCGATGCGCGGCGTGTAGACGATCCGCAGGGACTGGCCTTTCTTCGCTTCGATCCGGGTCAGCGGCGGCAGCAGCGCGAAAGGCACCTTCACTTTGCTCGCGTCCACGTCCGGCGCGCCGGCGTCGATCCAGCTCTGGGCCAGCACCGGAGTGCTCCCGGTATTGGTGAGTTGCACGGTCTTTTCCTTTTCGCCCGCGTCATATATGACGCGGGTGCCGAGAATGGTGATGCCGGCCATTGCCGGCGACCCGGCGGTGAAGCCGGCCAGCAGGATGGCCGCGGCCATGGTCTTGTGAAGCGAGCGCATATGAGCCTCCGGTAATCGGTTGCCCGGCCACTCGCCGGGCAACCGAAGCTTAGCGCTGTTTTACTGGTAGACCACGGTGAACACGGCATTGGTGTTGGCCAAGCCGGGGGTCGCCTGCCCGGTGGCGTGGAACGCCGCCAGGTAGTTCAGCGTCAGGGAGCCGTTGACGGTGCTGACGAACGAACCGGCGGTCGGGGCATGGTTGACCCGCTGCTTCTCGCCGGCCTGGTTGTAGATGGCAACCTGCACGTTGGAGGCGGCGTCCACGCCCGGAAGCAGGTTCAGGTGGCCGCTGGTCGCATCGGCGTTGGCCTGGCTGCCGAACATGACCGCGACCTGCTGGTTGTCGGCCACGCAGTCCAAGGTGATGGGCATGGCGGTCAGCGCGGCTTCGTCGCCGGCGGTGGCAAGCTGGCTGGCGTCAACACGGCCCAGGTCGATGTTGAGGTTGGCCGAGGCCGAGCCCACGGTGCAGGTGGACTGCACGATCTCGCCGGTGACGTTGAGCACGCCGGCCTGGGCGGCTAGGGGCGCGGTGGCGAGGCAGAGGGCGAGCAGGAGGGCGGTGTTTTTCTTCATGACGAAGTTTCCTTTGGATTGAGCCTTGCGGCGAGTGATGACCATGAGGTCGGGTTTTCAGATATGCACGATGACGAAGGTGGCGTTCGCGTCCGCGCGTCCCGGCGATACCCGACCAAGGGCGCGATAGACGAGCAGGTACTGCAGCCGGATCGGTCCGGCGATGACCGGGAGGTACTGACCCGGGTGCACCGAGCCGTCGAACCGCTTGCGGTTGCCTGCCGCGTCGTAGAGCGCAAGCCTCAGGTTCGCGGCCGCATTCGGACCCTGCGGGGCCAGATCGCCGGTGGCCGGGTCGTGGTGCGTGGGGCTTTCGAAGCCCAGCGCCACCTGCCCGCCCGCGGCAGCGCATTCCAGATCCACGAACCACGCGGTATGCGCGGCTTCGTCACCGGCCGCACGCAGGCGGTCCGCGTCCACGCGCGGCAGCGAAACCTCGAAGGTGTCCCCGCCCGACTTCACGGCGCAGGTGCCGGGCAGCACGCGTCCGGCCACCGCGACCACGCCGGCGTGCGCCGCATCCAGGTCCGCGCACACACAAGCGGCAAGCAGCGCGCAACTCTGGAGCTTGGGCCAGAAAGTGGTCATTCCATCCTCCGTTGTGGGCCGGGTAAGGCTCACTGGAACGCCAGGGTGACGGTGATTGCGGCGGCGACCCCGCCCTGGCGCGGCGCGTCGTTGTTGACCCTGAAGTACGAAACGGTCATTGGGAACCGGAACGTGGAGCCGTAGACAACATAGGCCCACCGCGTGCCGTTCTCGATGCGGTCGTCTGGGGTTTTGCGCCGCAGCGATATGGCCACGCCGGGGGCGGGGTTGGGCGCGGTGTTGTGCCACAGCCCCACGTCATTGACGTGCGGCCGGCCCGAAAACGTCATAGCGACGACACCGACGCCGCTACAGTTGGTCAGCACGAGCTCGACGTCGTGAATCGGACCTATCGAATTCTGGCTGGCCGCCACCTCGTCAGCGCGGATGTCCGGCAAGGTGAAATTGATGTCCTGGGCCGTACAGGTACCGGCCAGCACGCGACCGTTGAGATTGATCGAGGCCGTGGCGGACTGGGCATGGGCTTGACCGCTCCAGGCGAGAACGACGGCAGCGATGAGCAACGCGCGACGGATCATTGGTACGCGACCTCCACGGTGATGTTGGCCAGCACGTCGCCGCGCGACGGGGCTGATCCACCGACCCACCAGTACCCGGTATGGAAATCGAACACCGCGTCCGCGCCTGACACGGCGAGTGCGTGGGTGCTGCCCGGGCGTATCGTCTGCCCCTTGGCCACCAGCCAGACCGCGATGTCCTGCGGGCCAGTGGACGCTTCGTTGGCGAAACGCCCGGCATCCACAGGGTTTGCGGCGCCGCGGAACGTCATCTCGATGCCGGTGACGCCGGCGCAGCCGGAGAAGAGCAGCTGCGCCGGCTCGCGATGCGCACCGAACGCGCCAGGCTGCGCAGGCAGATCGGCCAGCGAGATGTCCGGCAGCGTCACCGACACGTCGTCGACGCTGCAAGTGCCGGCGGTGACCCGCCCCTGTATGGCGATCCGGCTTTGCGCGTCGGCCACCGCGGGAAAGAGCGCCGCCAGCGTTGCGGCCATCACAGCGAGTTTGAGGTTCATGGGGCTGCCCTAGCAGTGTGATCGATGATTTGATGTTGAAAGGTTAGGCGGCGGCGGCGTGGCTCGAAATGCAACTTGTACGAAGTTGTCCGGGCGCGTCGGGTGCGCGGACGACGACGAAACCGCGAACTCCTTCGCCGCTGCGCAGCGGACGATCGGCGCGCGCGGCGTCGCGGCGCATCACTGGTATGCCATCTCCACGGTGATGTTGGCCAGCACGTCGCCGCGCGACGGGGCTGATCCACCGACCCACCAGTACCCGGTATAGAAATCGAACACCGCGTCCGCGCCTGACACGGCGAGCGTGCGGGTGCTGCCCGGGCTTATCGTCTCCCCATCGGTAAGTAGCCAGACCGTGATGTCCTGCGGGCCAGTGGACGCTTCGTTGACGAAACGCCAGGTATCGGAAGGATGCGCGCCGCCGCGGAACGTCATCTCGATGCCGGTGACGGCTGCGCAGCCGGAGAAGACCAGCTGCCCGTGCTCGCGGATGCCGCTAAACACGCCAGGCTGCGCAGGCAGATCGGCCAGCGAGACGTCCGGCAGCGTCACCGACACGTCGTCAACGCTGCAGGTGCCGGCGGTGACCCACCCCTTTATGGCGATGCGCGTTCGCCAGCGTCGCGACAAACGCCGCAAGCGGCGCGACCAACAAAGTGATGAGGATTTTCATGGCCTGGACCCTATGAATGCTTGGAGGCTTTCAACGGGTGGTTCGATGGCGGGCTCGACGGCCGCCGCCGACCATGCAAGTTCCACGAAGTCGTTCGGGCGAATCGATCACCGGGCGAGCCCGGCGCTCTGCAGCCCGGCCGGTTCGCAGCGGGCCTCAATCCAGCGCAGACCGTCCGCGTCGGCTTCGGCTGGCGCGGCGTATTGCAGGACGCAGCTGCCGTCCTCGCCCTCGACCTGCAACCGGCCTTCGAGCTGGCCGCGGATCTGGATGAGGCCGCCCTGGCCGACCATGCCCACGACCTCTCCGCTGTCGTCGCGCACCTGCGCGCCGAAAGGAGAGAGCGGCTGGCCGTCGGCGGTGCTGGCTTGGATGAAGATGTTGGCGTCGGTGCGGGTCGGGAAGTGGACGAACACCGCCGAACCCGCGGTGGGCGCGACGCGCTGCGCGGTCTGCAGCAGTTCGACGTCGAGCGGGATGCCGTTGGGATCCAGCTTCACCTCGTTCCAGCGATACGGCGAGAGCTGGCTGACGATGCCGACGCCGTTGCCAGCGATGCGACTGACGCCGCTGCCCAGGCGTGCGCCGGTCGCGCCGGGCGCCTGCACGATGGCGAAGGTTTCGCCCAGCGGCGGCGCGAAGTTGATGCCCTGGCGATGGGCGACGATGGCGCCCGCGGCCGAGGCCGTTACCTGGCCGTTGCCCGCGCTGTTGGCGTAGGCGGCGCTGAAATCGCCCACCGAGGTGCGGTAGTGCGCGCCGACCCGATAGGAGGTGCCGGCCTCGTCATGAGCGACCCCGGCGTGGTAGTTGAGGCGCTCGCCGGCACGCCCGTTCAGGTCCAACTGTGTGAGTTGCCCGTCGCGGGCGTGCTGGGTGCTGCCGTGGAACAGCGGGGCGCGCTCGCCGCGGCCCAGCGGCAGGCTGAAGGAAAGCTGCACGCTGTCGTCGCGCCGGCCGTACTGGTCGGTCACGCGCTGTGCGGTGAAGCTGTAGTTGACCGAGCGGAAGCCGGACTGGAAGCCGATCTGGTAATCGCTGGACTGGCCAGCATTGGCCCAGTACGACGCGTAACCGCCGCGCGCGAAGAACGTCGAGCGCTCACCGATGCGCTGGGAGAAATCGATCTGCACGCGGTGGCGCGCGCGGACCAGGTCCTCGATCCCGTTGCCGGCCGCGTTCAGCGCGGCGGCTTCGGCCAGGGTCAGGTAGCCCGAGGTGCTATAACGGTAGGCGGCGATGCCGAAGTTGGTGCCACTGGAGGCGATGTGGCGCTGATAGTTCAGGCGCATGCTGGTGCCGCCGACGCGCTGACCGCCGAGCAGGTCGGCGCGCGATACGGTCACGTCGGCGCCGAACGCGCCCCAGGCGGTATTGAGCGCGCCGCCGGCGACCACCGCGGCGTAGTGCCGTCCGGTCTGGGCGCCGCCCATCAGCGTCCAGCGGTTGCTCAGGCCGCGGGCCCAACTCGCCTGCGCGAAGCGCGTGTCGTTGGCCGCCAGGTACGGATCGCGCAGCTGGCCGGCGACGAACTCGAAGCGGGTCGAGCCCTTGCGCAGCGCCAGCGGCACCGCGGAGAAGGCGACGGTGAACTTCTGTTTGCCGCCGTCGGCCTCCTCGACGGTGACCTCCAGGTCGCCGCTGTAATTGGTGGGGTAGAGATCGTCGATTTCGAACGGGCCGGGCGCCACGTCGATGTCGTAGACGACGAAGCCGTTCTGGCGGATCACGACCTTCGCGTCGGTGCGCGCATTGCCGCGCACTACAGGCGCGTAGCCGCGCAGCGCGTCCGGCAGCATCCGGTCGTCGTTGGAGAAATCCACGCCGGTGAACGCGACGCTGTCGAACAGGTCGCCACGCGTGCTGCTCTCGCCGATCAGCAGCCGGCTGCCCCACTTGGGTAGCGCACGCTCGGCGTAGGTCGCCACGCGCTGGTAGCTGGAGACCTCGCCGTTGTGCCGCCAAGCGCCGCGATGGCGGATCCGCCAGGCACCCAGATTCATGCCGCTGTTCACGCTGGCCGACAGATCGGTACCATTCTGCGACCGGCGCAGGCCGAGGTTGTAGTTGACGAACGCGGTGCTGGCGCCGTGGTCGAGCAGCGCGACCGGCACGTGACCGCGTGGGGAGCCGTTCAACGCGGCATGCGGAATGCTCAGCACCAGGTTGAGCTCGGACACCACGTAGTCGACGTTCGCGCCCGGCACCCGCGATTCCAGGTCCACGCAGGCGTCGGCCTGCTCGGCGACGCCCGCCAGCAGCGAAGGCTTGAGGTCGGCCAGCGCGAGGACGTCCGCGGTCAGGCAAGGCTTGGCCTGCGCCGAACCCTCTTCGGCGAGGAACGTCACTTCGCGCCGCGCCAGCCGGGTGCCGTTGACTTCGATGTCCAGCAAGTAGGTGCCCGGATCGACGGAGGTGCCGCGGGAGAATCGCTCCAGGTCTACCCCTTGGGCGCCGATCAGGAACGCGCTGTTGAATTCGACCTCCTCGCCCGCGCCCGCCGCGCTCGCCTGGACGTCGGCGAAAGGCAGCCCGGACGTGATCAGCAGGATCGCCAGCGCCAGTTCCCGGCGGACCGGCCTGGCATGCGTAGTTTGCGAGCGTTTGTTCTTGGCGATCATGGGTGTCACTCCCGGCCTTCAAGCCCTGCCAGCGCATCGGGCGCCTGCGCCGCGAACCGCTGCTTCTGTTGCGGTGAATGCTGCGATCACGCGCCTGGCAGATAAATGCAACTACTACGAATCCGGCGCGGGCCCGGTCCGGTCAGCGCGGTTCGCGACGCTTGCGTCCGACTCGGCTGCGCCGCGACCTTCGCTCAGGGCCAGGGCGTGCCGCCCCTGGACAGCGCCGGCACGCCCGCTTTGCGCAGCGCGCCGGAAGACAGTTGGCGATGGAAGTACGCCTCCAGGAAAGGCAGGTAGTGCCACTCGTGCGGCGCATCGTCGACGAAGCCGGTCACCGCTTCGGCGATAGCCTGCTGCATGCACTCCTCGCCGCCATGGGCGATCCGCGCGAACGCGTGGAACGCGCCTACAGGACCGGTGTCCATGCGATGCCCGACCAGCATGCAGTCGGCCTTCGCGCGATGCGCCAGCGCGACCAGCCCGCCGGCCAACTGCGCCTGGCGCCCGAATATGCCGCAAGCGCGCGGCTCGCCGAAGCGGATCCTGCCGATGGCTGACGGCAGGTCTACGAAGCCGATCACCAGCTGCCCGTTGCGCAGCCGACGCATCACCGTCAGCGCGAGCGTCGGATCCTTCAACTCGCTGACGTCCACGCGGTATCCCAGGTGTTCCAAGCTCTTGAGCGAGCGATGCACGCGCTCGCTGATGCCGTCCACCACCGGCACGAACACCTGGCGCCCCTTGCCGTAGCGCTCGATCAGGTGCGCGACCGTCAGCCGGTACTCGCCGGTGTGCACCACGCCGATGAGCGGCGGCCGGCCGTGGATGCCTTCGCACACGCCGTCCGCAGCGTGCCAGGCCGGACGGCGCGCGCGCCGCAGCAG
The DNA here is from genome assembly GCF_035999195.1 of Pseudoxanthomonas sp. Classification (NCBI taxonomy): domain Bacteria; kingdom Pseudomonadati; phylum Pseudomonadota; class Gammaproteobacteria; order Lysobacterales; family Lysobacteraceae; genus Pseudoxanthomonas; species Pseudoxanthomonas sp. The sequence continues at coordinate 1,981,972 of NZ_DASYGY010000009.1, forward strand.
GGCGGCCGGCTGGTCCTGTTCGTATTGCAGGAAACGCGCGTCACGCAGCAGCGCGGTGGCGACGTGGCGTGTGGCGCCGCGCTCGGCCGCTTCGTCGCGGATGCCCAGCAGCCCGAGGTTAGCGATGCAGCTCCGGTAGTGGCCCCCGCGCGCCGCCGCCGGCAGCGCGGCGATCGCCGAAGCCAGCCGCGCGACATCCAGCGGCGTGCGCTCGTCCAGCGCGCCAAGCGCGCGCACCAGCCCTTCGCGCAGGTGGGCCGCGGCCGCGGCGGCGGCCAGCCCGAGCGCCCTCATGCCGGCCGCCGCACATCGGCGCCGCGCGCGTGCAGGGTGCCATCGCGCATCGTGTACACCTGGTCGCAGGCGCCGGCCAACGCCGGATCGTGCGTGGCGATGACACACTTGATCTGCAACTGCGTGATCGTGGCGACGATATGGTCGCGAGAGGCTCCGTCGAGGTGCGTGGTGGGCTCGTCCAGCAGAAGGACCTCGGGCCGGCGATACAACGCGCGCGCCAACAGGATCCGCTGCCGCTGCCCGGAGGAGAGCTGCACGCCGCCCGCACCGAGCAGGGTGTTGTAGCCGTTGGGTAGTTGGCGGATCGCTTCGGCTAGGCCACATTGCGCCACCACGCCGTCCAGCCGCTCGACGTCCAGCTCTTCGTCGAGGGTGATGTTGTCGCGCACACTGCGGTCGAGCATCTCCTCGTTGCCCGCGATCAGTGCGACCTGGCGCCGGTAGGCGCTCAGCCCGACCCGCTCCAGCTCGATGCCGTTCACCGACACCCGCCCGGCGTCGAGCGCATAGAGCCCGGCGAGCACGCGCAGCAGCGTGCTCTTGCCGCAGCCGGACGCGCCATAGATCGCGCATTTGCCGCGCCTTTCGATGGCCAGCGAGACACGCTCGAAAACCGGCGTCTCGTAGGCGCCGTAGGCGAAAGTGCCGTTCTCGATCGCCAGCCGCTCGATCGGGTCCGCGCCAGGGTTGGCGTTGCCCTGGTAGCCCTGCGGCACCTGGTTTTCCTGCTCGCAATGGACGACGTCATCCAGCCGCCGCTTCTCCACTTCCAGGATACGCAGGCCCGAGTAGCGCTCCATCGAGCGCAGCGCGCAGTTCATGAACAGGTCCTTGTACATGACGAACGCAAACAGGTCGCCGACGCTGTTGTCGCCAGCCAGCACCGCCTTAGCGCCCAGCCAGCACAGCAGCAGCGAATGCGCATGGCCTAGCGCTTCGTGGATGACCGAGGTCATCTGCTGCATGCGCTCGACCTTGGCGCGCGCGACCTCGGTGGCCGCTTGCTGGTTGGCCCAGGCCGCGACCTTGGCTGACTCGTAGCCGTACTGCTTAATCGTGTCGATCGACACCAGGGTGCCGATGAAGGTACCGTCGCGCTCGATCTGGGCGTCGATCGACCTGGCATGCAGGCGCTCCATGAGCGGCATCGTCACCTTGCGCAGCGCCAGGAACACCGTGCAGACCAGCAGCGACACTGCGGCCAATTCCAGGTTGATGGTCGCGATCAGCACCAGGAACACCGCGCCGAACACCAAGTCGATGGCGATGTCTATCCAGCCGGAGATAAGGCTGGTGTGCAGCATGTCCACCGCCTGGGTGCGCCGCAACAGGTCGGCCACGCTGCGCCGCTCGAAGAAGGCGTAGGGCGCGCGCAGCAGCTTGGCGAGCAGCCCGGTGGAGGCATCCAGGTTCACCGCCACGCGCAGGCGCGATTCCAGCCAGACCCGCAGCGATGCGGCGGCAAACTTGATGGCGAAGAACGCGCCGAACACGTACAGCAGCACGTACAGCAGGTCGGTGTCGCTCTTGACGATCACCTCGTCCACGGTGATCGAGAACAGCTTGGGCGCGGCCACGCCCACCAGTTGCACCAGGATCGCCAGCGCAGCGAGCAGCGCCAGGTGGCGCGCGATCCAAGGATTGGCGCGCAACAGTGCGCCGAGCGAGAACGGTTGGGCCTTGGCGCTGGCGGGCGCGGATTCGCGCGTGAACGACGCACCGGGAATCAGTTCCAGCGCTGCGCCGCTGAAGTAGCGTGCCGCTTCACCCCAGCCGTAGCGACGGCGCCCAATTGCCGGGTCGACGATCTCGATGCCGTCGTGGCGGACCGCTTCCAGCACCACGAAATGGTGATTGTTCCAGAATAGGATTGCCGGCCGCCGGAGCTGGCGCAGGTGCTCCATGCCCAGCGAGAGCGGTCGCGCGGTCGCGCCGTATTCACTGGCGATCCGGATCAGCTGGTAAAGCGACAGGCCGTCGCGCGAGACCTTGTGGCGCGCGCGTAGCGTGGCCAGCGGGACTTGCTTGCCGTGCGCGGACAGCACCATCGCCAGGCACGCCAGGCCGCATTCGGCCATCTCCGACTGCATGACCGGGGCGATCTTGCGCAGCGTGGCTTCGCGCGGGAGCGCCTCGTCGAATAGGGGGTCCGCTTGGTTCATTTCATTTCTCCGCCGGCGCCGAAGATGCGTGCGCCTGCCTGCGCTCCAGGCCCTTGCTTACTGGCAGGAACAGCCATTGGGCGAGGCTGAGCTTCTCGTGTCGGACGCTCGCGCCGACGGTCATGCCGTCGAGCAGGCGATCGGGATGGATACGGTCGAAGGAGGCGTCGTCGAGCCGGACCCGCACTTCGTAGGACGCCTCGTCGGAAGAGCCGCCCGCTTCGCGGCGCTGGGTGGTGCCCGGGGCGACGTGCGCGACCCGTCCGCGCAGCAGCCCAAAGCGTTCGTAGGGGAACGCGTCCACGCGCAGTGTCACCGGCGCGCCCACCTGAGTCATACCGACGGCGCTTGACGGCACGTCGAGCAGCACGAACGGCTCTGAAGGGGCGCCGGTGCGCAGCAACATGATGGGCCGACCCGGCGCGACTTCCTGCCCTGCGCGTACATGGACCGTGTCCACGGTGCCGGCGGCAGGGGCAAATACGAAGAACGCGCCGCGGCCCTGCGCGGTGCTGAGCCGATCGGCAATGTCGCTGCGCTGCATTACTAGGTCGGTCAGCTGGGCCTCGAGTGCGCTGTCGGCGCTGATCCGCGCCTGGCCCAGTTCATACCGGCGCTGGGTCAGCGCATGTACGGCCGCGCGGTTCGCGGTAAGTTCCTGCAGCAACGCGTCGTGCGTGGCGTCGATGTCCTCCAGCTGCGCGGTGGAAACGTAGCGCTCCCGGTGCAGCGCTTGGTAGCGCTCGCGCGTGCTCGCGGAGACCTCCACGCGGCGCTCCAGCAGCCGCCGCGAATCGGCATGCGCGCGCGTCTCCTCGTCGAGCTGCTGCAGGCGGCCCTGCAAGCTGCGCAACTCGGATGCGTGCGCCGACCGCGCCTGCGCGATGCGCGCGTCGATCCGCACCAGCAGCTCTTCGAAGCGCTCGACCGATGCCGCGGAAGAAGCGGTGCCGGCGCCGGCCAGCGTATCGGATTCGGCGGTGCGCACGCGCGCCAGCGGCTGGCCCTGAACGACGGCCGCGCTGCGCTTGACCAGCAGCTGCTCGATGAATCCAGGGCGGTCGACGCCAACGCGGGCGATGTTGCCGGTCACCACGTAGCCGCCCACCTCTTCAGTGCGGCCGTAGCGGCCATGGGTCAGCACCGCTATGAGCACAAGCGCCAGCACCAGCACCAGGCCGGCGACAGCAGCCAGCGACAGCGTTGAGCGCGGGGCGATCTTTCCGAGTTCTATCATGGCTTCAATCGTGGCGCGACGACGTTTTTGGCGCCACGCCACGAGCTCACTGGATCAGCACCAGTTCCACGGCAACAGCTTGCTGCCATTGCCGGTGATGACCATCGCAAAGGCGGCGGTCGCCGCGGCCAGCAGGGCGTAGCCGATCAGCCAGGGAAACCCGCCGCGGACGTTCGCCGCGTCGTTCATCGACATCTCAACCATTGTTGTCTTCCTCTTGGTTCATGCTGCTCGTGCAGCGACGCCATGTTGTGGCGCACGAACCAGGGCCGACATACAAAAAGTTGCATTCCATGCGGCAGCCAGAGTGCGCCAGTGCGGTCGCCGGGAGCGCCGATTCGCGCGGGCTTGTCGCAGCGCCACAGAGACCACTCGCATCGATAGGCGGACCGTGCGCGCCGCATGCAGCGCCGGTGTCGGCGCGATGTGTTCGCGCATGCCGGGAAGTGCCGTTCTCTCTCTCGCGCGCGCACGACCGGGTCGTCGATCGCCGCCGGCCGGGCGCCGCGTGCGATTTGCGCGACATTGCCCGATGAGCGCTTGGCTGCGCGGCCCACAATCCACGTCCACCAAGAACGACACGCTGACGCCGACAACGATTCGTCACGAGTGCGGCGGCGCTCCACCTTTCGCGCGAACACCCGCCGGTTCGCGGGCCGCCGGGCGAAGAACGACGCAGGTTCAGCCGCCCAGCCCTTCCTCGCGCAGGAACTCGAACAGTTCGGCGTCATTGTGAATGCCGAGCTTGCGCATCGCATCGGATTTCTGGCGGCTGATCGTGGTCACGCTGCGGTGGAGCTGCGCGGCGATCTGGGTTACCGTCAGACCGGTGGCCAGCAGCCGCAGCACCTCCATCTCGCGTGGCGACGGAGCCTTGGTGCCGGCCGGCGTCACCGCTTCGCTGCCGATCTCGGCGATACGGTCTTTCAGCCCGCGGCTGACGTAGGTGCTGCCGCGATGCACGGTCTGAATGGCCATTGGTAGCTCATCCAGCGAAGCGGCCTTGTCGATCAGTCCGAGCACGCCCTGCGCGGCCACCAGGCGCAGGATGCCCAGGTTGTTGGCCATGCTCAGCATCAGGATTGGCAGCTTGGGATGGCGGCGGCGGATGTAGCTCAGCATCGCCAGCCCGTCCGGCTGCTGCCCGCCGGGCATCGAGAAGTCGGTGACCAAAACGTCGCAGACGGTTTCATCCAGCGCCTTGAAGAGTTCGTCTGTGCCGCTGGCCTCGGCGACCACGTCGGCCACGCCACTGTTCTCGATCAGCGCCTTGGCGCCGATGCGCACCACCGGATGATCGTCTGCAAGGATGACTCGAACGCGCATGAGCTAGACTCGGTTAGTAGGCCGAAGGACCTGAGGAAAGCTGAATGAGCCGTTCAAGCCAAGCTCAAAAGCGCGCACTGCGTTATGGCTTGCTCCTTGTGGCCTGGCTGAGCGCGGCGAGCGCCCTCGCCCAGCAGCAGACTGCAGTTCCGCTTTCGCAGGACCAGCAACGCTGGCTCAGCGACCACCCCACGGTGACGGTGGGAGTGTACGACAACCTACGTCCGCCCTTGGAGCAATGGCAGGACGGCAAGCCGCGAGGGCTTGCCTACGATTATCTCGAACAGAGCACGGGCCGGCTGGGGCTGGCGCTGCGCACGCGCCGGTTCGGCAGCTGGGAGCAGCTGCGGCAGGCCGCGTGCGCCGGTGAAATCGACGTGGTGATGAACGCCATGCTCACGGCCGAGCGCACGCGCTGCATGGTCTTCACCCGCCCCTACCTCGACGCACCGGTGGCGCTGGTGACGCGCTTGCAGGACACGCGCGCGCAGGCCAGCCCCGCGCTCGAAGGCCTGCGCGTGATCGCCGACCACGAAGCGGAAGCCGATGCGAAAAGGCGCTATCCGCAGGCCATGCATTTGCCGGCCGCCGATGCGATGTCGGGCCTGCGCAGCGTAGCCGAAGGCCGCGCGGACGTGTTCGTTAGCAATGCCTACGTTGCCTCGGCCTTGATCGCGCAGTCCAGCCTGCGCGGTATTGGCCTGCTGCGGCCGGCTGACCTGCCGCAGCGCGCACTGCATTTCGCCGTGCCCAACGCCAAGCAGCCGCTGGCCGAGGCGCTGGACGCGGCGCTGGCAGCGGCCGACCCGGCCGCGGTCGCGGCGACGCAGGCGCGCTGGCTGCCGGCGCTGGGCTGGCGCAATCAGGGCGGCCCGGCCTTCAGCACCGAGGAACGGGCCGCGCTGGCGCAACCGTTGCGGCTGGGCTTCGCGCAGGCATGGGCGCCGATTTCCTTCGTGGACGAGGAGGGTCAGCCCTCCGGGGTGGCCGGCGATTACCTGCAGCGTTTCCGCGCGGCCGGCGCGCAGAAGCTGGCCGCGAGCCGGCACGCCAATTGGCGCGACATCCGCCAGGCCATGGTCAACGGCCAGCTCGACGTGGTGATGGGCGTGCCCGAGCAGGCCGCGCTGCGGCAGGCCGGCTGGGTCTTCAGCCGCCCCTTCCTCACCATCGCTAACGTGATCGTGGTCGGCGACCGCAGCGACCCGGTGCTGGACATGGGCGACCTCGGCGGCCGGCGCGTGGCGCTGTCCGATCCCGACCGCCTGGGCCCGCTGCTGCGAGCGCAGGCGCCCGGCGCGACCGTCGTGGCGACCGCCAGCGCCGCGGCCGCGTTGCGGCTGGTGCGCGACGGCAAGGCCGATGCGTATATCGGCAACCTGGCGGCGGTGGACTACCTGCTGCGCCAGTCCTACTCCGGCGACCTGCACGTCGCCGCTCCGGCCGGCGTCGACGACCGGCTCGGCTTGGCAGTGCGCCAGCGCTACGCACCGGTGGCCAGCGCGTTCGACCGCATGCTGCTGCAGATGTCCCCGCGCGAGCGCGCGGCGATCCGAAGCGACTGGCTGGCGGTGGAATACCACAGCGGTTTCGCCTGGCGCAGCGTGGCCAAGTGGGCCGTGCCGCTGCTGCTGGTGCTGGGCACGGCCGCGCTGGTGCACGGCGCCGGGCACCTGCGCCTGCGCCGCGAAGTGGTGCGCCGGCGGCGCCTGGAGCGGCGGCTGCAGGCAGTGGCTGACAACCTGCCGGCGGTGGTCTACCAGTTGCAGCGCACGCCCGGCGGGCAGTTCCGGTTCGCCTTCATCGCCGGCGACATCCAGGCGCTGTTCGGCGTCGGCGTCGAGCAGGCCCTGGCCGACGAGCGCACCCTGTTCGACCGCGTGCATCCGGATGACCGACCCGCGCTGACCGAAGCGATGGAGCAGGCGCATCGCGACCTGTCCGACATCGCGATCTACTTCCGCGTGCCGTCCGCGCGTGGGGTGAACTGGATCCGTTCGCGCGGCCAGTTCAACCGCGCTGAGGACGGCACGCCGCAATGGAGCGGCTACTGGATCGACGTCACCCAGGCGCGCGCGCAGGCCGAAGCGCTGGAAGCGGCCAGGGGCTTGGCCGAGCAGGCTGCGCAGGCCAAGTCCACGTTCCTGGCCACGATGAGCCACGAGATCCGCACGCCGATGAGCGGCGTGCTGGGCATGCTCGAAACCCTGGCCGGGACCGGCCTGGACGACGAGCAGCGCCATATCCTGGCGGTAGTGGAGGATTCGGCGCAGACGCTGCGGCAGATCCTCGACGACATCCTTGACCTGTCCAAGATCGAAGCCGGCGCGCTGTCGCTGGAGCGCACGCCGATCGACGTGGCCGGGTTGGTCCGCAACACGGTGCGCATGTTTGCGCCGCAGGCGGCCGGCAAGGGGCTGCGGATTACCGCGCGGATCGACGAACGCGTCGCGCCGCGCCACGAAGGCGACGGCGTGCGGCTGCGACAGATCCTGTTCAACCTGATAAGCAACGCCATCAAGTTCACCGCGCACGGCGGGATCGAGGTAGCGCTGGAATGCCTGGATCAAAGCGAAGGGCGCCAGCGCCTGCGGCTGAGCGTGGACGATACCGGCATCGGCATCCCGCCCGAGCAGCAGGCGCGCCTGTTCGAGCCGTTCACCCAGGCCGACGCCTCCACCACCCGGCGTTACGGCGGCACCGGGCTGGGGCTTAGCATCTGCGGGCGCTTGGCGGCGCTGATGGACGGTCAGCTGGTACTGCACAGCACGCCCGGGCAGGGCACGCGAATCGCGCTCGAACTGGCGCTGCCGGTGCTGCCCGACGAGACGCGCGCGGTGGACGAGGTGGCCCGAGAGGCGGCCGACCGCCTGCCCGAGCGCCTGCCCGAGCGCCTGCACGATCGCCAGGTGCTGGTGGTCGAGGACCATCCTACCAACCAGGAGCTGATGCGCTGGCGGATGCGCCAGCTCGGCCTCGCGCATGCCCTGGCCACCGACGGCCACGATGCGCTGGCGCAATGGACGCAGCGCCGCTTCGACTTGGTCCTCACCGACTGCCGCATGCCCGGCATGGACGGCTACGTGCTGACCCGCGCGATCCGACAGCGCGAAGCTGAGCAAGGCGCCTCGCGCCCGGTGCCGATTGTCGCGGTCACCGCCAACGCGTCCGCCGAGGAAGCCGAGCGCTGCCGCGCCGCCGGCATGGACGACTTTCTGGCCAAGCCCTTCACCCTGGGCGCGTTGCGCGCGATGCTGCTGCGCTGGCTGCCGGACGCCGAGGACGCGCAAGTGGGCGAACCGGCGGCCGAGGCGCGCTGGCGCATGCCGGCCGATCCCGCGCTTCCACCGCCCCAGGACGCCGAAGCCCCGGCGGCTTCCACGTTGCCGAAACGCGCGCAGTTGCTGGCCCGGTTCGGCTCGGCCGCCGCCGTGGACGCGATGGTCGGATCGCTCGCCACCGCGACTCAGGCGGACATGCGGGCCGCACATGCGGCCTTGGCCGAGGGCGACCGAACGCGCGCCGCCGAACATCTTCATCGCATGGCCGGCGGCCTGGGCGCGGTCGGCGCGACCGGACTGGCCACGCGCGCCCGCACGCTGCAGGCGCGACTGGAGGCCACGGACGCGCCGCTCCCTGTCGAGGAGGTCGCCGCGTTCCTGGATGCACTGAGCGCCGGCCTGGCGGCGTGGGCGTCGGATTTGTAGGGATTGCATCGGCGCCCTCGGCCTCGGGGGCAAGGTGGCAGAGGAACCGATCCGCTCGCCTTCCGGAGCCCTGCCATGAATCCGGTGGTCGCCCCCGACACGCACGCCGCGCAGGCCATTGTCGAACTGCTGCAATGGGCCGCCCGCGGCGACGCCGACGTAGTGTTCCCAGTCATGGCCACGCTGCTGCGCTGCACCTCGACCACGCGCGCAACTATCCACAGACCAACGTCGGCATCCGCCAGGCGCTGGACGACCCTGAGCTGACCCCAGACCTGGAGCGCCTGAACCTGCGCAAAACACCCGGCATCAGCAGTGACGCGTGGGCAGACCGGGCTGAGCGCGAAGGCCGACCGCGCGCGGCGTTAATCGTGCAGGAGCCGCTGCCTGTGCCCGAGCTGTGCATCGCATCACAGGCGGGGTTGAACACTATTGCGCGCGTGCGCTAGCCAAGCGAGCGCATCGTCTACAAGATTAGCTCAATCTATGCGCAGCGCCTATTCAACAAGCGGAGATCTTGGATCTTCTGAACCAAATTGAGCAGTGATGCGCGACTGGCCTCAGCATTCGTAGAAATTGCATAGGTCGCTCCCCGTGGCGGGCGCAAGGTGGGGCCCTCGAAAGAAAAAAGCGCCTTTGCCTGGAGCCTGTCATGAACCAGATGGTTAACATCGTCACCCGCGACTCATTTTCGGCCAACGCGGCCCCTTGCCGCACGCGTGTGCTGGTGCAGCTGCTCAAGCAGGCGGCGAGCATCGATCCCGACGTGCTCTTTCCCGTCATGGCGTCCTTGCTACACACGCATCTTGACCACGACCACCAGCACCGTCAGGCCAATCTGGAGATCCGTCAGTCGTTGGACAACCTGGAGCTCCTGCTTGCTTTGGAGATCGAGCGCTTGGGCTTGCGCGATGAGGTTGCTTCGGTTTCGCACGCCGCCCCGGGCTGAACAAACGTCGTAGCGCCCAAGGACTGGGATTCAGAGATGTTGTATTGGGCGCACGAATGATGCCTTCAACAATGTCTGTGAGCTATCCGCGCTCGTCATTGAGGTGCGCCATGATTGCCACACAGATTCTTTCCTCTCTGCAGGTTGTAATGCACACCGTAGGCAGCGTGGTCACTGACTCCAGTGTCCACGGCTGGATCCTGCTGCTTCCTGTGTTGGCGCTGTGGCAGCGCCACCTAGCGGCCGCCGTGGCCCCGCAGATCAGCCTGCAAACAAAAGCGCCCGCGGCGCCGGTGGCGGATAATCCGATGTACGACGCGCTGACTGGCCTGCCGGGCCAGCTGCAGTTGGAACAGCGCCTGCGTGCGGTACCCGGTGCCAGGCCCGAAGGGCTGCTGGTCCTCGGCGCCGACGGTTTTCGTGCCATCAACCAGCTGCGCGGCCATGAATTCGGCAACAAGCTGCTGATGCTGATCGCCGCGCGCATTCGCGCTCAGGTAGGCACCGGCGCCTTCCTTGCGCGCCTGCCCGGTGATGAGTTCGCCGTGCTGGCCCCCTTCGAGGATGCCGTCCAGCTCAAGACGATGGCCCGCCGTCTGCTGCGGTGCATGGAGCCGTCCTTCGTGATTCAAGGCACCACGGTAGATCTGACCGTCAGCATCGGCATCGCGGTAGATAACGCCAAGTGCGACCACCGCCGCCGACTGCTGGCCAATGCAAGCCAGGCGCTGGCCGAGGCCAAGGAATCGGGTCGTAACCGTTTCTGCCTGTTCAACGCCGCGCTCTCGGGCAACGCGGCCGAAATCGAACTCATGATCGGTGACTTGCGCAAGGCGCTATCGGAGCAGCAGATGTACTTGGCCTACCAGCCCAAGCAGGACCTACAAAGCGGCGTGGTCGTGGGCGTGGAAGCGCTGCTACGCTGGGACCATCCCACCCTGGGCGCGATCGCCCCGGACTACTTCATTTCGGTGGCCGAGAAGACCGGCATGATAGTGGAAGTCGGCCGCTGGGTGATCGATGAGGCCTGCCGGCAGATGCGCAGCTGGCGCGATGAGCTGGGCGTGAACTGCAAGGTGGCCGTCAATGCCTCGGTCTTCCAGATCAACTCGACCTCCTTCGTCTTCGATGTGGCCACGGCCCTGGAGCGTCACGGACTGGACCCCAGTTGCTTGTGCATCGAGGTCACCGAGTCCAACGCCATGACACAGGCCCAGAGCAGCATGATGGTGCTGCGCCAGCTGGCCGACAGCGGCGTGTGTATCGCCCTGGATGACTTCGGGGTGGGGCATTCCAGCTTGGCGCACCTCAAGCGCATGCCGATCCAGGAGCTCAAGATCGACCGCAGCTTTGTCGACGGCATCGTGGACTGCGAGGAAGACGCCGCCATCGTGCGGGCCATCATCACACTGGGCAAGGCCATGGGTCTGTACGTCGTGGCCGAAGGCGTCGAGACGCACGCCCAGCAGGCCTTGCTGGCGCAGATGGAGTGCGATGCCGTCCAGGGGTACCTGATCGGCCGACCGGCTTCTGCCGCGGCGCTAGGCCCTACGCTAGCCGCGGCGCGTTCGGCCGCCGACAGCCTGCAACGGTTCCTAGAAGCCTGAGCCCGAGCATGCCGGAATTGTGTAACGGCCACTACAAACTAGAGTTCACCCGCCCGTATCACCGGGGGGCCTGCCTCCACCGACGACCGATTTGCGTATTTCCCACAGAAGGGAAGTGCGCCCAGATGAGCGCACGAGACGTGATTGAAGACAGCGAGGATGCGGCAGTGGGAACGCGAGTGGAGTTTTCCGATGACCAGGTGCCAGAAGCGCTGTCCATGCTCCTGCGCGAAGGCAGGCTGCGTGATGCGGCCTTGGTGGAGTTGTATGCTTGCACGCCGCTGAGCATGGAGCAGCTAGTCAAGTGTCGCGTACACCAACTGGAGCGTGAGGACCCCACGCAAAGTTTCGTGCTCAACTTCGTCGGACGTCGTGGCAGTCGCCGAGTTCACCTGGATGATCAGGCCACTTCGGTGCTGGCCACCTGGGTCGGACTGGCCCGACGGCAACCCCACGAATACATCTTTCCGTCCCTACGTAGTACGGGCGCCCACCTCAATGCACGCCACGCCCGCCGAATTGTCGATGGCATCTTCAACCCCCGCGCTCCGCGTTGTACGCCTCGGCGGCACACCGATGAGGTGCTGCGCGAGACACTGTGCGCGGCGAACAGCAGTGCCAACGTGCATGGCTGCTGGCTCAGTCAGTGGCCGTGGGTCGAATGCGCTCTCTGGGGCCATGGCAAGCACCCGGACCGACGATGCGTGAACCGCTGTGCAGGCGCTCCCGGCGGCGCGTTGATGCGCAGCATGTTGCAACCGTTGCAGGAGTAAACTAGATGCCTGCCCAAGCATGTTGCCGGCTGATTTCCTCCTACGCCGTATACCGCTCATGGGCAACGTCTTCGTAGGGGTCACGAAGATCACGAGCCACTGTCCGCTAGTTCCTACTATACGCGGGACATCGTGCTTCTCGTGCACGCGACGTCGCCCCTGCAATAGACCTCGCATGTTTGCGGATCGCTTTTTCTAGTGGGGCGCGGTCGATAGACGACAGGGCTTCTCGCTCCAAGAACAGTTGAGCCATGCTCTCCTGGATCTCAGTGCATAAAGCGCCGTCCTGATCTGGCCTACTCCGCTCACGCGAAAGCTGGCCCGACAGAACTGCGATACGCCCTGAAATCACTTCGCGGGCTAAAGCGTACAAAGTTCTGTTGATCGAAGAGTTCATCGCTGGCTCCTATCGCGCCCTCGAATACTCTCACAGCCCAGCAAACGGGGCCTGCAACCTTTCTCTAGCCGTCAGAGGCCCTATAGGACCCAACTATGGCCGCGGCCAGAGGCATAGTCAGTGTCCTTAAGGGCAGCTATGGCCTAACTATGCCTAACCAAACGGGCCCAACTTTGGACTTCTGATCACCCGATCATTGCTTACGCGCGATCAACACGAAAGCGCAAAAGCAGGCGCTCGATCAGGGGTCGTCCAACTTGCAGTGTGTCGATCCACTCCGCCCATCGCTCGTGCGCCGATTCCGTGTGCAGGCAGCCTCGAATCATCAGGCTCAGCGAGACAAGACAGCAAACCAGCGGAAAACGCGCCCCCCCGCACGTGGCGGAACCGCTGAAGCATGAGCCGCGTTTACCTAGTACGCGAACTCGCGGAACACGCGGTCGATGTCACCGTTCCACTCGCCGTGGAAGAGCGCGAGCTTGCGCTCGGCCGAGGTCTCGTTGGCCTCGACGATCTCGACCAGCGCATCGAGGAAGCCGCTCTCGTCCACGCCCTTGCTGCTGAGGCGCGCGCGGCGCTGCAGGCCGCCGATGGCGATCTTCACCGCCTCGCGGGCGAGGTCGCGGACGGTGCCGTCGCGGAAGGGCAGCTTCAGCGCATGCTTCGGGACGCCGTCGCGCAAGGCGTGGCGCTCGGCCAGCGAGAAGTCCTTGACCAGGTCCCACGCCGCATCGAGCGCGGCGTCGTCGTACAGCAGGCCCACCCAGAACGCGGGCAGCGCGCAGATGCGGTTCCAGGGGCCGCTGTCGGCGCCGCGCATCTCCAGGAACTTCTTCATCCGCACTTCCGGGAAGGCGGTGGTCATGTGGTCGGACCAGTCGCGCAGCGTCGGCAGCGCGCCGGGCAGCACGTCGAGTTCGCCGCGCAGGAACGCGCGGAACGACTTGCCGCTGGCGTCGTGGTAGATGCCGTCGCGGTAGGAGAAGTACATCGGCACGTCGAGCAGGTAGTCGACGTAGCGCTCGTAACCGAAGCCGTCCTCGAAGACGAAGTCCAGCATGCCGGTGCGGTCGCCGTCCGTGTCGGTCCAGATATGCGAACGGTAGCTCTGGTAGCCGTTCGGCCTGCCCTCGGTGAACGGCGAGTCGGCGAACAGCGCCGTGGCCACCGGCTGCAGCGCCAGCGACACGCGGAACTTCTTCACCATGTCCGCTTCGCTGGCGTAGTCCAGGTTGACCTGCACCGTGCAGGTGCGCGTCATCATGTCCAGGCCGAGCTGGCCGACCTTGGGCATGTACGCCTTCATGATCTGGTAGCGGCCCTTCGGCATCCACGGCATCTCGTCGCGACGCCACTTGGGCTGGAAGCCCATGCCGAGGAAGCCGAGCTGCAGCTCGTCGGCGACCTGCTTCACTTCCTTCAGGTGCGTGCCGACTTCGACGCAGGTTTCGTGGATCGTCTCCAGGGCCGCGCCCGAGAGTTCCAGCTGGCCCGCCGGCTCCAGGGTGACCGAGGCACCATCCTTGGACAGGGCGATGACGCGCCCCTTCTCCTCGATCGCCTCCCAGCCGAAGCGGGTCAGGCCCTTCAGCAGGGCCTCGATGCCGCGCTCGCCGTCGAAGGTCGGCGGCCGCAGGTCGTCGAGGCGGAAGCCGAACTTCTCGTGCTCGGTGCCGATGCGCCAGTCCTGTACCGGCTTCTCGCCGGAGGCGATGTAGTCGACCAGTTGCGTACGGTCGGTGATCAGCGTGTCGGCGACGTGGCTGGGACTGGACAAGGGCGGAACTCGCAGAGGGGGAAAGCCGCACCGATCGGGCGGCGTGGCGAGGGCGGCACTATAGCGTGACCGCCCTCACGCGTTCATCGCCACCGCAACGCCGCAGCATCCCATCCATGGCGATGATGGCGGACGGCGTGGTGACGCCATACGCGCCCGGGCGTAGGCTGTCCCGCATGCCCCGTCCTGTCCGCGACACGATGCTGCGCCACCTCGAACGCCATCGCACCGATCGCGTCGGCTGGCTGCGCGCCGCCGTGCTCGGCGCCAACGACGGCATCGTCTCCGTGGCGGGCCTAGTGGTGGGCGTGGCGGCCAGCGGCGCGACGCCGTCGACGATCCTGGTCACCGGCGTGGCAGGACTGGTCGCCGGCGCGATGTCGATGGCGGCAGGCGAATACGTGTCGGTGCAATCGCAGGCCGATACCGAGGCCGCGGCGCTCGCCCTGGAAACGCGCGAGCTGCGCGAGATGCCGGACGGGGAACTGGCCGAACTGACGCAGATCTATGTCGCGCGCGGACTGGAGCCGGCGTTGGCGCGCCAGGTCGCCGAACAGCTGACCGCGCACGATGCGCTCGCGTCGCACATGCGCGACAAACTGGGCATCACCGAGACCCTGCGCGCGCGTCCCGTGCAGGCCGCGCTGGCCTCGGCGGGCGCGTTCACGGTCGGCGCCCTGCTGCCGATCGCGACCACGCTGCTGGCCCCGCCGGACCGCGTGGCGATGGTGACCACGGCGGCCACGCTGGTGGGATTGCTGCTGTCCGGCGGCCTGGCCGCGCGGGTCGGCGGCGCACCGGTGCTGCGCGGCGCGTGGCGGGTCGGCTTCTGGGGCGCGATGGCGATGGCGGCGGCGGCGCTGGTCGGCCGCCTGTTCCACGTCAGCGCCTGAGCACCCTGCTCAGGCCAGTTCCAGCCAGTTGCCCACGATCGTGCGGGCCTCGTCCACGCCCTGCTTGGACTCGGCGGAAAACGTCTGCACGCTGACGGTGTCCCCGAACGAGGAGAACAGGTCCTTCTTCACCGCCTGCAGCGCATTGCCCTGCTGGCCGCGCCCCAGCTTGTCGGCCTTGGTCAGCAGCGCATGCGCCGGCAGGCCGCGCTGCACCGCGTAGCCCAGCATCTGGCGGTCGTAGTCCTTCAGCGGATGGCGGATGTCCATCACCACCACCAGCCCCTTCAGCGCCTCACGGGTGCGGAAGTAGCGGTCGATGAACGCCTGCCAGTGGGCCTGCAGGTCCTGCGGCACCTTGGCATACCCGTAGCCGGGCAGATCCACCAGGTAGCGCTCGGGCTGCACCTGGAAGAACACCAGCTGCTGGGTACGGCCGGGCGTCTTGGACACGCGGGCCAGACGGTTGTGGTTGACCAGCGCATTGAGCGCACTGGACTTGCCGGCATTGGAACGGCCGGCGAAGGCCACTTCGAATCCACCATCCTCGGGCAACTGGCGCGGGGTATGGGCGGAGAGCAGGTAGGTGGCGGAATTCAGGGGGTTCGACATGGCACTAGGATCGCACGGGCGGGCCCGCGCGCCGTGCTGAATTGACCGCAACGGGCCGCCGCGACGATAATTCGCGGGTTTCGCGGCCCTCCGGGTGCCGCCTCAGTCAAGGGTTTCGGAGCTTTAGCATGCGCCACGCTCGCGTTATGGGACTTGCCGGACTGGCCGTGTTGGCCGTGGGCGCAGTCGCTTTTGCACAGACCACGGTGGTTCCGGTGCCGGACAACGCGCCGGTGGAAACCGCGCCGCTGGAGATCGACCTGGCCAAGACCACCTGGGGCGACGCGAAGGCCGGCCAGACCAAGGCCGCCGCCTGCGCGGCCTGCCACGGCGCCGACGGCAACCCGACCGACCCGCAGTACCCGCGCATCGCCGGCCAGAGCGAGCGCTACGTGGCGCAGCAGCTGGCGCTGTTCGCCTCGGGCGAGCGCAACACCGGCATGGCGGCCGTGATGGCCCCGTTCGCCCAGACCCTCAGCGCGCAGGACATGCGCGATGTCGGTGCGTATTTCGCCACCCAGAAGTCGGGCGCCGGCCTGGCCGACGACAGCGTCGTCGCCGACGGTCCGTACAAGGGCATGAAGTTCTACGAAGTGGGCCAGCAGCTGTACCGCAGCGGCGATGCCCAGCGCGGCATCCCCGCCTGCATGGCCTGCCACGGCCCGACCGGCGGCGGCAACCCGGGCCCGGCCTACCCGCACATCGGCGGCCAGATGCAGGACTACACCGTGCGTCGCCTGACCGAGTACAAGGCCGGCACGACCACGCTGAAGGATGCCGCGCACTTCAACATCATGGCGCAGGTCGCCGCCCCGCTGACCGAGCAGGAGATCCAGGCGCTGGCCAGCTACCTGCAGGGCCTGCATGCGCGTGCCGACGACCTCGCCGCGGCCAAGGCCGGCAGCAAGTAATCCCCGACGTCCGCCGCCTGCGCGGCCGGACGTTCAAGCTCCTGTTCATCGCGCCGGCCCCACCATGGCCGGCGTTTCTTTTTTCCGCGATGCCCGCTCGCCGGGCCCGTATGCAAAGGAAGAGTCCCGATGGTGTCGCGTCTGCTGCCCGTGCTGATCACCCTGCTGGCCCTGCTGCCGGTCGCCACCCTTGCCGCACCGCCGGCACCCGCCCTGGTCGAAGGCCGGGACTACGAAGTGATCCCGGACGGCAAGCCGTTCGCGCCGGCCAAGGGCAGGATCGAGGTGGCGGAGGTGTTCGGCTACACCTGCATCCACTGCGCCCACCTGGAGCCGATCCTCGCCACCTGGAAGAAGACCCTGCCGCGCGACGTGAAGCTGACGCCGGTCCCGGCCGCCTTCGGTGGCTACTGGATCCCGTATGCGCGCGCCTTCTTCGCCGCGCAGCAGCTGGGCGTGCAGGAACGCACCCACCAGGCCGTGTTCGATGCCCTGCACAAGACCGGAAGCCTGCCCATCCAGAACGCGTCGGCCGACGAGATCGCCGCCTTCTACGCCAGCCAGGGCGTGGACCGGGCGAAGTTCATGGCCGCCCTGCGCGGACCCGAGGTGGACGCGCAGCTGGCGAAGGCGCGCGACTGGGTCGCCGCCGCCGGCGTGGAAGGCACGCCGACGCTCATCGTCAACGGCAAGTACCGCGTGACCGGCGGCCGCGACTACAGCGACCGCCTGGAGATCGCCGATCGCCTGGTCGCCCGCGAGCGCGCCCGCAAGTGACGATTCCGTCATGGCGACCGCCACGGGCGCCATGCAGAATGCGATGTCTCCGGCCCCTGGCCGGCACCTCTTTCCTCAGATCCATGGAGTTCGCGCGATGAAATCCCGCCACGTCCTGATGCTGTCCCTGTTGCTGCCGCTGATGGCCGCCTGTGGTCCGAAGCCGGCCACCGACGCCACCCCGGCCGCCGAGACGCCCGCCGCCACGACGACTGATGCCGCACCCGCGCCGGCCACGGACGCCGCGGCCACGCCGGCCGACGCCACCACCGCCACGCCGACCGACGGCGCCAGTACGGACACCGCCGCCGCTGCCAACACCAATCCCGTCGTGCCGCCCCAGGGCCCGGCGCCGGTGGCGGGCACCGACTATGTGGTGATCCCCAACGGCCAGCCGTATGCGCCGCTCAACGGCAAGATCGAAGTGGTCGAGGTGTTCGGCTACGTCTGCCCGGCCTGCGCCCGCTTCGCGCCGGAAGTCTCGGCATGGAAGCGCAGGCAGCCCGCCGACGTGCGCGTGACCTACGTGCCGGTCGTCTTCGGCCCCGTCTGGAAGCCCTACGCCCACGCGTTCTACGCGGCGCAGAGCAAGGGCCTGGTCGACCGCAGCCACGACGCCGTGTTCGCCGCCATCCACCTGCAGCGCACGCTGCCGGGCGAAGGCCGGCCGCCGACCGATGCGGCCACCATCGCCGCCTGGTACGCGCAGCAGTACGGCGTGGACGCGAAGGAATTCGTGTCGCTGATGAACAGCTTCGGCACCAACTCGCAGGTCAACCGCGGCATGCAGTTCGCCAGGAGCACCGGCGTGGAAGGCACGCCGACCATCATCGTCAACGGCAAGTACCGCGTCACCGGCGGCCAGACCTACGCCGACGTGCTGCGCATCGCCGATCACCTGGTCGCGATGGAGCGCGCGCAGCGCTGAGTCGCGGCCACGTCCCCACGTCGATGACCGACACTCCGGCCACGCGGCGGCTGCGGCTGCTCAGCGCCAATATCCAGGCCGGTTCCAGCACCCGCCGCTACAGCGACTACGTGACCCGCAGCTGGTCGCATGCGCTGCCGGCGGGCAACAAGCGCGGCAGCCTGGACGCGATCGCGCAGCTGGCCGGCGAGCACGACATCGTCGGCCTGCAGGAAGCCGACCCCGGCAGCCTGCGCTCGGGCTTCACCAACCAGACGCACTACCTCGCCGAGCGTGCCGGCTTCGACTACTGGACGCACCAGCCCAACCGCAATGTCGCGCGCGTGGCGGGCAGCGCCAACGGCCTGCTCAGCAAACTGGAGCCGGTCGAAGTGACCGACCACAGTCTGCCCGGCCGCATCAGCGGCCGCGGCGTGCTGATGGCGCGCTTCGGCGAAGGCGACGAAGGCCTGACCGTGGCGGTGGCGCACCTGTCGCTGGGCGCCAACTCGCGCCGCTCGCAGCTGGCCTTCATCGGCGAACTGCTGTCCGACCACCCGCACGCGGTGCTGATGGGCGATTTCAACTGCGTGCCCGATACGCCGGAGATGGAACTGCTCTACAAGCGCACCCGTCTTGTTCCGCCGGCGTTCTGCGTGCCCACGTTCCCCAGCTGGCGCCCGCAGCGCGCGATCGACCACATCCTGCTCAGTGAAGGCCTGCGGGGCGACAACGCCCGCGCCATGCCCGCCGCCAACTCGGATCACCTGGCGCTGGCGATGGACATCGACGTGCCGGACAGCGCGTTGCGCTGACGCCACAGGGTCATCGATCGCAGGCGACCGGCAGCCGGCCACGCGCAAAGCCGCACGCGGGCGCCGTCGACGGCCCCGCATGCGAAGCCGTACTTGCAGACACCGGATCCATCACCGGACACGTGGCCGCTGGCCGGATTGGACCCGCCAACCGGAGCTGCAGTCAGTCGCGCAGGGAAGGGGCCACCCAGGGCGCCAGCACGCGCAGCCAGTGCGGCCGCCAGGCGAGCGTCATGCCCACGCCGACCGCTGCGGCGGTCAGGCCCATCACCCAGACCAGGCTGGCCATCGTGGCGTGATCGACGACAAGGCAGAGCGCCAGCGCCGCCAGCAGCGCCAGGACACCGGCGATCTTCAGTCCACGACGCGTCGTCGGCGCGGGAAGCACGCGCCACACCTGCTGTGCGTGCACGGGCATCGACAACGCCAGCCATCCCATGCCGGCCACGCTCGCCGCCAGCGCGGCCAGCAGCAGCAGGGCGGCAGATACGCCGTCATGCATGGGTCGTCTCCGCCTCCGCGAGCGGCGAGGCCGCCGCGGTCGCCGCGCGGCGCTTGAGCGCGCGCGCCGTCAACGCCGCCACCATGCCGCCCGCCAGCAGCGTCAGGTCCACGCCCGCAACCGGCCAGTAGCCCGCGGCGATCGTGCGCAGCAGGTGGTCGCCGGTGGTGATCCAGTTCAACAGCACGGCCGCCAGCGCCAGCAACGCGATCATCGTGCACTGCTCGCGCCATGCGGGATTGGCCAGGCCGCGCGCGACCGGCGCGCTGCGCCATGCCGCGTGCAGCATCGCCAGCAGCCAGGTGCCCCAGAACGCATAGCGTTCCCAGTCGCCGCGTGCCGGCAGGTCTTCCGGCAGCAGCCGGTTGGCGACCAGGATGCCCAGCGCCGCCAGCACCATGCCGGTGACCGTCGTCACCGCCAGTGCGTCGACCACGCGCGCACCCTGCTGGCCCTGCCGCGTGTGCTGGCGCTTGCGCTTCTCGACGAAGAACAGGAAGCCGGTGGCGATGCACACCGCACCGAGTAGGCCGCCCAGCACGTACATCCAGCGCAGCAGCCAGTGGCGGAAATGCTGCAGATGCAGGCCGGTGAGGAATTCGGCCACGCGGCCCGCCGCGCTCGGCGGCGGATCCTCGTGGATAAGTTCGCCGGTGGACGCCTTGTAGTGGATGCCGTCGCCGACCAGCGCGATGCGGTCGGTACCGGCGCGGTACACGCTGACGTAGCCGTTCGCATCGCCGACATGCTGCAGCACCAGGAAGCCGACATCGCCGGCCTTGTCCTGCGCCTGCCAGCGCCGCTGCGCGTCGGCCACCATCGCATCGACGTTGGCCAGCCCGGCGGGCACGCCCGCGCGCTGGTGCGGCAGGCCCGTCTCGCGCGCCTCCACGTCCGCGTGCAGGTCGTGCAGGTCGTGCAGCTGCGTGTGACCGACCGGGAAGTAGTACGTCGCCGCGAAGATCAGCAGGCCGGTGAAGGCGAAGAAGAAGTGGAACGGCAACGCCACCACGCCGGTCAGGTTGTGCAGGTCCAGCACGCTGCGCAGGCCGCCCTTGCCGGGCCGGAAGGTGAAGAACTCGCGGAAGATCTTGCGGTGCATCACCACGCCGGTGACCAGCGCCACCAGCATCATCAGCGCGGAAAACCCGACGATCCAGATGCCCAGGTTCTTCCAGTCCAGCGTCAGCCCGTAGTGCATCGGATAGAAGAAGCCGCTGCCGACCTTCAGGCGGTCGTTCGGCAACGGCGTACCGTCGCGCGGATCGATGGTGGCGTCGGCCCAGATGGCCTCTTCCGGATCCTTCGCGTTCGGCACCTCGTAGCCGGCGAACAGCTGCAGCACCGGATCGCGGTGGGTGGTGTACGCACTCCAGCTGACCACGGTATCGAAGCGCTCGGGCATCGGACCGTTCACCCGCGGGCGCATCGCATCCACGGTGGCCGGCAGCGGCTGCATGCGTTCGAACGCCGGCCGCAGGATCTTCTCGTACGACGGCATCGGCTGGGGCTCGAACCGCGTGGACGGAATCGCCCAGCGGTCGATCTCGCGGTCGAACACCGACAGCGCGCCGAAGAAGAACGCCGCCATCAGCACGAACCCGAGGACCAGCCCGAACCAGGTATGCAGCCAGGCCATCGCCTGGCGGAAGCTCTGCATCACGACGACCTCCTCCGAACTCAGACCAGCTGCGACTGCACGAACGACGCGGCTGCGGCCAGCAATGCGCCACCGCCCAGCAGCACCGTGCACACCACCCACAGCCGGCGCGCCGCGAACGTCCACAGGAACACCGCCAGGAACGCCAGCACGCCGAACAGGCTGGCGAGGAATTCCGCATCGTGGAAGTCCATGCCGGCGGCGTACATCAGGCTGGCGCCGGCGGCGACGATGCCCCAGGCAAAGCCGTAGCCGCCGAAGATGGCGGCGACGATGCGCGCCGCCAGATGCAGGCGTGGCGATCGGGGTGCGACGGGATGCGGGATCGTGGACATGGTGGCGGCGGCTACCAGGGATGGACAGGGCGGGACGACATCAGAAGCGGTATTCCAGGCTCAGCGACCCATGGCGCGGCGCGCCGTAGTAGCCGATCTGGTACAGCGTGTTGATGTACTTCTCGTCGGTCAGGTTGCCGACGTTGGCGCGCAGCGTCGCGTTCTCCACGAAGTCCCACGCGGCGAACGCGTTCACCACCGCATAGCTGCCCTGCCGCACGGTCTGGCCGCTGTAGCTCTCGGTGTTGGAGATTGCGCTCTGCCAGCGGCCGCCGATGCCGAACGACACGGCCTTGTACGAGGGCAGGCGCGCGCTGAGCATCAGGTTGGCGGTGCGGCGCGGCACCCAGTTGTAGGTCAGCGTGCCTTCCTCGCCATCCATCTTCAGGTGCGTGTAGCCGAACACCAGGTCGGTGTAGTCGTTGAGCTTGCCGGTGGCCTCGAACTCCCAGCCCTTCGACTCGACGTCCTTGGGCACGTAGTAGTTCATCAGCGTGTCGGCGTTGTAACCGGCGAACGTCGCCAGCCCCTCCTGCTCGGCGGTGAAGTACGCCAGCGTGGTCAGCAGGCGCTTGTCGAACCACTCGGCCTTGACGCCCACTTCGTAGTTCACACCCTTGGACGGCGCCAGGTAGAAGCCGTCGAAGTCGCGTTGGTCCTGCGGCTGGTAGATGTCCGAATAGCTGACGTAGCCCAGCAGGTCCTCGCTGAAGTCGTAGGTCAGGCCGGCGTAGGGACTGGTGTTGCTTTCGGTTTCGTCGAACGGCTCGACGCCGTTGGCGCCGTCGCGGTGGTATTCGGCGTAGTTGACGCCCAGCACCGCCTTGAAGTCCTCGGTCAGCGACAGGCGGGTCGCGCCGAACGCACGGCGCAGGCGCTGGTTGAAGAAGCTCGACCGTTCGCGGGCGCCCCAGATGGGTTCCGGCACGGCATCGCCCGCGTACGGGAACCCGGGAAGCGCGCCGAACGCCGGCGAATCCGAGGGCGCCGGATTGATCCAGTATTCCTGCTCGCTCTCCGCCTGGCTGAGGCCGAACATCGCCTCATGCTCGCGACCGAACAGCTGGAAGCGCCCGTTGACGCTCAGGTCCACCAGGTCCGAGGTCAGCTCGTCCTGGCCCTTGTAGGCCCAGCCCAGCAGACCCGTGCCGGTGACCGGATCGAGACCCGTGAGGGAGTACGCGAAGAACAGCTCGTCGTCGTTCTCGCCCTTGCGCCGGTTGTAGGTCGCCTTCAGTCGCCAGTCGTCGCCCAGCTGGTGCGTGTATTCGACGAAGGCGGCCTGCGTGTTCGTATCCCAGTAGGTCCAGTCCACCGTGGTCGACGCACCCACGTCCCACGACGGCTGGGTGCCGTCGGTGTTCACGAACGGCAGCGCGCCCCACATGTTGCCGGTGGTGTCGGCCTGCTGCCACGAGTAGCCGAAGGTCAGCGTGCCGTTCTCGCCCACCTGGCCATCGATCACGGCGTAGCCGAAGGTGCGCTCGTTCTCCAGGTCGCGCAGGTAGGAATCGCCCTCTTCCCGCGCGAACACCACGCGACCGGCCCAGGTCCCGTTCTCATCGAACGGCATCGAATAGTCGAATTCGACGCGGCGCTCGCCCCACGAACCGACCTTCACGCCCACCGAGCCTTCGGCATCGTTGGTCGGGCGCTTGCGCACGTAGTTGATGGTGCCGGCCGAGTTGCCGACGCCGGTGAGCAGGCCGTTCGCGCCGCGGATGACTTCCAGCTTCTCGTAGCCGAAGGCGTCCATCGCACCGGTGGCGATGCCCCAGTCGTTGGGCATGCCCACGCCGTCGATCTGCGTGCTCTTGATCTCGAAGCCGCGCGCCAGGTAGTTGGTGCGGTTGGTTTCCCACTCCTCCACCTGGATGCCGGTGGCCAGCCGCAGCGCATCGTTGAGGTTGTCGACGCCAAACTGCGCCATCTGCTCGCTGCCGACCACGCTGATCGACTGCGGGGTCTCCTTGATGGCGAGGTCCAGGTTGGTCGCGCCGTTGCTGACGCGGTTGGCGCGCTGGCCGACCACCAGCACCGTGTCCAGGTCGGTGGCATCGGCCCCGCCGCCCGCCGGCGCGCTGTCCTGCGGTGCCGCCAGCGCCATGCCGGACAGGCAGGCGAGTGCCAGGCCGATGGCCGACGGCAGCGCACGGGGCGCCACGCGGTGCGTGGGAGAAACGGGGAGCGGAAGGGACGGACGCAGACGACGCATGAGTGACCTGGGGGAGGACGTGGGAGAGGAGTCGGCGCGAAGCCCGATCGCGGCAAGCCAAGACTGCCGGACGGGGGGCCACCGCCAAGATCGCCATTAAATGCGAATGATTCTTGTTTTTCAAGTCACAGGGCGCCGCATGCCCGCGACCGCCCGTCGCGCGCGCGCCCTCCGGCCGCACGCCGCCGCCCGTACGCCGATGCGGGGCCCGGACACGAAGAAGCCGGCTTGCGCCGGCTTCCCGTCTTCCCTTTCTGCGGACTCAGAACCGCAGGTTCGCCCGCACGTAGAAGAAGCGGCCGCCGGGGATGTCGTAGGTCGACGCCTCGTAGCCGTTGAGCGAGCACGAGGTGCAGACCGGCGGATCCTCGTCGAACAGGTTGTTGACGCCGCCGGTCAGCTGCAGGCCCTTGAACCACTCGAACTCGTAGCCCAGCTGCAGGTCGTGGTAGGTCGTCGCGGCCAGCGTGTTGGTGGTCGGCGTGCTGCAGTAGGCCGCCGGGTCGGCCGCCAGGCAGGCCTCTTCCATCTCGGACAGGTGGCGGATGCTCCATGCCGCATTCCAGTTGCCGAGCCTCCAGTCCAGCGTGGCGGTCGACGTCCATTCCGGAATCGCCGTGTCGTTCACCACGATGCCCGGCCCCTGCGGCTGCGCCTGGCCGCCGGCACCGCGCGCCTCGTAGCGGGTGACGAAGGTGTTCTGCCAGCTCAGCTTGAAGCGGCCGAGGTTCGATTCCGGGAGGGTCCAGAACACGTCCGCATCCCAGCCGTCGGTCTTGATCGAACCCAGGTTGATCAGGAAGTTGGCGAAGGTATCGATCTCGCCCGACGCCAGCCGGTTGATGCCGGTGCAGTACTGCGGATCCTGCGTGGTCGCGCACAGGTCGAGCTGCGTCTGCGCGTCGATGGCCTGGATCGCACCTTCCAGATCGTGCCGGTAGAAGGTCAGCTCGAAGTCCAGCTTGTCCGACCAGGCCACGTCCTCGGCGAACGACGGACTGAACACCAGGCCGGCGCTGAAGCTGCGCGCGGTCTCCGGCTGCAGGGCGGGGTTGCCGCCGGTCAGCACGGGGATCTGCGGATCGTTCTGGCGCGCACCGGCCGGCACGCCCGGGCAGGCGACCGGGGCGAGCGAACCGGCCGGCGCACTCGGCGGCACCAGGCAGGGATCGACCAGCAGGGCGTCGAAGCGGCTCTGCGACCCGTACAGCTCACCGATCGACGGCGCGCGGAAGCCCTCCGCATAGGTCGCACGCAGCAGCAGGTCTTCCGCCACCTGCCAGCGCAGGCCGTACTTCGGCGTGAACTCGCCGCCGAACGTGGAATAGTCCGAATACCGCCCGGCCAGGCTCAGGTCGATCTTGCCGGCGCCGTCCTGCTGCGCGTACAGCGGCACGTTGAATTCCACATAGGCTTCGTTGACGTCGTATTCGCCCGACGTGGGCAGCGACGGCACGCCGTTGTACTCGCCGGCCACGGTCTGCGGATCCGGGTTGTAGCTGCCTTCGTACTTGCGGTACTCGTAACCGGCGGCGAACTCGACGTCGCCCGCCCATGCGGGGAACAGCGCGCCACTGAGGTTGGCGGTCACCTGCGTCAGCTTCTGCTCGCTGCGGTCGCGGAACAGCGGACTGATGTAGGCCAGCATCGCCGGCGTGATGGTGTCGAAGCCGAAGATGTCCAGCGGCGTGCAGCCGCTCGTCGCTGCGCAGACGGCCGGGTCGCCCAGGGCGATGGCGATGTTGCGCGCGTTGTAGCTGCCGCGGTTGGTCTGGTCAGCCTCGTTCTTGCTGAAGGCCGCGTTGACGTCCCAGAAGTACGTCCGCGCGCCGCCGAACGAGCCTTCCAGGCCGGCGGCGATGTACTGCGTATCGACTTCCTGTTCGAAGATGCGCGGACCGCCCTCGTTCGGCCGGCGGCGGATGGTGCCGATGTTGGCATTCGGACCGCTGCCGATCAGGTCGAAGCCGAACGGATTGAACGGATGGT
The DNA here is from genome assembly GCF_035999195.1 of Pseudoxanthomonas sp. Classification (NCBI taxonomy): domain Bacteria; kingdom Pseudomonadati; phylum Pseudomonadota; class Gammaproteobacteria; order Lysobacterales; family Lysobacteraceae; genus Pseudoxanthomonas; species Pseudoxanthomonas sp. The sequence continues at coordinate 2,007,820 of NZ_DASYGY010000009.1, forward strand.
TGGCCGGAATCACCAGGTCCGCGGTGTAGCTGGTGCCGGCACCGGGGCCCAGGTCGATCGGCTCGGGCGCGGCCTGGTTGGTGGATTCGCGCCGGTTGTACAGCGCCTTGGCGTAGAAATTCAGCTCGTCGGTGATCGAGAACCGATACTGCGCGAACGCGCCCATGCGCTTGGACGGCGTCATCAGCAGGTTGAAGGGCGCGTAGTTGAAGGCGTCGCGGTTGAAGTCGAAGCACTGGAAGCCGTCGCTGCGCACCACGCCCGGGGCGCAGGCCGGCTGGCCGGGCGTGTAGACCGGATTGGTCTGCCCCGGCTTCACCGACAGGTCGTAGCTCACGCCGTTCGGATCGGTGAACGCGAAACGGCCACCGAGGATGCGCGAGCTGCCGCCCTGCAGCGGGATGGCGGAGATGTCGCGGTCGGCGGAGCTGACTTCCTTCTGTTCGGTGTAGCTCAGGCTGAGGAACAGGTTGCTGCGCTCGTTGTCGAAGCCCCAGGCGAGATCGGCGCCGGTGACCTCGCCATCGCCCTTGTCGAACTGTCCGTAGTTCAGCGTGACCTGGCCGCCGTCGAAATTGCGCCGCGTGATGATGTTGACCACGCCGGCGATCGCATCGGAGCCGTACAGCGAGGACGCGCCGTCCTCCAGCACTTCGATGCGCTCGACCAGCGCCAGCGGAATCGTGTTGAGGTCCACCGCGGCGCTGACGCCGGAGGCGGACGATTCGTTGACCCAGCGCATGCCGTCGACCAGCACCAGCACGCGCTTCGGCCCCAGGTTGCGCAGGTCGACCTGCGCCGAACCCGCGCCGACGCCATCGCCGTTCGGCGAGAAGCCGAAGTTGCCCGAGGAATTGAACTTGGTGTTGAGCGCAGAGCCGGAGCCGGTGAGCTCCTGCAGGATGTCGCCGATCGAGGTCAGGCCGGTGCGCTCGATCTCTTCGCGCGACAGCGTCTGCACCGGCACGCGGCCCTCCATCTCGGCGCGCTTGATGCGGCTGCCGGTCACGGTGAGCGTGTCGAGGGTGGTGGCCTCCTGCGCCATGACGGTCGCAGGCAGGGCGAGGAGCACGGCAAGTCGAATGGCCGAGGCCAGGGTGCGGCGGCGCGCTTTCATGATTCTCTCTCCGAAGGGTGTGGTGGGGCCGCACGGCCAACGCCTAAAGCGGCTCGCCCATCCTTGTAAAGAATCTGTAAAACGCCGACAACGGAAACAAGTCACCTTTTTGAAAATCGTAACAACGATTATCTGTTGGTAAATACGATTACCCGGAGTTTATGCACGTCATCGTCACCGGGATTAACAGCTACATGCGTGTAGCAGGCGCGGACGTCATCCGCTGGCGATGATCGCAATGCCCATCACCACCATGAAGACCGCGAACACGCGCTTGAGCGCCTTGCCCCCGATGCGGTGTGCGAGCCGGGTGCCGTACGGCGCGGCAAGGACCGACGCGATCGCGACCCCGATGGCCGCCGGCAGATAGATATAGCCCACCGCGTGCGCCGGCAACGCGCCCGGCGGCGCATGCAGCGCATACCCCAGCGCGCTGGCCATCCCGATGGCCACGCCGCAGGCGCTCGAGGTCCCCACCGCGCGCACCGGCTGCACGCCGCGCCATACCAGCAGGGGCACGGTCATGCTGCCGCCGCCGATCCCGACCACGGCCGACACCGCGCCGATGGCAGAACCGGCCACGCTCATCCCCGGTCCGCGTGGCGCGGGCACGCCCCGCCCTTCCGGATGCGCATGCCCGCCGAGCATCATCTGCGCGCCGGCGATGAAACAGTAGCCGGCCACGATCCAGCGCAGCACATCGTCATCGAGATAGACCGCCAGGCCACTGCCCAGCCAGCCGCCGAGCAACAGCCCCGGCACCATCCACGCCACCGTCGGCCACAGCACGCTGCCGCGACGGTGATGCGCATACGCCGACGACGTGGCCGTCAGCACGATGCTCGCCAGCGAACTCGCCAGCGCCGCATGCATCGCGGCCTCCTTCGGGATGCCGTGCATCGGCAGGATCCACGCCAGCGCGGCGACCAGCACCAGGCCGCCACCGATGCCGAGCAGGCCCGCGAGGATGCCGGCCAGCACGCCGAGCAACGGAAACATCCACACACCTTCCACGCACCACCTCGTCGTCATGGCCTGTCTACAGGCCGGTTCAGCCGGCTTGGGTATAGTCCCGGGATGATCCGTCCTTCGCCTTTCATCGTACTCGTTGCCCTCGCCGGCCTGTGTTCCGCCCCGTCCCTGCATGCGCAATCCCTCGACGCCCAGCGCCCCGCGATGCGCGATGCGCTCACCGCGGCGGAGGCCGGCCGCTTGGACGCCGCCGCATCGTCGTCGCTGGTCCGTCATCCGCTGTACGGCTGGCTGGAACTCGCTGCGCTGCGCCGCGACACCGACGCCATCACCAATGCGCAGGCGCAGGCGTTCCTCGCGCGCTACGACGGCCAGGCCGTCGCCACGCAGTTCCGCAATCTCTGGTTGGCCGCGCTCGCACGACGCCAGGACTGGCCGACCTTCCTCGCGGCGTGGAAGCCGACCGACAGCGTGGCGCTGCAGTGCGCCCACCTGCAGGCGCGGCAGGCGACGGGCCGGACCGACGCGGCGTGGACCGAACAGGCGCAGGCGCTCTGGCGCAAGGGCGCCAAGTCGCTGCCCGACGGCTGCGATCCGGTGTTCAACGTGCTCGCCAGCCAGGGCGGATTGGCCCCGGCGGTGCGCTGGGAACGCATCGAAGCCGCGGCCGTCGAGCGTCAGACCGGCGTGATGCGCAGCGCCGCCCGCGGCCTGCCGGGCGACGAGGCCGCGCTGGCCAACGACTATGCCGCCTTCATCGATACCGTCCATCCGCGTGCGCTGAACTGGCCGAAGACCGACCGCAGCCGCCGCATAGCCGCGCATGGCCTGGCGAAGCTGGCCCAGAACGATCCCGACACCGCCGAACGCCTGCTGCCGCAGTACGCCGATGCGCTGGGCATGGGCGAGCGCGAGCGCGGCCAGGTGCTCTACCAGATCGCCTTGTGGACGGTCGCCTCGTACGGCCCGGATTCGGCGCGCCGGCTCGGCAACGTACCGGAGTCGGCGTACGACGAGCGCCTGCACGAATGGCGCGTGCGCGACGCGCTGTCGCGCGGCGACTGGCCGGCGGCGCTGGCCGCGCTGAGGAAGATGCCGGCGACGCAGCGCAACGATTCGCGCTGGCGCTACTTCGAGGCACGCATGAGCGAGAAGACCGGCGACCGCGCCGGCGCGCAGCGGCTGTTCCGCGAGACTGCGTCCAGCCCGACCTTCCATGGCTTCCTCGCCGCCGACCGGCTCGAACAGCCGTACGCCCTGTGCGCCTGGATCCCCAACGATGCCGCCACCGCCAAGCAGGCGGTCGCGCGCGACCCCGCCATCGTGCGTGCGATGGAACTGTGGCGCCTGGAGCGGCCGGGCTGGGCGACCGCGGAATGGAACGACGCGCTGTCGCGCTTCGACGACACCCAGCGCCGCATCGCCGTGGAGGTGGCGCAAGACAACGGCTGGTTCGACCGCGCGGTGTTCTCGCTGGGCAAGCAGCCGGACGAACAGCGCCTGTACCAGCTGCGCTTTCCGCTGCACCACGGCGACACCATCCGGCGCGAAGCCGCGAAGCACGACATCGACCCGGCCTGGGTCGCGGCCGAGATCCGCGCCGAGAGCATCTTCAATCCGAAGGCGCGCTCCGGCGCCAACGCGATGGGCCTGATGCAGGTGCTGCCGTCCACCGGGGCGGGCGTCGCCAAGCGATGGAACATCCCGTATGCCGGCGCGGCCAGCCTGTACGACGCCGACACCAACATCGCCATCGGTACCGCCTACCTGCGCGAGATGGAGGACAAGTACGGCGTGCCCTACGTCGCCATCGCCGCCTACAACGCGGGACCAGCGCCGACCGCGCGCTGGCAGGCGCAGCGGCCCGGCTTCGATCCGGACATCTGGATCGAGACAATCAGCTACAAGGAGACGCGCGAATACGTGGCGCGCGTGCTCGCCTTCAGCGTGATCTACGACTGGCGCCTCAACGGCACCGCGCTGCCGGTCAGCGACCGCCTGATGGGCCGCGTGCAGGCCAAGCGGAAGGCCTTCACCTGCCCGACCGCGCAGATGCCGAAGAGCTGATGACGCTGCTCCTCTGTAGGAGCGACGTCAGTCGCGACCGCGGAAACAGAACGGCCCACGTGCCGCACCAGGAAGTCACGTCATCCGCGGCTCCCTTGCGCACGATCGCAAGCCCATGACCGGCACCGGCTGCGGTCGCGACTCACGTCGCTCCTACAGGACGACCGCATGGTGGCTTCAATCCGGCATCATGCCGGCATGAAGACCTATCTCGTCGGCGGCGCGGTACGCGACCGGTTGCTGGGCCTGCCCCCCGGCGACCGGGACTGGGTCGTGGTCGGCGCCACGCAGGCGCAGATGGAAGCGCTGGGGTTCAAGGCGGTCGGCCGCGACTTCCCGGTGTTCCTGCATCCGGAGACGGGCGAGGAACACGCGCTGGCGCGCACCGAGCGCAAGAGCGGGCGCGGCTACCGGGGCTTCGTGGTCGACGCCGATCCCTCGGTGACGCTGGAGCAGGATCTGCAGCGCCGCGACTTCACCGTCAACGCCATCGCGGAGGATGCGGACGGCGCCCTGGTCGACCCCTATGGCGGCGCGCGCGACATCGAAGCGCGCGTGCTGCGCCATGTGGGCCCGGCCTTCGCCGAGGATCCCCTGCGCGTGCTGCGGGCGGCGCGCTTCATGGCCCGGTTCGCATCGCTCGGGTTCACGGTCGCGCCGGAGACGATGGCGCTGATGCGCGGCATGGTCGCGAGCGGCGAACTCGACGCCCTGGTACCCGAGCGCGTCTGGCAGGAACTGCGGCGCGCCCTGGCCTCCGCCACGCCCTCGGCCTTCCTCGCCACGCTGCGCGCCTGCGGCGCACTGGCCGTGGTGTTGCCCGAAGTCGATGCGCTGTACGGCATACCCCAGCGCGCGGAGTACCACCCGGAGGTCGACACCGGCGTGCACCAGGAGATGGTCAGCGACATGGCGGCGCGGCTGGCGCCGGGCGACGCGCGCATCGGCTTCGCGGCGCTGGTGCACGACCTGGGCAAGGCGCTGACGCCGGCCGAGGTGCTGCCCAAGCACATCGGCCACGAACATGCCGGCGTGAAGCCGGTGCTCGCGCTGTGCGAGCGCCTCAGGGTGCCGCTCGATCATCGCGAGCTGGCGGTGATGGCCTGTCGCGAACACCTCAACGTGCACCGCCTGTCCGAACTGCGCGATGCGACCGTGGTCGAACTGCTCACCCGCTGCGACGCATTCCGCCGACCCGAACGCATCCCGTGGCTGGCCACCGTCTGCGAGGCCGACAAGCGCGGGCGCGGCGGCAACGAGGATGCCGAGTATCCGCAGGGCCGCGAGCTGGTGCGCCTGCACCAGGCCGCGCTGCAGGTCAGCGCCCGCGACGTGGTCCGCGACGGCATGAAGGGGCCGGAGGTCGGGGCGGCCGTGCAGGCTGCGCGGGTGGCGGCCGTGCATCGCGCCCGTCGGACGGGCGGCTGATCCGCGCGCGCCATCGCGGTGGCGGACAGGGTATCGTCGCGCTCGCGGCGTCGGGTCCGCGCATCGCCACCCAAGGGGAACGCCATGGAACGCGCACGCACGTTGCTTTATGTCGGCCTGGCCGGCGCCGGCCTGTGGGGCGTCGACGCCCGGGCCGATGACTACATCACCTGCGAAAGCCGCAACGACCGCTACCAGAGCTGTCCGATCGATACGGCCGGCTACGTGACGCTGGACCGCCAGCTGTCCGGCACGGCCTGCACGCAGGGCCGCACCTGGGACTACAACCGCCGCGAGATCTGGGTCGACGACGGCTGCCGCGCCACGTTCCGCGTGCACACCAGTTCGTCGGGCCACCACGACGACAACCACGATGCCAAGGTCGCCGCCGGCGTGCTGATCGGCGCCGCCATCCTGGGCGCCATCGCGCACAACGCCAACAGGAACGACGACAAGTACGACGACGAGCGCTACCAGGGCGCGCGGCACAGCTCGTACGTGCCGTCGTGGATGATCGGCACGTTCGAGGGCTACAACCCGGTGTACGACCGCGACGTCACCCTGACCATCAGCAGCGACGGACGCGCCACCGCGCGCGCGCGCGACCAGACGGTCAACGGCTGGATCAACGACGGCCGCCTCAACGTGGGCAACACCTCGTTCGACATCGACCAGTCCCGCGACGGCCTGGTGACCACCCAGGTCGGCGACCGCCACAACGAAGTCCGCTACCGCCGCGTCCGCTGAGACGCGAGCGCATCGTTGGCGTGGCCGCGATCAAGGCGACCACGCCAGCCGCCCGGCCTCACGGCACCGGCGTGCAGCTCAGCTTGTTGCCGAAGAAGTCCACGGTGGCCTCGCCCTGGTGTTCCCAGTACTCGATGCCGACGCGTCCGTACTTGGCGCCGCTGGCGGCCGGCTGCGGGAACACGATCGCCTGGTCGTTGCCCCAGGTCATCACCGCGGCGGGCGGATCGATGTCGTGGTAGTAGACCATCGTGAACGGCAGGCGGTTGTCGCTGCAGCGGTACTCGACCGGCGTCGGCACCACCATGCCCGGCGCACCGATGGCCAGTTCGACCAGGCGCGTGCGATAGGCCTCCAACACGCAGAGGCGCTGGTCCGCCTGCTTCCAGCAATCGTCGCGGCCCATGGCCCAGCCACGCTGCACCGCCGGGTCCGCCTCCTTGCGCTCGGCATAACGCGCGGCCAACTGCCGATCCAGCGCGGCGAGTTCGGCATCGCCGCAGACGAGTTTCTCGGCATCGCTCGCCGCCTTGGCGCAGTCGAAGGACGGCGGCGCCATCGCGGGCGCAGCGGGCGGTGCGGTCGGTGCGGGCACGTCGCGGGTCGGCGCGGCGGTGGCCGACCCCGTCTCCGCCGGCCGGGGCGCCGGTGCGGCGGGAGGAACGGCCTCGCGGGTGCAACCGGCGAGCAGCCACAGGGCGATGCAGGACAGGAACGCTTTCATGGTCGGGTTCCGGCAGGGCGGAGGCGCATGCTAGCGCCGCCGCCGTGAGGACGGGCGTCAACGCGACAGGCGGAGGCGACCGAGGGTGCCGCGTCCGGGTGCCGACTGGATCGACAGCGTCCAGCCCAGGTGCTCGCACAGCCGCGCGAGCAGGTCCAGGCCGATGCCGCCGCCCTCGCGACCGCCGCCGCGCGCCATCTGCGCATACAGGCGGCTGATGGCTTCCGGCGTCATGCCGTGGCCGGGGTCCTGCACGGTGACCGTGGCGTCGGCGTCCAGGCCGATGCGGATCTCGCCGCTGTCGCTGTTCTCGATGGCGTTGCGCAGCAGGTTGCCGATCGCCGCCTGCACGATGTGCAGCGGGGCCGACACGCTGCAGGGTTCCAGCGACTCGACCACGACCGTCAGGTCCTTGCCCGTCATCAGGTGGCGATGGTCCTCGATGATCTCCGGCAGCAGTTCGTGCAGGGGCACGACCTCGTTGCTGCGCGTGAGGCGCGCGGGATCCTTGGCCAGCGCGAGCAGCAGGGCGATCAGGCGTTCGACATCGCGTGCGGTGCGGTGGATGCGCCCGACCTGCTGGCGCGCGGGCGGCGGCAGGTCCGGCTGGCCGAGCGCCAGTTCGCTGGCCCCGGCGATGATGGCGATGGGCGTGCGCAGCTCGTGGCTGGCGGTATCGATGAACACGCGCTCGCGCTCGACGAAGTCATCCTGCCGCCGCAGGTAGTCGTTGAGGGCATTGGTGATGACGTGCAATTCGGAGCTCGCGCTGTCGGCCACCGCCACGCGCTGGCCGGCATGGTCCGGCGACAGCGCGCCGATGTCCCCGGCCAGCTCGGACAGCGGGCGCAGCGCCTTGCGCACGCCACGGGAGGCGAGCACGCCGATCACCGCCAGCGCCACCAGCGCCAGCAGTAGCGACCCGGCGATCAGCACCTCCTCCACGGTCTCGATGCCGGTGATGTCGCGCACGACGAAGTAATCCACGTCGCGCACGCGACTGACCAGCACCACGTTCTCGCGGCCCCCGAACCAGAAGTCGTCGTGCACGCCGCGCGGCAGCGTGGACAGGCCCGGCGGCGGCGGACGGCCCGGCACCTGGTAGATCCGCAGTGTCCCGGTGTCGAGCCACGCGTAGCGGGGATCGTCGGCCTGCCGCTGCAGGTGCTGGGCGATCTCCCGCTGCAGCAGCGATTTCCAGATCCGGTCTTCGAGGAAATCGTCGGCGAACACCAGCACGATGACCACGGCCAGCAACGCCGCATAGCCGCCGAGCAGGCGCCGGATCTGCGCATGCAGGCTGCGATGGCGCGTCATGCGGGCCCGGCCCCGTGCGGCACCGCGAGGCGATAGCCGGTCCGCGGCAGGGTCTGGATCAGTTTGACCGCGAACGGACCATCGACACTGCGCCGCAGCTCGTAGATGTGGGAGCGGAGCATGTCGCCGTCCGGCGGATCGTCGCCCCACACGGCGTGCTCCAGCTGCTGCCGGGTGACGGCGGCGGGGCTGGCCTGCATCAGCGTCTCCAGCAGTTTGCGGCAGGCCGGATACAGGTGCAGCGGCTGGCCGGCACGCGTGACCTCCAGCGTCGCCAGATCCAGTTTCAGGTCGTGCACCTCCAGCACCTTGCGCCGCTGCCGGCCGTGCAGGCGCGCCATCAGCGCTTCCAGCCGCACTTCCAGTTCCGGCAGGGCGAACGGCTTGGTCAGGTAGTCGTCGGCACCGGCGCGGAAGCCCGCGATCTTGTCCGGCAGCTCGTCGCGTGCGGTCAGCATGATCACCGGCACGTCGGAGGCATGGTCCTCGCGCAACCGCCGCAGCACCTCCGGGCCTTCCAGCCGCGGCAGCATCCAGTCCAGCACCACCGCGTCGTAGGGCTGCGTACTGGCCAGATGCAGGCCGGTCACGCCGTCGGGCGCGGCGTCGAGCGTGTGGCCGCGCGCCTCGAAGTAGTCGAACAGGTTCGCCACCAGGTTCCGGTTGTCTTCGATCACCAGCAGCCGCATGGGAGCATCCGCACCAAGGGGAGGCCGGCAGCATCGCAGGCCGGACGTCGAAGCGCCGTCGGAATTACGACGGTTCTCTTACGTCGCATGATCCACCATCGCGCGCCCGCCTGCCGACTGCCCGACCCCGCCCATGCGATCCCTCCGCTTCCGACACGCCCCGCACTGGCAGACGCCGCTGCTGCTCGCGCTGATGGTGTGGGCCCTGCTGGCAGGCCTGGGACTGCGCGAACCGATGCCGGCCGACGAGCCGCGCTTCGTGCTCGCCGCGCGCACGATGGTGGACACGGGCCAGTGGCTGTTCCCGCATCGCGGCATCCAGCTGTATGCCGAAAAGCCGCCGACCTTCATGTGGCTGCAGGCCGCCAGCTACGGGCTGGTGCGCGACTGGCAGGTAGCGTTCCTGCTGCCGTCGCTGCTGGCCGGCCTGCTGACGCTATGGCTGTCGGGCGATCTCGCGCGCCGGCTGTGGGGACGCCGCGCCGTGCCGTATGCGGTCTTCGGCCTGTTCGTCTGCCTGCAGTTCGCGCTGCAGGCCAAGCGTGCACAGATCGACATGGTGCTGGTGGGCATGACCACGCTGTCGCTGTGGGCGCTGCTGCGCTACCTGCTGGAAAGGCCGAGCGCGTGGCTGCTGGCGCTGGGCACGTTCGCGGCAGGACTGGGCACGGTGACGAAGGGGGTCGGCTTCCTGCCGCTGCTGGTCTTCCTGCCGTGGCTGTGGGTGCGAGGGAGATCGCGACGGGCGTTGCCGTCGCACCGTGGCGTCGACGCGCTGGCGGGCGTGGCGGGCTTCCTGCTGGGCGCGGGGGTGTGGCTGGTGCCGATGCTGTCCGTCGCCCTCACCTCCGCCGACCCCGCCCTGCACGCCTACGCGCGCGAGATGCTGTTCAAGCAGACCGGCACGCGCTATGCCAACGCCTGGCACCACGTGAAGCCGGCCTGGTACTACCTGCAGACGATGGCAACGCTGTGGCTGCCGGGCGTGCTGCTGGCGCCCTGGCTGCTGCCGGCCTGGTGGCGACGTCTGCGCCGCGTCGATCCGCGCTACGCGCTGCTGTTGGGCTGGGCGCTGCTGGTGCTGCTGTTCTTCAGCGCCAGTCCGGGCAAGCGCGAGGTCTACATCTTCCCGATGCTGCCGGCGCTGGCGGTGGCGGCAGCGCCCCTGCTGTCCGGGCTGCTGCGGCGTCGCGGCGTGCGTGCCGTGCTGTGGAGTTACCTGGCCGTCCTGGCGACGGTCGCCGCTGCGCTGGGACTGTGGCTGCTGACGGCATCGCCGGAACGCGTGCAGGCGCTGGTCGAGGGTCGTGGCATGGACCTGGACACGGTGGCGCAGCTGGCGCGGTGGCTGCTCGGCTTCGCGCTGGTCGCGGTGGTCGTGATGGTCGCTGCACGGCGACGCATCGTGGTGGCGGTGGTCGCCGTGACGGCGGCACTGTGGACGGCCTGGGGCATGGGCTTCATGCCCGCGCTCAGTCCCGACAGCTCGGCACGGGCGTTGATGCAGCGGGTCGGTGAGCGCATCGGACCGGACGCGGAACTGGCGATGCTGGGCTGGCGCGAGCAGCACCTGCTGCAGGCGGACCGGCCGGTGACCGACTTCGGCTTCAAGCGGCCGTGGGTCGAGCAGTGGCAGCACGCGCACGCCTGGCTGGTGGCCGCGCCCGACCGTCGCTGGCTGTTCCTGCGCAAGCAGGCGATCGGTCCGTGCCTGGATCCGGCCAAGGTCATCGACATCGGTGCGTCCAACCGGCGCGAATGGATCCTGGCGCCCGGCGCGGCGTGGATCGACGGGTGCGACGTGCCGGCGAGCTGGTCCGCCGACGTCAGCGAAGACTGAATACTGGGCAACGCGCTCGGCGCCGAACGCGTAGGTGCGCGCGGCTTAACGCGGTTCCGACGCCGGTCCGACCGCGCTACGACACTGTGGCGACGAGCATGCGCGCACCTTGTGCCGCGCGCTTCGCATGTCCGCCTCCCCGACGTCCCTTCCCGTGCTTCCCGGACAGCGCCTGCCCGGCCTGCCGTGGGTTTCGCTGATCCTGCTGGCCGCGGCTTGGCTGGCCTCGCAAGCGCTCGACCAGGCGTGGTCGTCGTGGCTGTTCCACTGGCAGGGCGACGCGTGGTCGCTGAAGCGCGACATCCTGCTGGAGACGGTGCTGCACCGGGGCGGCCGCCTGGCGAGCCAGCTGGCGTGGGCCGGCGTGCTGGTGGCGACCGTGCTGCGCTGGCGTGCGCCGTCCGCGGTCCGCTGGACCCGTCCCGCCGCGCGACTGCTGGTGGCGGTCCTGCTCTCCACCGCCTGTGTCGCCTGGCTGAAGGCCACCACGCACATGGATTGCCCGTGGGATCTGGCCGGCTTCGGCGGCGATCGTCCCTTCGTGCCGCTGTTCGCCCCTCGGCCGGAGGGGCTGGGCGCACCGGCCTGCTTTCCGGCGGCGCACGCGGCCGCCGGTTATGTGTGGGTGGCGCTGTACTTCTTCTTCCTGCACGCGGCACCGCGCTGGCGCCACCTGGGACTGGCGGTGGGGCTGGCGGCCGGTGCCGTGTTCGGGCTGGCGCAACAGCTGCGCGGTGCGCACTTCCTGTCGCACGACATCGCCAGCCTTGCGGTCTGCTGGGCGGTGGCCTGCTGCGTGGATCGTCTCGGCGACCGGCGTGGCCCCTGCAGCGGTGGGGAGATGGGCACGTGAGCACATCCGTCCTCGACCACGCGGCACGGAGCTCCCGCCCGCGTCGCCTGCTGGCCCTGCTGCGTGTCCGTCCGCAGGTATCGCAGGAGGGGCTGATGCTGCTCGCCTGCGTCTACTTCAGCCTGTTCGCCAACGGCGTGTTCTGGCAGTCCGCCGCGCCGCATCCCTGGACACAATGGCGATGGACGCTGTCGCTGTTCCTGCTGGTCACCGCTGCGCATGGCGTGTGGCTGTCGCTGCTGGTCTGGCGGCGCACCGCGCGCGTGGTGCTGTCGGCGCTGGTGGTGGTGGCGGCGATCGCAGGGCATTACATGGCCGCCTACGGCATCTACATCGACGCCGACATGGTGCGCAACGTGCTGCACACCGACTGGCGCGAAGCCAGCGAACTGATGGGCGTCGACGCCGCGCTGCCAGTGCTCGCCGCGATGCCCGCCCTGGTCGTGATCTGGCGCGTGCGGATACGCGAGCGCACGTGGCGGCGCGCGCTCGGCATGCGCGCCGCCTTCCTCGCCGGCGTGGTCGCGGTCGGCGTGCTCGGCGTGCTGCCCTCCACCCAGCAGCTGACGGCCTTCCTGCGCAACCAGCGTGAAGTCCGCTACCTGGTGACGCCGGCGAACGTGCTGGTATCGCTGGCCAAGGTGGTCAGCGAGGAACCGCCCGGCCACGTGCGTGCGTTGCTGCCCATGGGCGAGGATGCCGTGCAGTCGCCCGCCGCCACGATGCGCCGCCCGCGGCTGCTGGTGCTGGTGGTGGGCGAGACCGCGCGCGCGGCCAACTGGGGCCTCAATGGCTATGCACGGCAGACCACGCCGGAGCTGGCCAAGCGCCGGGTCCTCAACTTCCCGCACGTCGCCGCCTGCGGCAGCAGCACGGAAGTCTCGCTGCCCTGCATGTTCTCGCCGCTGGGGCGCGAGCATTACGACGAACAGGAGATCCGCAGCCACCAGTCGCTGCTGCATGTCCTGCAGCGCGCGGGGGTGGCCACGCGCTGGCGCGACAACCAGTCCGGCTGCAAGGGCGTCTGCGACGGGCTGCCGGTCGAAGACCTGCGTGCGCGCACCGATGCAGGCCTTTGCGACGGCACGCGCTGCCACGACGGCATCCTGCTGTCGGGCCTGGCCGAGGCGGCGCGGCGGGTGAACGGCGACCAGGTCATCGTGCTGCACATGCTGGGCAACCACGGGCCGACCTATGCCGAGCGCTATCCCCGGGACTTCGGCGTCTACACCCCCGTCTGCACCACCTCCGACCTGGAGCGCTGCACGCGCGCGCAGATCACCAACGCCTACGACAACGCCCTGCGCTACACCGACCACCTGCTGGCGTCCGCCATCGACCGGCTGACGGACCTGCCGGGCTACGACACGGCCCTGCTGTACGTGTCCGACCACGGCGAATCGCTAGGCGAGAACGGGCTGTATCTGCACGGCATGCCCTACTCGATCGCCCCGCGCGAACAGCTGGAGGTGCCGATGGTCGCGTGGTTCTCGGACGGCTGGCGACGTTCCATGGACCTGGACGAGCGCTGCCTGCGGCGACAGGCGGCGGCCGGGCACTCGCACGACGACCTCTTCCACACCGTGCTGGGGCTGACCGACGTCAGGACCGCGCTGTACCGCCCGGACCACGACATTTTCCTGACCTGCCGGGGCGCACGCTGATGGCCATCCTTCCACCCTCGCCTGCCATGAGCCTGTCCGTCGTCATCCCCGTCTTCAACGAACGCGACAACATCGGTCCGCTGGTGCACGAAGTGGTGCAGCACCTGCGCGGCCGGGTCGCCTTCGATGTGGTCTGCGTGGACGACCGGTCCGACGACGATACCCGCGACGTGCTGGCGGCGCTGAAGGCCGAGGTGCCGGAACTGCGCGTGTTGCTGCACCTGCAGCGCGGCGGGCAGAGCGCGGCGATCCGCACCGGCGTGAAGCAGGCGCTGTCGCCGTGGATCGCCACCCTCGATGGCGACGGGCAGAACGATCCGGCCGACATCCCGAAGCTGCTCGCCGCGCGCGACGCCGCCGATGCGCAGACCAAGCTGTTCGCCGGCTGGCGCGTCGACCGCAAGGACACGGCGAGCAAGCGCTGGGCGTCGCGCTGGGCCAACCGCATCCGCAAGCGCCTGCTGCACGACGACACGCCGGACACCGGCTGCGGCATCAAGCTGTTCGAGCGCGCCGCCTTCCTCGAACTGCCCTACTTCGACCACATGCACCGCTACCTGCCGGCGCTGATGCAGCGCGCGGGATGGAAGACGGTGAGCGTACCGGTCTCGCACCGTCCGCGGCGCGCCGGACAGTCCAAGTACACCAATCTCGGCCGCGCCCTGGTGGGCATCCGCGACCTGATGGGCGTGTCCTGGCTGATCCAGCGCAGCCATGTGACCCCGGTCAGCGAGCTCAACGCGGGGCGCAAGCCATGAGCGCGATGGACCAGGAACTCCTCTGGCTGGGCTGGACCGGCCTGCACATGACGCCGTGGAAACTGATCGGCCTGACCGGCGCGGCGCTGTTCGGCGCGCGCTGGCTGGTGCAGTTCGTGGCCTCGCGGCGCGCGCGGCGGCCGGTGATCCCGCGCGCGTTCTGGTACATGAGCCTGGCCGGCAGCCTGATGGCGCTCAGCTACTTCCTGTTCTCGTCGAAGCAGGACGCGGTCGGCGTGCTGCAGAACCTGCTGCCGGCGTTCACCGCCGCCTACAGCCTGTTCCTGGACGTACGCCACGGCCGCGAGCAGAAGGCCGCCGCGCGCAACGCGGCGGGCCATCCTGCGCGCTGATCAACTGCGGTTCGGCGTGAGCTTCAGCAGGCGCCCACCGCCGCCGTCCTCCAGCAGCCACAGCGCGCCGTCCGGGCCCTGCTCGACCTCGCGGATGCGCCGACCCATCGGATAGCGCCGCGACTCGCGCGCCTGCGTGCCGGTGAACTCGATCTCGACCAGCGCCTGCGACGCCAGCCCGCCGATGAAGCCCTTGCCACGGAACCACGGGAACAGGTTGCCGGAGTAGATGACGAAGCCGGCCGGCGCGATCACCGGCGTCCACCACGCCTCGGGCGCATTGAAGTCCGGACGCGTGGGATGGTCGGGGATGTTGGTGCCGTCGTAGTGGTTGCCGTTGGAAACCACGGGCCAGCCGTAGTTGGTGCCGCGCTCGATCAGGTTCAGTTCGTCGCCGCCCGCCGGCCCCATCTCGTGGGTCCACAGCCGCCCCGCATTGTCGAAGGCGATGCCGAGCATGTTGCGGTGGCCCAGCGTCCATACCTGGGCGGCAATGCCGCCCTGCGCGGCGAACGGATTGTCCGGCGGCACGCTGCCATCGTCGTTGAGGCGGATCAGCTTGCCGAGCGAGGACTGCAGGTCCTGGGCGGGCGTCTGCTGGTCGCGCTCGCTGGAGGTGATCCACAGCTTGCCGTCGGCGCCGAAGGCGAGCCGGTGGCCGTAATGGTTCCCGCCGCTGACCTTCGGCAGCTGGCGCCAGATCACCTGCAGGTTGGACAGGCTGCCGCCGTTGCCGCTGGCATCGAGCTGCAGGGTCGCGCGCGCCACCGCCGCGCCGCGCGTGCTGCCGCTGCCCGTTTCGGCGTAGCTGAGATAGACCAGACGGTTGTCGGCGAAACGCGGGTGCAGCAGCACGTCGCCCAGCCCGCCCTGTCCGCCGTACGCCACCGCCGGCACGCCGATGACCTCGCCGACCTGGCCGGTGGCCACGTTCGCCAGGCGCAGCCTGCCGGACTTCTCCGTCACCAGCAGGCGGCCATCGGGCAGGAACGTCATCGCCCACGGCTCGTTGAAGGTGGCCACCGGCGCGCTGGTGAACGGGGGATCGGGCACGGCACGGGCGCGCGACAGTCCAGCCATGACGCGCCCGGTATCGGACGGCGCGGCGTCCGGCGCCGGGGTCACCGACACGACGGGCGCGGGTGGTGGCGCCACGCGCGCAGCGCGCGATGCGACCACGACCTCCACGCCCTGCTCGTTCACGGCGGCCCGCTGGCACGCGGCCATGCCGAGGCAACAGACAAGCAGCAACGGCACTCTCATGCGGGCGGCTCCGGCGGGGGTGGCTGTCTTTGTACGCCGCCCGTCCGAAGAAAAGCGTGACGGCAGGCAGGCCTTCAGACCTTCAGGTACCAGCCGCGACGATCCATCGCCCGGACCACCAGCCACCAGACGCCGACGAATGCCAGTGCGAACGCGAGCGAAGGCACGTAAGCGCCGAAGCGCGGCGTCATCCAGCCGGCGAACACGCTTTCGTACAGCGGCCCCATCCAGCCGAGGGCAAGCAGCACATAGGTCATCACGGCGGCACCGACGTAGGCGGCGATCGCGTTCACGCCGAAGCGACGGCCGAACGCCGGCCAGCCACGACGGTCCACCAGCCCATGCGCCACCCGCAGCGAGAGCATGGCGCAGCCGCCGGCGAACACCACGTAGGACGAGGTCCACAACGCCTTGTTCAACGGAAACACCAGCGACCACGCGCATCCGAGCAGGACCATGGCGATACCGGCGCCGCCGAGCGCGCGGGTCGCGCCCGACCGCAACCAGGTACCGGCGCGCACCCCGAGCAGCGTGGTGGCGAGGGCGGGCAGCGTGCTCAACAGCCCTTCCGGATCCTGGCCGCGCATCGCGACCGCATCCCACTGGTACAGCCGTGGCCCGGACAACGCGGTATCCACCCGCGCCGCCAGGTTCGTGTACGGGTCGTAGCCCCACGGCGCCAGCAGTGCCCAGTAGCCGAGCAGCGTCGCCACGATCGACGCCCACTGCACGCGCGGCGTCGTGTACAGCGCGACCAGACCCGCGATGGCGAAGCACAGGCCGATCCGCTGCAGCACGCCCCACGGGCGGAAGGAGGGCCGGTCCAGCAGCAGGTAGGCCAGCAGGTGCAGCGCCAGACCCAGCGCGACGATCTTCGCCGCCCGCCACAGCACCGCGCGCACCAGCACGGATCGCGGAACGCCTGCCTCCCGCCGCGGCACCACGCCCAGTGCGATCGAGACGCCGACGATGAACAGGAAGAACGGGAACACCAGGTCGGTCGGCGTGACGCCATGCCATTCGGCATGCAACAGCGGCGCGTACACATGCGACCAGTCGCCCGGCGTGTTGACCAGCAGCATCGCCGCGACCGTCAGGCCCCGCAGCGCATCGACGGATGCGAACCGGGCCGGCACGACACTCATGCGGCGACGTTCACTCGCCGCCGATCCACGTACCGGTCACCTGCAGGTCCGCATCCAGGGCCACCAGGTCGGCGCGATAGCCGGGCGCGATGCGGCCGTGCGTATCGCCCAGCCCGAGGAACTCCGCCGGATACGTCGATGCCATGCGTGCGGCTTCCTCCAGCGGCACACCGACCAATCGCACGCTGTTGCGTACGGCGGTGGCCATGTCCAGCGCAGAACCCGCCAGCGAACCGGCGGCGTTGCGCACCACCCCGTCGACGGCGGTGATGGTTTCGCCATACAGATCGAACGCCGGATCGTCGGAACCGACCATCGGCATCGCATCGGTCACCAGGAACACCTTGCCGCGCGGCTTGGCCGCCAGCGCCACGCGCAGGCTGGCCGGATGCACGTGCACGCCGTCGGCGATCACGCCGCACCAGCAGCCATCGTCTTCCAGCGCCGCGCCGACCGCGCCGGGCTCGCGTCCCTGCAGCGGCGACATCGCGTTGTAGAGGTGGGTGAAGCCCGATACGCCGGCCTCGATGCCGGCACGGATCTGCTCGTAGGTGGCCGCTGTGTGCCCGGCGACGACGATGGCGCCGCGCGCGACCATCGCGCGGATGGTGTCGGCCGGCACCTGTTCCGGTGCCAGCGTCAGCAGCGTCACGCCGTTGTCGAGCGAGGTGGCCATCGCGATCTCGTCGGCATCCGGCACGCGGAACTTGCCGGCATCATGCGTGCCCTTGCGCGCAGGCGCGAGATACGGCCCTTCCAGGTGGAGGCCGAGCACGCCGGGCACGCCCTGCGCGATGGCCTCGCGGGTCGCCTCGACGGCGCGCGCCATCACTTCCGCGTCGTCGCTGATCAGCGTCGGCAGCAGGCCGGTGGTGCCGAAGCGGCGATGCGCCTGTGCGATGGCGCGGATCGCCTCGACGCTCGTGTCGTTGTTGAACAGCACGCCACCGCCACCGTTCACCTGCGCATCGATGAAGCCCGGCACGAGTGCGGCACCGTCCAGGTCATGGCGGATGGCGTCGGCCGGCAGCGCTTCGACGGCCACGAGATCGGCGATCAGGCCGTCCTGCATCAGCACGGCCAGCCCCTCGACGAAGCCGTCGGGCGTCAGCACGCGGGCGTTGCACAGGGCGGTGGCAAGGCGGGGCGCGTTCATACCGTTTCGGTGACCTTGTTGAGGTGCGGCGGCACATCCGGATTGTGGCCACGCCGCAGCGCCAGCGCGTTGATGGCACGGTAGAAACTCTGGATGGTCAGCAGCGGCGCGCACGCCGGATGCGGTGCGTCGACCAGCGGGAGATCGCCCTGCCGCGACGCCACCCACACCTGCGCACCGCGCCCGCGGAACTCCTGCGCCAGCGCCAGCATGCCGGCTTCGGTTTCATCCGGCTGCGCGAAGCACAGCACCGGGAAACCGGGCCCGACCAGCGCCATCGGCCCGTGCTTCACTTCGGCCGAGCTGTAGGCCTCGGCATGCAGGCCGCAGGTTTCCTTGAACTTCAGCGCGGCTTCCTGCGCGGCGGCCAGGCCGAGGCCGCGCCCCAACACGAACAGGTTGTGCGCACCGACCAGCCCCTCCGTCAGCGGCGACCAGTCGGCCTGCCACGCACGCTGCAGCGCGTCGGGCAAGGCCAGCGCGGCATCGTGCAGTGGTGCCTCGTCCTTCCAGTACGCGGCGAGTTGCAGGATCGCGGCGAGCGAACCGAGATAGCTCTTCGTCGCCGCCACGCTGCGCTCGGGCCCCGCGTGCATCGGCAGCACGGTATCGGCCAGCTGCGCCAGCGGCGAGTCGGCGACGTTGACGATCGCCACCACGCGCGCACCGGCGTCCTTGGCCGCCGTCGCATTGCGCAGCAGGTCGGGACTCTTGCCCGACTGCGAGATCACCACGTACAGCGCGCCAGCCAGCCGCTGTTTCGCTTCGTATACCGAACCGACCGACGGCGACGCGGACGCGGTCACCACGCCGAGCTGCGTTTCGAACAGGTACTTCGCGTAGGTGGCGGCGTGGTCGGAGCTGCCGCGCGCGCAGGTCACGACGAACGGCGGCGGCGTGCGGCGCAGGTCGGCGGCGAGCGCCTTCACGGTATCGGCGTTGCGCGCGTACTGGTCGGCGATGATCGCGGCGGCTTGGGCGGCCTCCTGGTGCATCAGGGTGTCGGAAGGAGCGGGAAGCGATGGGGTCATGGCGAGAGGGGTTCGGGTCGTTCCGTGCGCGGCCGGACCGGCGCGGTGGAGCCGCGCACCACCAGCTGCGGCACGAAGCCCTGGTTGTGCACGGGGGTGGGGTTGTCGTCGTAGGCGTCGGTGCGCAGGCCGGCGATCAGCAGGCGTGCGGCCTGCTTGGCGATGTCCTGCGTGGCCTGCTTGGCGGTGGTCAGCGGCGGCCAGGACTGCTTGGAGAACGGGCTGTCCTCGAAACCGGCGATGGACAGGTCGTAGGGCACGTTCATGCCGGCTGACTTGGCGGCGGCCAGCACGCCGGCGGCGATTTCGTCGTTGGAGCCGAAGATCGCGGTCGGCGGCTCGCGCAGCGCCAGCAGGCGGCGCGCACCGCGGAAACCGTCGTCGAAGGTGTAGTCGCCCGGCACCACGAGATGCTTGTCGAGCGTGATGCCGTAATCCTTCAGCGCCTTCTCGTAACCGGCATAGCGCTCGGTACTCGAACGATGCGCCAGCCCGCCCCACAGGAATCCGATGCGCTGGTGGCCCAGCTGGATCAGGTGTTCGGTGATCTCGTAGGCGGCGTCGCGGTCGTCCACGTAGACACAGGGCAGGCCGTCCTCGGGATCCTCGGTGGCGGCGATGATGCGCACCAGCTTCACCCCGCGCGCCGCAAGGGCGGTCACGAGGTCGGCGCGCTCGGACATCGGCGCGGTCAGCACCAGCCCGGCCAGCCGCGAACGCTGCACGAATTCCACCAGTTCCTCCGCCAGCAGCGGCGACGTGGAATCCACCGGATGGATCTGCAGGCCGAAGCCGGTTTCCTTGCACGCGGCCAGCACACCGTTCTGCACGCCGATGATGTGGTACGGGTTGGGGTTGTCGTAGACCAGCCCGATCACGAACGGCGTGCCGCTGCGCAGGTTGCGCGCGGACTGGTCCGGTTCGTAGTCCAGCTCGGCGATGGCGTGCAGCACGCGCGCGCGCGTGCCCTGCAGCACCGACGGTTCGTTGTTGATGACCCGGGACACGGTCTTCAGCGAGACCTTCGCGCGTTCGGCGACGTCCTTGATGGTGGGTCGGCGCATGGGCGTTTCCGTCATGGAGGCGAGTCCGCCATGATGCCGCGTTCCGCGACGGCCGTCGCCGACGGCTTGGCGACACCCACCCGGTGGCCGGCCAGCGCGTAGTAGAGGATGTACAGGTAGCCGGGAATGGCCAGCGCGGCGAACACGGCCTGGAAGTCGTAGTGCTGCTTCAGCACCGCGAAGGCCTGCGGCAGGATGGCACCGCCGGCGATGCCCATGATCAGCAGTGCCGAACCGGTCTCGGTGTGGCGGCCCAGCCCCTTGATCGCCAGCGGGAAGATCGCCGGCCACATCATCGCGTTGGCGAAGCCCAGCGCGGCGACGAACCCGACCGACACGTAGCCGTGCGTCAGCAGCGCGCCGAGCGCGAACAGCACCCCCAGCACCGCGGAGATCGCCAGGTAACGGGCCTGCGGGACGAAGCGCGGGATCGCCGCCAGTCCGGCCAGGTAGCCCAGCAGCATCGCCGCCAGCGTGAACGAGGTGAAGAACTTGGTCTGGTCCAGCGACAGACCGAAGCCGTTGCCGTACGCGCCGATCGCATCGCCCGCCAGCACCTCGACGCCGACGTAGACGAACAGGCACAGCACGCCCAGCCACAGATGCGGGTACTGCGACAGGCCGCGTTCGCCGCCGGCGCGGGCGGGCGCCGCGTTGACCTCCGCAGGCTTCAGCTCCGGCAGCGGCGAGAACAGGATGCCGACGGCCACCACGACGAGCACGCCCGCCATCACCAGGTACGGCAGGTGGATCTTCGCGGCGAACGCCTCCAGCAGCGCCGCCTTGCCGGCCGCATCGGCGGCCTCCACCTGCGCGGCCAGGTCGCCCACGCCATGCAGCACCAGCGTGCCCAGCACGACCGGCGCCAGGATGCCGGCGACCTTGTTGCAGATGCCCATCAGCGCGATGCGCCGCGCCGCGCTTTCGATGGGGCCCAGGATGCTGACGTAGGGATTCACCGCCGTCTGCAGCAGCGCCAGGCCGCCACCGATCACGAACAGGCCGGCCAGGGCGCCGGGATACCAGCGCTGGGTGGAGAACTCGCCGAACATCGCCGCCCCCACGGCCATCACGAACAGGCTGGCGGCCAGTCCCTTCTTCATGCCGGTGCGCTTGAGCAGCGCGGCCGCCGGCAGCGCCAGGAAGAAGTACGACAGGTAGAACACCATCAGCACGAGGAAGGCGTTCACCTCGTCCAGATCGAAGGCCAGCCTGACGAAGGTGATCAGCGGCCCGTTGATCCAGGTGAAGAAGCCGATGATGAAGAACAGCACGCCGACGATGGCGAGCGAGCGCAGGGCGCTGGCGTTTGGCGCGGTGGTCATGCAATCCCCCTGGCCTGTCGAGGGCCGGCATCCCCCGGCCGGCAATCGGGAACAACGTTGTCAGAGACCTCCAGGCAAGGCCACGCCGGATGACGCGCGCGACCGCCCTGGCCGCGCTTCTGTGAGCCGCACGGCTCGTGCGCTGCAGCATGAAGTCCTGTCGGACTTGGCGAAATTGTCCCCATCGGAGCGCTCATTACCGACAACAATGGCGACAATAGTGAGCTGAATAAGGATATTGTTTCCATTTCATGATGGCCTCTCGCCTGCGGGACGGTTATTTCATGACAGAGTCTTGACAACGTTGTCAAACCCTTTCCACACTCCGGCCACATCGGGATGCGGGAGTCCCGGCCGCGAACATGTGGGGAGACGTGTGGTCGCCATAGCGAATCCAATGCCGACGGATGCCATCAGCGGGGCGCACGACGCCTTCATCGCGGCGGACGTCGGTGGCACCCACGTCCGCATCGGCCTGGTCCGGGGCAGCCACGATCCGGGCGAGCCGGTCCGCATGCTGGAGTACCGCAAGTACGCCTGCGCTGACCATGCCGGCCTGGGCGACATCGTCGCGGACTTCCTCGCCGGCCTGGGCTCGACCCGGGTGACCCGCGCGGTGATCGCCAGCGCCGGGTATGCGCTGGAAGACGGCACCGTCATCACCAACAACCTGCCGTGGCGACTGTCGCTGGCCGAGCTGCGCGCGCAGCTGGGCTTCGATGACGTGCGCCTGGTCAACGATTTCGAGGCCGTGGCGCATGCCGCCGCGCAGATGGGCGCCAGCGAGGTGCTGCAGCTCGCCGGTCCGGCCATCGCGCCGAAGCACGGCCCCACCCTGATCCTCGGGCCGGGCACCGGCCTGGGCGCCGCGGTCTGGATTCCCTCCGGCAAGCGCGCCGTGGTGCTGGCCACCGAGGCCGGCCAGGCTGCGCTGACCGCCGGCAATGCGCTGGAGATGGCGCTGCTCGCGGAGATGCTGAAGACGCGCACGCACGTGCCGGTCGAACACGCGCTGTCGGGCCCCGGCCTGATGAACCTGCATGCCGCCCTGTGCGCGGTACGCGGCGCGGCGCCGTCGGCCTACACACATCCGGGCCAGATCACGGCGGCCGCACGATCGGGCGACGACCCTCTGGCGCGCGAAAGCCTGGAGGTGTTCTGCGGCCTGCTGGGCAGCGTGGTCGGCGACATGGCGCTGTTGTACGGCGTGCAGGGCGGCGTGTACCTGGCCGGCGGCATCCTGCCGAAGATCCGCGACGTCCTGATCGACAGCCCCTTCGTGCCGCGGTTCCTCAACAAGGGATCGATGCGCGAGGCGCTGGAACGCATTCCCGTGAAGCTGGTGGAACACGGGCAGCTGGGCGTGATCGGCGCGGCCCGGTGGTACCTGGACCGGGACGACGGCAACTGAAGGAAAGCGCCGGTACAGGCGCGTGCATCAAAGGGGCGGGGTGCAGGGGACACGTGCAACGCCAGGCAACAACGCAGTACCAGGCACGGCGGAACAGCGCGAGCGACGGCTGCCGGAACACTAAAAAACGAATGATGGGAGAGACATCATGAAGTACCGCACCTCGATCCTTTCGGCCTCCATCGCCGCAGGACTCGCGTTCTCCATGCAGGTCAGCGCACAGGAATCCACCACCCCCGACGCGACCGACCTCGACACGGTCGTCGTCACCGGTATCCGCGGCAGCATCGAGAAGGCCCTCGACGCCAAGCGCGACGCCGCCACGCACGTCGAAGTCGTCACCGCCGAAGACGTCGGCAAGCTGCCGGCCAAGAACGTGGCAGACACCCTGCGCCAGCTGCCCGGCGTCAACATCGCCTCGTCCAGCGCCAGCGAGGGCGGCTTCGACGAAGCCGACCGCGTCAGCCTGCGCGGCACCAATCCCAGCCTCACCCAGACGCTGGTCAACGGCCATACGATCGGCACAGGCGACTGGTTCGTGCTCAGCCAGGTCGGCAATGTCGGCCGCAGCGTGAGCTACTCGCTGTATCCGTCCGAGATCGTGGACCGCGTCGTGGTCCACAAGACCTCCGAGGCGAAGCTGGTCGAAGGCGGCACCGCCGGATCGGTCAACATCATCACCCGCCGTCCGCTGCAGTTCGCCGAGCCGCTCACCATCCAGGGCTCCATCGGCGCCGTGCACTCCGACCTGCCGGGCGACACCAAGCCGCAGCTCGATGCGCTGCTCAACTGGCGCAACGACGAAGGCACCGCCGGCTTCATGGTGCAGGTGTTCAACGAGGAGCGCAGCCTGCGCCGCGATGGCCAGGAAGTGGTCGGCGGTTACAGCGCGATTCCCGGGACGGTCAATGGGGTGCCAACGGAAGTCTCGATCAGCAACCCGGAACTGGTGGGCGTGCTGTATCCCAACCTGATCGGCGCCGCGCTGTTCGAGCAGGTCCGCAAGCGCAAGGGCGGCGTGGCCAATATCGAGGCCAAGGTCACCGACAACCTGACGCTGAACGTCAACGCGTTCTATTCCAAGCTGGAAGCGGACAACTACAACCGCAACTACATGATGTGGGCAAGCCGCTTCGTCAACCGCACGCCCAGCAGCTATACCGTCGAGAACGGCGTGCTCACCAGTGCGACGTACTCACCGGTCACCGGCGGCACGACTGTCACTCCCTACGGCGTATACGACATGATCTCCCGCCCGGGTGCGGAATCGACGTCGAAGTACATCGCACTCGACGCGGAATGGAATGCCAGCGACGCGCTGAAGTTCGTCTTCCAGCTCGGCACCACCAAGGGCAACGGCAGCAGCCCGACCCAGGATGTGCTGGAGACCGGCATCGCCGGCAATGCCGGCGCGAGCTGGCGCATGAATGGCGTCAGCAACCCCATCGACTGGTCGCTGGGCGGTACCAATACCGCTGCGAACCATCTGCCGCAGGAAGGCTGGATCTTCGGCGCGCAGGGCATCGACGTACTGGACAAGGAAGACTGGGCCTCGGCCGACGGCCAGTTCTTCTTCCAGTCCGATGTGCTGTCCTCGCTCGACTTCGGCTACCGCTACGCCACCCATGAGCGCAGCAACGACTTCTCGCTAGCGCAGGGACCGAATTGGGCCAGCAACTGGCAGGACATCACCGCCTATCCGGCGGCGGGCGGCTTCTATCCCGGCGATTTCGGCGTGGGCGGCAACGTCCCGTCCGGTATCTGGTACTACACGCCCGGCCAGCTGGCGCAGATCAACGCCGACTTTGCCAACCGTAACAATCCGGAGCGTTTCTACTTCTCCGACGTCTACGGCGTGAAGGAAGACATCAATGCGGTGTACGCGCAGCTGAACTTCCGCGGCGACCGCTGGAGCGGCAATGCGGGCCTGCGCTATGTGCGGACGCAGACAGATGTGCATTACAACCAGGGACTGCTGCCCAACTCCGGCATCCCCGGTGCCGTCGTGGGTTCGGCGTTCGGCGACTACCTGCCGGTGGTGGTCAACAACGACTACAACGAGCTGCTGCCCAGCGTGAACTTCAAGTTCGAGCTGACCGACGACCTGGTGGCGCGCGTGTCGGGCAGCAAGACCATGACCCGTCCGGACTTCTCGGCGCTGGCCGGCTCGCTGACGCTCAACGACCTGACCCACGAAGGCAGCGGCGGTAACCCGAACCTCGACCCGCTGGTATCGACCAATTTCGACGCTTCGCTGGAATGGTACTTCGCGCCGCGTGCCCTGCTGGCCGCCAGCGTGTTCTCGATGGACCTGGATGGTTACGTCGATTTCGGCAACGTCATCGTCCAGTACAAGGACCAGCAGGCCAGCCAGGCCGCCGGCACCGACGTGTACAGCGACTACCTGGTGTCGATCCCGGTCAACTCGAACGGCAAGGCGCGCGGCCTGGAACTGACCTACGAGCAGCCGATCGGCGAGAACTTCGGCATCAACGCCAACTACACCTACGTGGACGGCGAAGCCGACGGCGGCAAGCCGCTCAACGGCACCTCCGAGAACACCTACAACTTCTCGGCCTGGTACGAGAACGCGCGCTTCAACGCCCGCGTGAACTACAGCTACCGCAGCTCGTTCTATGCCGGTGTCAGCCGCGCCGACAACTTCTACCAGGACGATTTCGCCACGGTATCGGCGTCGCTGGGCTTCAAGGCCACCGACTGGCTGACCATCAGCCTGGACGGCCTGAACCTCAACGATCCCAAGCTGAAGTACTACACCGAGAACGACGCCGTTCCCGGTTATCTGCCGCACGCGTTCTACAGCAACGGCCGCCAGTACTACCTGAACTTCCGCTTCAAGTTCTAAGCACCACGATGTAAGGGAACACTCTCCCTCTGCGGGCCCGGAGACCTCCTGGCCCGCTTTTTTTTGGGCATGCTGTGCCCACGCTATCGAGGATCCCGATGAAACGACCCTTCGCCCATCGCGCCCTGGCCGGACTGGCCTTCACTCTGCTGGCGCTGTCCGGCTGCAAGAAGCCATCCGGCGATACGGCCGCGGATGCGGCCGCATCCACGCCGATCACGCCTTCACTGATTCCGGCGCCCGCCGAACTGAAGACAGGTGAAGGCTCCTTCGTCATCAGCGTGGACACGCGCCTGTCCGCCAGTAGCGAGGCGGCGACGCGCGTCGCGCAGCAGTTCGCGGCCTATCTGCAATCGGCCGGCGGACCTGCGCTGGCCACCACGCAGGACGAAGGCAAGGGGCTGATCCGCTTCGTGCTGGAACCCTCTACTGCCGCGGCGAAGAATCCCGAGGCCTACACGCTCGACGTCACGGCCGATGGCGTCACCGTGAAAGCCGGCGACGAGCGCGGCCTGTTCTACGGCGCGGTAACGCTGTGGCAACTGCTCACCCCGGGCGACGCGGGCCGCGTCACGCTGCCCGCGATGCACATCGAGGACGCGCCCCGCTTCGGCTGGCGCGGCTTCATGCTGGATCCGGCGCGCCACTTCCAGCAGGTCGACGAGGTCAAGAAGATCATCGACGCGATGGCGCTGCACAAGCTCAACACCCTGCACTGGCACCTCACCGACGACCAGGGCTGGCGCATCGAGATCAAGCAGTATCCGAAGCTCACTGGAGTCGGCGGCTGCCGCATTCCTGCCGGCGACGGCGGCAGGGATCCGAAGACCGGCGAGCCGCGCCCGTACTGCGGCTTCTACACGCAGGACCAGATCCGCGACGTGGTGAAGTACGCCGCCGAACGCCACATCACCGTCGTGCCCGAGATCAACGTGCCCGGCCATGCGACGGCCGCGATCGCCGCCTATCCGGAGCTGGGCTCGATCGACACGCCACTGGTGCCGTCGAACGAGTGGGGCGTCTTCCCCAACCTGGTCAACGTGGAGGAGCCGACGATCACCTTCCTCGAGAACGTGCTGGGCGAAGTGGTGCAGCTGTTCCCGGGCACTTATGTCCACATCGGTGGCGACGAGGCGGTGAAGGACCAGTGGGAAGCCTCCGCGCGCGAACAGGCACGCATGCGCCAGGTCGGCGCGAAGACCGAGATGGACCTGCAGGGGTATCTGGTCGAACGCCTGGAGAAATACCTGTCGACGCACGGCAAGCGCCTGATCGGCTGGGACGAGATCCTGGAAGCGAAGCTGCCGCCGGAAGCGACGGTGATGTCGTGGCGCGGCATCGAAGGCGGCCTGCAGGCCGCGCGCCAGGGCCACGACGTGGTGATGTCGCCCTCCAACAAGACCTATCTGGATTACCTGCAGACCGCATCGCCGAACGAACCGCCGGGTCGTCCGGCGTTGATCACGCTTCAGGACGTCTACGGCTTCGAGCCCGTGCCGCCGGAGCTTGAGGACAGCCAGCGCCATCACATCCTCGGCCTGCAGGCGAACCTGTGGACGGAACACACGCGCACGTTCGCGCGGTTGCAGCACAACGCCTTCCCGCGCCTGGCCGCCGTGGCGGAAACCGGCTGGACGCCGGCGGCGAAGAAGGACTTCGCCAGCTTCGCCGCACGCCTGCCCGCGCAGCTGAAGCGCTACGACGCCATCGGCCTGGGCTACGCGAAGACACCGTTCGAGCCGCTGATCGCCACCGAGAACGACCGCAAGGCCGGCACCGCGAAGGTCACGCTGTCCAACCCGCTCGACTATCCCGTGCACTACACCACCGATGGCAGCGAACCGACGCCAGCCTCGCCGGCCTTCCGCACGCCGCTGGACGTGAAGCTGCCTGCCACCGTGCGTGCGGCCGCGTTCGCCGACGGCCGCGCGCTGGCACCCGCCTCGACGTTCGAGCTGACGCCCGCCTCGATGCTGACACGGACGGACGAAGCGATGTCGGTATGCCCGGATGCCGGGCGCCTGCTGCTGCGCCTGGAAGACGACGGCCCGCTGGAGGGCGAGCGCGCCATCTTCAACACCACGATCTTCTATCCGTGCTGGCAGTGGAACCAGGCGGACCTGGACGGCATCGGCTCGATCAAGGTCCGGGCCGGCCGCATCCCGTACTACTTCCAGCTGGCCCATGACGAACCGGCCCGCACGTTCGAGCCGGCGAAATCGCCGCTGGGCGAACTGGAAATCCTGGGCGGCGGCTGCAAGGGCCACCTGCTCGCGACCGTGCCGCTGCCGGCCGCGCCGAACGCCGACGGCTTCCTCGACCTCGAGGCGTCGCTGCCCGCCGGCACCACCGGCAGGCAGGACCTGTGCGTGCGCTTCACCGGCGATACCCGACCGCAGATGTGGGTGCTGGACCGGATCACGCTGCAGCCGCGCTGAACCGCGCCGTCATTCGCCCGGCATCACGGGGAACGCCGGGCATGTTCCGGCTTCCCTTCCGCTAGGCGCGCGCGGGCCGCCAGCGGGTATCCAGCGCGAGCAGAAAACCGCGCAACGGCGTCGGCAGCGTTGCCAATCCCGCCAGCACGCCCAGCGTGTTGGCCAGCGCGTCGTGCGGATCGGCCATGCGCGTGGTGGTCAGCGTCCCCTGCGCGAACTCCAGGCCGACGCCCAACGTCACCAGCAGCGCGGCGATGGCCATGCAGGCACGACGCGTCGCGAATACCTGCACCGCCGAGGCCGACAGCAGTGCATAGGCAAGGAAATGCTCCACCTTGTCGCCGCCTTCCGGCACCGGCGGCAATCCGCTCAGGCTGACCAGCGACAGGACGGTGACGCCCACGACCGCCGCCAGCCACAGTCCCAGCCACAAGCGCGGACGCCGGAACGGCTTCAGTGCGAATACGCGCATCAGAGACGCCAGCTCAGGTCGTTGAACAGGAAGGCCGTACCGAACTCGACCTCGCGGGAGAAGCCCATCAACTGGAAGCGCTCGCCCATCTCGCTGGGCAGCGTCAGCCGCTTGGCCTCGTTGCGCAGGCGCAGCAGCGTGGTGTCGTCCGCGCGCGCCTCGGCTTCGCTCAAGCGCTCCTGCAGGCCGTTGCCGAGCAGGAAGTTGGCCTGCGTGGTGTAGCCGGCAAGATCGAATCCGGCCTGCGTGCCGGCCTCGGCCAGCGCGGTGAAATCCACCGATGCAGTGATGTCCTGCAGGCCCGGCCACAGGTAGGGATCGTTGTGCACCCGATGGCGGTAGTACGCGCGCAGTGTGCCGGTGTCGCGGTCGGGCTGGTAGTACTCGCGCCGCGGGTAGCCGTAGTCGGCGAACAGCATCGCGCCGCGACCCTGTCCGCCCATCACCGCCTGGATCCAGTACGGCAGTTGCGGCAGCAGTTCCGACCGGTAGCCGTCGGGGAACGGCTGCCCGAGATAGCGCTCGATATGGCGCACGGCGGCCGCGAGCAACGGATCGGCCGGGCGGTCGGTGCGGACGAAGCGACCTTCCGCATCCAGCGCCACGCCTTCCTCGAACACCTCGCCGTCGCGCAGGGTGAAGCGCGACGTCGGCAGCGCATCGATCACTTCGTTGGCGAACAGCACGCCGTTCCACGCCTCGGACGGCGGACCGTCCAGCCACTCCACCAGGTCGAAGACCGGCGGAATCAGCCGTTGTCCGAGCCGTTCGCGCTGGCGCTCGCGCAGGTCGGCGCTCGGTTCCAGGATGGCGTAGCGCGCCGGCAGCGCGTCCAGTGCCAGCAGGCGCTTGAGCATGATCTCGGCGAACGCGCCGCTGCCGCCGCCGATCTCCACGAATCCGGCCTCGGGCCCGAGCTGCTGCAGCACCGGCGCCACCGCCTGCGCCACGCAACTGGCGAACAACGGGCCCAGCTCCGGCGCGGTGGTGAAATCGCCCGCCTCGCCGAACTTGGTGCTGCCGGCGCTGTAGTAGCCCAACCCGGGCGCGTAGAGGCTGCGCTCCATGAACCGCGAGAACGGCAGGCTGCCGCCCTCGGCCGCGATCTCCGCGCGGATCACGGCGGCAAGGTCGTCGCTGTGGGCGAGCGCGGCGGTGTCGGGAAGGGGCAGATCGGCGTGCATGTCGCACCGGAAGCGGGAAAACGCGTCATTGTACGTGTCGTTTCACACTGCGACCCCGGCCCTAGCCAACCCCCGGGGCCACGCATAGAATCGTGATGCACAGCAGCAACGGACACGCCATGACCTATTGCGTCGGCATCGAAGTCAACGAAGGCCTGGTCTTCGCCGCGGATACCCGCACCAGCGCCTCGTTCGACGACGTGCGCGTGTACCGCAAGATGCACGTGTTCGAATGGCCGGGCGAGCGCGTGTTCGTCATCATGTCGGCCGGCAACCTGGCCACCACCCAGCTCACGCTGTCCAAGCTGCAGCGCGACGTGGACGATCCGAACGCGCCGCGCAGCCTGCGCACGTTCTCGCACCTGTACGAAGTGGCCGAGTACGTCGGCGAGATGCTCGTCGCCAGCCAGGCGCGCGTGGTCGACGATGCGCAGCAGAGCGGCGTCAACGTGCAGTCCACGCTGATCCTGGGCGGGCAGATCGCCGGCGAGCGTCCCGGCCTGTACATGATCTACCCGCTGGGCAACTGCATCGCCACCTCGCCGGAAACGCCCTACCTGCAGATCGGCGAATCCAAGTACGGCAAGCCGATCCTCGACCGCATCATCCGCCCGGAAACCTCGCTGGAGGACGCGGCGCGCTGCGCGCTGGTGTCGCTGGATTCCACCATCCGCTCCAACCTGTCCGTCGGCATGCCGGTGGACATGGCACTGCTGCGCAACGGCGACCTCAGGATCAGCCAGAAGATGCGGATGGAAGCGGATACGCCGCTGTACGCCGAGATCCACGACACCTGGTCGCGCAAGCTCGAAGCCGCCGTGCACAGCCTCCCGCGCTTCCCGTGGGAGCCGGCGCAGGAACCCGACGCGCAGCCCGCAGGCCTGCCGGCCATGCCGCCGCGACGCGCACCGTCGCGGCAGGACCCGGGCGACGCCCAGGGCCAGCAGCAGTAGTCGACGATGGCCCGGCGCCTCGCATGAAGGCCTGGGCGGTGGCGCTGCTGGTGTTCTGTCTCGCCGCCGGCGTCGCCGGCGTCTGCGTGGCCGTGTGGGTACCCCCGGCCTGGCGGATCGTGGCGGGTGCGGCGGGCATCGTGGTCGCCAGCAAACTGGCTGCCGTCTCCGCGGCCGCCTGGCGCGAACGGCAGCACTGACACCACCGTCCAGGCGGGTCAGCCGTGGAAGTAGCCTTCCGCGATCGCGTCGTGCAGCGCACAGAGGTGCATCTGGATCTGATCCATGAACTGCGCGGGATTGCGCGCCGCCAGCACGGCGGGATCGGCATTGCGGGTCAGGCCGATCACCCGATTGAGATGTCGGTCGACGCCCGGCCGCGGCGGCATGGTGGGCAGCACGCTCTGCGCGCGGGTCAGGCAGAAATGCACGCTGCGCGGGAACTCGTTGTTCTGCAGCAGGAAGCGCAGCGCGAGCTCTGCGGTGACGCGCTGGCGCACGTGGCGGCGGTACATCTGGTAGCCGGCGACGGAGCGCAGCACGCTCATCCACTGCATGTTCTGGAAGGTCTCGCGGTCGTCCTCGTTGCGCGGCGTGACCAGCCCGGACGCGCCCGCATCCATGATGCGCGTGGTCATGTCCGCCTGTTCCAGCGCCGTGCCCAGTCGCAGGAACTGGTAGCCGATGTCGCGGCTCACGTTGGCGCTGAGCAGTCCGGATACCTTCAGGCAGCCGTCGATGATGCGGGCGAGGAACTCGATGCGGTAACGGCGGCTGAGGCTGCGCTCGCCCTGCGCGCCGATGTACAGGTGCAGGTCGTTGATCGCCTCCCACACGTCCTGCGGCAGCGTGTCGCGGATGCCGCGCAGGATCTCGCGCGCCGAATCCACCGAGGTCCGCAGCGACGAGGGATTGCGCTCGTCCAGCAGCAGGAAGCGGACCACGTCCACGTCGCCCGCCGCGTCGCCGGCGTCCGGATGGCACTGCTCGAAGCATTCGCCGGCGCCGACCGTGTCGATCATCGGCCGCCACGCGAAGCGTACCGAGCGCGGCATGTCCAGCTGCAGTTGGCTGCCCACGCCGACCAGGCGCGCGGTGTTCTCCGCACGGCGCACGTAGCGGCTGAACCAGTACAGGTTGTCGGCGACACGCGACAGCATCAGCCGTCCTCCCCTTCCTGGTCGGACAGGTCCACGACCCAAGTGTCCTTGGCGCCGCCGCCCTGCGACGAGTTCACCACCAGCGATCCCTTCACCATCGCCACGCGGGTCAGGCCGCCGGTGGTGACGTAGGTGTCCTGGCGCGACAGCACGAACGGCCGCAGGTCGATGTGCCGCGGCGACGGCCCCTGCTTGGTGACGATGGGCGCGGTGGACAGCGCCAGCGTGGGCTGTGCCATGTAGTTGCGCGGATTGGCTTCGATCAGCGCCTTGAATTTCTCGCGTTGCCGTTTGGTCGAACGTGGCCCGATCAGCATGCCGTAGCCGCCGGATTCGTTGGCCGGCTTCACCACCAGCTTCTCGATGTTGTCCAGCACGTACTTGCGTTCCTTCGCGTTGTGGCAGAGGTAGGTGGGCACGTTGGGCAGGATCGGATCCTCGTCCAGGTAGTACTTGATCATCTTCGGCACGTAGGCGAACACCACCTTGTCGTCGGCCACGCCCGCGCCCGGCGCATTGGCCAGCGCCACCTTGCCCGCGCGCCAGCTGCGGATCAGGCCCGGCGCGCCCAGCACCGACTCCGGCAGGAACACCTCGGGATCGATGAAGAGATCGTCGACGCGGCGGTAGATCACGTCCACCCGCTTGGGGCCGTAGACCGTGCGCATGTAGGTGCAGTCGTCGTCGGCGACGAACAGGTCGCTGCCTTCGACCAGTTCGATGCCCATCGCCTGCGCCAGGTAGGCATGTTCGAAGTACGCACTGTTGAACACGCCCGGCGTCAGCAGCGCGATCACCGGCGTGTCGCCCGGTCGCGGCGACAGCGCGGCGAGCGTGTCGTAGAGCTGGCTGGGGTATTCGTCCACCGGCAGGATCGAGCTGGTCTCGAACAGCTCCGGGAACACCCGCTTGGCCACCATGCGGTTTTCCAGCATGTAGCTGACGCCGCTCGGAATGCGCAGGTTGTCCTCCAGCGCGTACAGCGTGCCGTCGCCATCGCGCACCAGGTCCGAGCCGCAGATGTGCGCCCACACGCCCAGTGGCGGGGTGATGCCCACGCACTGCGCACGGAAGTTCACCGAGTCCTTCAGCAGCATCGCCGGGAACACCTTGTCCTTGACGATCTGCTGCCTGCCGTAGATGTCGCCGATGAACAGGTTGAGCGCGCGCATCCGCTGCTTCAGGCCGGCTTCGGTGCGCTGCCATTCGCTGAGCGGGATGATGCGCGGGATCAGGTCGAACGGCAGCGTGCGATCGACGTTGCGGCCGTCGGAATACACGGTGAAGGTGATGCCCTGCACGCGCGCCACCACGTCGGCGGCGAGCTGGCGTTCGGCCAGTTCGCGGCCGGACAGCCCGGCCAGGTATTCCACCAGCCGGCGTGCGGCCGGGCGCGGCCGTCCATCGGACTGGATCAGTTCGTCAAAGGTCGTGGTGCGGTACTTCGCCCAGTCCATTCGCCATCCCGCTGTCCCCGCCGGCACATCCGGCGCGGGAGTAATGCGTTGCAACATGCATGGTGGATGCGCACGCCGTCAAGCATCGGGACGACGCCGCATTCGCCTCACATTTTCGTCGGCGTCGTGCGCCATTCCGGTGCAAAGCATGGACAATGCGGATCCGCTTCCTGGAGTCCGCCATGTCCACGCCGCGTCGTGTCGTCCTGATCACCGGTGCCGCGCGCCGCATCGGTGCGTCGATCGCGCGTCGCCTGCACGCCGACGGCCACGACCTCGCGCTGCACTTCCGTGGTTCGTCCGCCGACATGGAGGCGCTTGTCGATGAGCTGGAAGCCGCGCGCCGCGGCAGCACCCTGAGGCTGCAGGCCGACCTCGCCGTGTTCGACCGGCTGCCGGAACTGGTGGCGCAGACCGTCGGCCATTTCGGCCGCCTGGATGCGCTGGTCAACAATGCGTCCGCGTTCTATCCCACGCCCGCCGGCGCCACCACGCCGGCGCAGTGGGAGGAGCTGTTCGCGGTCAATGCGCGCGCGCCGTTCTTCCTGGCGCAGGCGGCGGCACCGCACCTGCGCGCCGCCCGCGGCGCCATCGTCAACATCGCCGACGTCTATGCCGAGCGGCCGCGCGCGGACCTGGCGGTCTACGCCGCCTCCAAGGACGCCTTGCTGGCCGTCTCGCGCGGGCTGGCCGTGTCGCTGGCACCGGAGGTGCGGGTGAACGCGGTGTCGCCGGGCGCGATCCTGTGGCCGGATGGCGGGATCGATCCCGACGTGCAGGCGCGCCTGCTGGCACAGACACCGCTGGGCCGCATCGGCGACCCGGCCGACATCGCCGGCACGGTCGCCTGGCTGCTCGGCGACACCGCCGGCTACGTCACCGGCCAGGTAATCCACGTCGACGGCGGCCGGCACATCACGTAGCGCACGGATGCCGAAGCGTGCGCCATGCGCACGACCGCAGCGTAGCCCGGTCGTGCGGTGGGTGGTGCGGCGCGATGATTCGGGTCCCGAAGCTCGTGCGCGTAGCGCACGCTACGGGAACGGCACCGCCTGGGGTGGCGTGGCGTGGTCGGGGTGTTCGCGCCACAGGGATGCCAGCGTGCGCCCGCTGCGCGGTTCGACCGCCTCCGGCGCGATGTCCACCAGCGGCAGCAGCACGAACGCGTGCTTCAGCTCATCGCGGGGCAGTCGCAGGTTTCCCGGGCCCTGCAGCACCAGGTCGTCGTACAGCACGATGTCGATGTCGAGCGTGCGGTCGGAAAACCTCGGCCCGCTGCGGTCGCGCCCGTGCGCGTCTTCCAGTGCATGCAGCCAGTCGTTCAGCGCGAACGGATCCAGGTCGCTGTCGATCACCGCGGCGGCATTGAGGAAATCGGTACCGTCGAAGCCCACCGAGCGCGTACGGTAGACCGGCGACAGCAGCACGTTGCCGAAGCGTTCGCGCAGCGCCATGACCGCGGCGCGCAGATGCCGTTCGGGCTCGACGTTGCTGCCCAGGCTGAGATAGGCCGTTCCCATGGCGTCAGGCCGGGCGCACGCCGCGTTCGATCAGCACGCCGACATTGCGCGCGCCGGTGACGGCGCCGGGCTTGCTGAGCTTCAGCCGCACCCAGGCCACGCCGAACTCCTCGCGGATGATCGCCGCGCACTGCTCCGCCAGCGTCTCGACCAGGCCGAAGTTCGACGCTTCGACGAAGGCGATCAGCCGCTTCGACACGGCCTTGTAGTCCAGCGTCTGCGCGATGTCGTCGCTGGCCGCCGGCACGCGGTTGTCGAACGCCATCTCCACATCCAGCGCCACGGTCTGGCGGATGCCCCGCTCCCAGTCGTAGATGCCGATGACGGTCTCGATGCGCAGGTCTTCGATGAAAACGATGTCCATGGGGGGCTCTGGATGCGGGTGCGGGAATGGTACGCGCAATCGGCGCGGACTCAGCCTGCGGCGGCGGCCGCGACGGTCGCCGCCCGTCCCTGCAACCGGCGCATGTCGGCACCCCCCGGCTGCTGGAACACCTGCAACCCGAACTCCGGCAGGATCGCCAGCAGGTGGTCGAAGATGTCGGACTGGATGGCTTCGTACGGCCCCCATTCCACGGTGCGGGTGAAGCAGTAGATCTCCAGCGGCAGTCCGGTCGGCCCCGGCGGCAGCTGGCGCACCAGCAGCGTCATGCCGTCGTGGATGTCGCCGTGCGCGCGCAGATAGGCTTCGACGTAGGCGCGGAAGGTGCCGAGGTTGGTGGTGCGGCGCTGGTTGACGGGCTCGCGGCCGTGGTCGGCCAGGCGCGCATTCCAGGCGTCCAGTTCGCCGTCCTTGCGTTGCAGGTAATCGCCCAGCAGGCGGAACCGGCGCAGTCGCGCCTGCTCCTCGCCACCCAGGAAGCGCACGCTGTTCTGGTCCAGGTACAGCGCGCGCTTGATGCGCCGGCCGCCGGATTCGCTCATGCCGCGCCAGTTCTTGAACGAGTCGCTGATGAGCTTCTTGGTGGGGATGGTGGTGATGGTCTTGTCCCAGTTCTGCACCTTCACCGTGTGCAGGGCGATATCGATGACGTCGCCGTCCGCGTTCTGGCTGGGCATCTCGATCCAGTCGCCGACCCGCACCATGTCGTTGGAACTGATGGTCACGCTGGCCACCAGTGACAGCAACGTGTCCTGGAACACCAGGATCAGCACGGCCATCATCGCGCCCAGGCCGGACAGCAGGATCACCGGCGAGCGGTCGATCAGCGCGGCGACCATCAGCACCGCCGCGACAACGAACACGATGATCTTCAGCAGCTGCAGGTAGCCCTTGATCGGTTTGTCGGCCGCATCCGGACGGCGCTGGTAGACCTCGTTGGCCAGATCGAGCGCCGCGGCAATGGCCAGCGCGACCGTCAGGATGATGAAGGCGAAGCAGACGTTGCGGACCACGGTCACCAGCAGCGCCGGCAGCTCCGGCACCAGGGCGACACCGGCAGCCAGCACCACCGCAGGCACCACGTTGGCCAGGCGGGGGATCACCCGCAGGCGGACCTGCTGGTCGCCCTGACCGAGCGGCAGGGTCGCCAGCAACCGTCGCAGGCCACGAAGCAGCACGCGCTTGGTGATCCAGTTCGCCAGCCACGCCAGCAGGACGAGCGCTGAGGCGACCACGACGGTATAGGCCCACGGATACGGTGCGAGGCTCGCGCGCAGGGCGTCCAGGTGTTCGGTCATTCCGTTACCCCTTGAGGTGGTTCATGCACGCCCTGGCCTCTGCATTGCGCAGGAGGACGCGTCGGTTGGCGGAGCGGACACCCTACCCGCACCGCCTTGAACCTGAACGGAATTCGCCGGCCGCGGCCGTCAGTCGACCGTTGCGACGGCGGGCAGGGTGGCCATGTCCCAGCGTGGCGTGACCTTCACTTCGGCCGGCTCGTGCTGGCCTGCCTGCAGCCGCAAGGCACCGGCGAAGGCGATCATCGCGCCGTTGTCGGTGCAGAGCGACGGGCGGGGGAAACAGGCACGGCCGCCGCGCCTGGCCGCCATGTCCTGCAGCCTGGCGCGCAGCCGCTTGTTGGCGCCCACGCCACCGGCGATGACGATGACATCGCTGCCGGCAGCGTCCAGCGCGCGCTCGCACTTGATGGCCAGCGTGTCGACCACCGCATCCTCGAAGCCGCGCGCGATATCGGCCTTGGTCTGGTCGGACTGGTCGCTGTCGCGCCAGGCCAGCAGCACTTGCGTCTTCAGGCCGGAGAAACTGAAGTCCAGCCCCGGCCGGTCGGTCATCGGACGCGCGAACCTGAAGCGGCCCGGCGTGCCCTTTTCCGCCAGGGCAGCCAGTTGCGGACCGCCCGGGTACGGCAGGCCCATCATCTTGGCGGTCTTGTCGAAGGCCTCGCCGGCGGCATCGTCCAGCGTCTCGCCGAGCAGGCGGTAGCGGCCGATGGCCTCAACGGCCACCAGTTGGGTGTGGCCACCGGACACCAGCAGGGCCACGAAGGGCGCGTCGGGCGGATCGTCTTCCATCAATGGCGCCAGCAGATGGCCTTCCATGTGATGGACCGCCACGGCGGGCACGTCCAGCGCCCACGCCAGGGACCGGGCCACGCCGGCGCCGACCAGCAGGGCGCCGACCAGTCCCGGGCCGGCCGTATAGGCCACGCCGTCCAGGTCGTCGGTCGTCAGCTCCGCCTCGGCCAGGGTCTGGCGGATCAGGGGGAGCAGCTTGCGGACGTGGTCGCGGCTGGCCAGTTCCGGCACCACGCCGCCGTATTCGGCATGCAGGGCGATCTGGCTGTAGACCGCGTGGGCACGCAGCCCGGCGGCGCCGGACCGGCCGGTGTCGTAGACGGCCACGCCGGTTTCGTCGCAGCTGGTTTCGATGCCGAGGACTTTCATGACGGGAATCCGGGGTTGCTGGGGAGGGGGACACGCCGGCGGACTGACCGGGCGGGTTGCAGCGCGTGAGACTGCCGCTATAATACGCGGCTCACCCGGTCTGACCGGGCCGTTTACTTCACCGAGATTACGTATGCCCAGCGTCAAAGTCCGCGAAAACGAGCCGTTTGAGTTTGCGCTGCGTCGCTTCAAGCGCACCTGCGAGAAGGCCGGCGTCCTGGCCGAAACCCGCAAGCGCGAGTTCTACGAGAAGCCGACCCAGGAGCGCAAGCGCAAGGCCGCCGCCGCGGTGAAGCGCCAGCTGCGCCGCAGCTCGCGCGACGTCACCAAGCGCCAGCGCCTGTACTGAGCCGCGTCGCTTCGCGAGAAGCCGGCACGCGCGAGCGTCGCCGGCTTTTTGTTTTGGCGCAGGATTCGGGAGAGGGGATGGGGATTCGCGACAGCGCCCGCCTTCCTGCGACCGGATCCCGAATCCCGAATCACCTGTCCCGAGAACCGCCATGTCCCTGAAACAGCAGCTCACCGATGACATGAAGGCCGCCATGAAGGCCGGCGAGAAGGACCGCCTGGCCGTCATCCGCCTGATCAATGCGGCCATCAAGCAGAAGGAAGTCGACGAGCGGATCGAGCTGGACGACGCCGCCGTGCTCGCCGTACTGGAGAAGATGGTCAAGCAGCGCAAGGACTCGGTGACCCAGTTCGAGGCCGCCAACCGCGAGGACCTGGCCGCCATCGAGCGCGCCGAGCTGGCCGTGATCGACACCTACCTGCCGGCCAAGCTGGGCGAAGCCGAGATCCTGGCCGCCATCGACGCGGCGGTGGCCGAAACCGGCGCCACCGGTCCGGCCGACATGGGCAAGCTGATGGGCGTGCTGAAGCCGCGCCTCGCCGGCCAGGCCGACATGGGCCAGGTCTCTGCGCTGATCAAGAAGAAACTCGCAGGCTGAGCCTGCCGCACGGCGCCGGACCTCCGGCGCCGCGCTCCATCCGTGGCATCCTCGCGCCATGGATACCCCCGCCATCACGCTGCGCCCGGCCACCCGCGCCGACATCCCGCAGATCCTCGCGTTCATCCGCGGCCTGGCCGAGTACGAACGGCTCGCCCACGAAGCCGTCGCCACGCCAGCCCTGCTCGAGACGCACCTGTTCGGCGAACGGCCCGCCGCCGAAGTCGTCATCGCGGAGGTCGACGGGACGCCAGCGGGCTTCGCGCTGTTCTTCGTCTCCTTCTCCACCTTCCTCGGCCGGCCGGGGCTGTACCTCGAAGACCTGTTCGTCCTGCCCGACCATCGCGGCCTCGGCCTCGGCAAGCGGCTGATGGTGCATCTCGCGCGACTGGCCGTCTCTCGCGGGTATGGCCGCTTCGAGTGGTCCGTGCTCGACTGGAACGAGCCCGCGATCCGCTTCTACCGTCGGCTCGGCGCCGTCGGCCTGGACGACTGGACCGTGCAACGCGTCACCGGCGACGCATTACGTGCGCTCGCCCGCGACGACGCGTGAACGCAGCGGCCACGCTGGCATAACGAACCGCTGACGCGACCCGCGACACGCTGGGGGCATGGAACATGCCACCCGCTTCAGTACCTTGCGAGCACGGGCGCGCCATGCCGGCGAACGCCTCAACCGCAGCCTGCCCGCCGCGCTGGTGCGGCGCTTCGTCGAAACCGACCTGATGACGCAGGCGGCGTCGCTGTCGTTCTACGCGCTGCTGTCGCTGGCGCCGCTGCTGATCCTGCTGCTGTGGCTGACCGCCTCGCTGTATCCGCCCGCGCAGCAGTCGCTGCTGGACCAGATACAGCAGCTGGCCGGTCCCGGCGCCGGCACCGTGGCCGAGACGGTGATCCGCAACGCCAGCGACCGGCCCGACATCGGGTCGCTGGCCGGCTGGTGGAGCACGGCGCTGCTGTTCGTCGGCGCCACGGTCGTCTTCGCGCAACTGCAGGGCGCCCTCAACCTGATCTTCCGCACCGATGCCCAGCGACTCAACGGACTGGCGGCATGGCTGAAGAAGCGCGTGTTCTCGCTCGGCGTGGTGCTGGCCATCGGCTTCCTGCTGGTGGTGTCGATGGTCGCCACGACCGCATTGCAGGTGGTGTTCGCGCGCCTGCCGTCGCTGCTGCCCGCGCTCGGCTACACCACCACCCTGCTGCTGTACACGCTCGCCTTCGCGTTCTTCTACCACTACCTGCCGGACCGGCGCGTGGCGTGGAAGCAGGCCTTCCTCGGCGGCGCCATCACCGCGTTGCTGTTCGCCGCCGGTCGCTACCTGATCGGCCTGTACCTGGCGGAAGCCGCGCCCGGCAGTGCGTACGGCTCGATGGGCGCGCTGGTCCTGTTGCTGGTGTGGATCTACTACGCCAGCGTGGTGTTCTTCGTCGGCGCGCTGATCACGGCGGTGATCGACGAGCACGGGAGTCGAGAAGCGAGTGCAGAGGAGTGAGGAGTCAGCGAAAGCCGCCTTTTCTCACTCCTCACCCTCTCCACTCACACCTGCCCTTCCCAAGCCGCCCGCTTGCTGGTCTGCCCGATCCCGGGGTTGAACGTGTTGGTCGGATCCAGCGCGCGGTAGAACCCGGCCAGCGCCGGCTTGGCGCGGTAGAGGTGGCCGACGTTGTGCTCGGCCGGATATTCGGCGCCGCGTGCGTCGAGCAGGTCCCACAGGCGATGCTCAACGGCCAACGGATCGACGCCCTTCTTCACGATGTAGTCCTGGTGGAACACGTGGCAGAAGAAGTGCCCGTAGTAGAGCCGCGCCACCATCGTGGTGGCCAACTCGGCCGGCAGGGTTTCCACCCACGCGCGGTCGTCGCGGCGCAGGGCGATATCCAGCGCGACGATGTCCTCGACCTGCGCGGCATGCACGGCGCGGTAACGCACCGCTGCGCCCGCGACCGCGAAGCGCAACAGGAAGGCCTTTCGACCTTCGTCCGCATCGCAGGCGAAGAAATCGCCGTAGCTCTCACCGAAGAAGCGCTCCAGGAACGCGCGCGTCGCCTCCGCATCGCGCGTCGACACCTTCAGCAGCAGATGATGCTCGTACCGGTCGCGGTACGCGCGCAGCCGGGGCGGCAGGTGGTCCGGCAGCATCGCCGTCAGCGACTGCAGCACGCGGTCCGCCAGCCCCGGCATGCCGAGCCGTTCGCACCAGCCGTCCACGCGGCTCTTCAGTGCGAACGCCGCCGGCACCCGGCCCGTGCCGAAACGATCGATCAGCAGGAAGGTGTCCTTGCCGTAGCGGTCGCCGATGTCGAAGGCGTCGCGATGCAGGTACTCGCCGGCGATGGGCAACCGCTCGAAGGCCGTCAGCAGGTGCCGGCGCACCTCGGTGAGATCGTCCGGATCGTTGCTGCCGAGGTAGAAGACCGACGCGGCATCCTGTTCGAACGTATCCAGCCGCACCGCGAACACCGCCAGCCGTCCCGCGCACCCCGACGCCTCGTGCAGCCGTGAGGGATCGGCGTTGTAGCGCGCCGGCGTGGGCGCGTCGACCTGTCGCACGTGGTCGGCGTAGTGCGGATCCGAGGCCGCCTGCGCCGGATCGTGGTCGACGTCGTCGGCGCCGTAGTCACAGGCCTGCAGCCGCGACAGGATGACTTCCGGCGTGTCGCCCAGCGCGATGCCGAGATGGTTCACCAGCCGCAGCACTCCGTCTTCGCCGAGCTGCGCATACAGCGCCAGCTCGGTGTAGGCGGGCCCGCGCCGCACCAGTGCGCCCCCGGAGTTGTTGCAGACGCCACCGAGCACGGACGCGCCGATGCAGGAGGAGCCGATGACCGAATGCGGCTCGCGGCCCAGCGGCGCGAGCCGCTTCTCCAGCACGTCCAGCGTCGCGCCGGGCAGGCAGACGACCTGGCGCCCACCATCGAGCAGCTGCACGCCGGTCAGGCGTCGTGTGCTGACCAGCACGATGCCGCGGTCGTAACCGTCGCCATCCGGCGTGGAACCGCCGGTCAGCCCGGTATTGGCCGCCTGCATCAGCACGATGCGTCCCGCCGCGACGATGACCTGCAGTACCCGCCACAGCTCCAGCAGCGTGCCCGGCCGCACCACGGCCAGCACCGGCCCCTCACCGAAGCGGTAGCCCTTGCGGTAGCGGCGCGTGGCGCGGTCGCCGGTCAGCACATGGCCGCGGCCGACCGCGTCGCGCAGTTGCGCCAGCACGGCCTCATCGGAAGGAGCGTCAACAGGCATGCCGGCATGGTAGCGCGACGGCCGCGCGGCCCGCCGTGGCATCCTATGCGTTCCATGGCCCGCATCCCCGACGCCTTCATCGACGAACTGCTCGCCCGGACGGATATCGTCGAGGTGGTCGGCGCGCGCGTGCCGCTGAAACGGCAGGGCAAGGAGTATTCGGCCTGCTGCCCGTTCCACGATGAGCGCTCGCCGTCGTTCACGGTGTCGCCCACCAAGCAGTTCTACCACTGCTTCGGCTGCGGCGCGCACGGCACCGCGCTGTCGTTCCTGATGAACTACGACCGCCTCGAGTTCCTCGATGCGGTGGAAGAGCTGGCGCGGCGCACCGGCATGGAAGTGCCGCGCGAGACGCAGCAGCGCAACGAGAACAACGATACCCGCGACCTCTTCAACGCACTGGAAGCGGCGGCCCGCTTCTTCCAGCGCCACCTGGACGGCAGCGACAAGGCCAAGGCCTATCTCGACGGCCGCGGCGTGGATGCGGCCATCCGCACGCAGTTCATGATCGGCTACGCGCCGGACGGTTTTTCCGCGTTGAAGGACGCGCTGGGCACCGACGAACGCCGGATGAAGCTGCTCGACCGCGCCGGCCTGTTTTCGAAGAACGACCGCGGCCACGTGTACGACAAGTTCCGCGACCGGGTGATGTTCCCCATCCACGACCGGCGTGGCCGCGTGATCGCCTTCGGCGGCCGCGTGCTGCAGAAGGACGACGGCCCGAAGTACCTCAACTCGCCGGAGACCGCGCTGTTCCACAAGGGCCGCGAGCTGTACGGCCTGTGGCAGGTGAAGCAGGCCAACCAGAAGATCGCGCGGCTGGTGGTAGTGGAGGGCTACATGGACGTGGTGTCGCTGTTCCAGTTCGGCGTGACGGAAGCGGTCGCCACGCTGGGCACGGCGACCACGCCGGAACACGCCGAGCTGCTGTTCCGCAACGCGCCGGATGTCTACTTCTGCTTCGATGGCGATGCCGCCGGCCAGCGTGCCGCCTGGCGTGCGCTCGAGTCGGTGCTGCCGCGCATGAAGGACGGACGGCAGGCGTTCTTCCTGTTCCTGCCCGACGGCGAAGATCCCGACACCATCGTGCGGCAGGAAGGCGCGGCCGGATTCGACACGCGCCTGCAGCAGGCGACACCGCTCTCGCAGTTCTTCTTCGACGAACTGGCCAAGGACATCAAGCTGTCCACGCTCGACGGCAAGGCGCGCCTGGCCGAGCGCGCGCGCCCGCTGCTCGCGCAGATCCCCGACGGCGCGTTCGGCGACCTGATGCGCCAGCGCCTGACCGAGATCACCGGCGTGGGCGCCGGCAACGCCAACCCCGCCCCGGCCGCGCCCACGCCTGCCCGGCGGACGGCGCCGTCGCGGGCCGGCCAGAAACCCAGCCTGGTCCGCAGCCTCATCGTGCGCCTGCTTCACAAACCGGCGCTGGCGCTGGCCATCGAATCGACGCATGGCTTTTCCGCGCTGCGACTGG
Organism: Pseudoxanthomonas sp.; assembly: GCF_035999195.1. Taxonomy (NCBI): domain Bacteria; kingdom Pseudomonadati; phylum Pseudomonadota; class Gammaproteobacteria; order Lysobacterales; family Lysobacteraceae; genus Pseudoxanthomonas; species Pseudoxanthomonas sp. The sequence goes on from NZ_DASYGY010000009.1 coordinate 2,051,309, forward strand.
CCGGCATGGAACTGCTGCTCGAACTGATCGATCTGGTGCACGCGCGTCCGGACATCACCACCGGCGTGCTGCTGGAACACTTCGCCGAGCGCGAGGAAGCCGCCGCGCTGCAGAAGCTGGCGATGCAGGATCTGCCCGGCGACGAGGACAGCTGGCGCATGGAAGTGCTCGACGCCGCCGTGCAGCTCGAAAAGCAGATGCTGCAGCAACGGCTCGACGAACTGCAGGCCAAGCAGCGCAGCCAAGGCCTGGACGAAACCGACAAGTACGAGCTGCGCACCCTGCTGCAGGCCCGTATCGGCCGCCACTGAGGAGTCCGTGATGACACGTCTTGCGCTTCTGCTTTCCACATTGCTGGCCGGCGGCCTGTCGCTCGCGGCGCACGCCACCGACTTCACCCAACCCAGGGCTGGCCTGCATACCGGCGGCCAGCCGTCACTGGAAGACCTCGCGCGAGTGCAATCGCAAGGCGTGCGTACCGTGATCGATCTGCGCGGCGCGCAGGAAGACCGTGGCTACGACGCAGCCGCCGAAGCACGCCGCCTTGGCATGGCGTACGTCGCGCTGCCGATCGCCGGCAAGGACGACATCTCGCCGGCGAATGCCAGGGCGTTGCAGGATCTGCTGAAGGCGCAGGAAGGCGACGTGCTGCTGCACTGCGCCTCGGGGAATCGCGTCGGTGCGCTGCTCGCGCTGGGCGCGGCCCTGGAGGGCGCATCGCAGGAGGATGCGCTGACGTTGGGCCGCGCGGCAGGACTGACCTCGCTGGAGCCGGTGGTGCTGGAGCAGCTGGCGGAGCCGGACGCAGCCGAGCCGTTGTAGGAGCGACGTGAGTCGCGACCGTGCGAACGGCGTTGCGTGGACCTCGGACCCTGCTGGCGGACACTGCAAGACCATGCACATCGTCACTGCCGTGCATGCCAATGGCGTGCGGTCGCAACTGACGTCGCTCCTACAGGGGATCACCCCGCCGGCACGAACTCGATGCCGGCCGCCGATGCGGCAGGCCGCAGCATCGGCATCACCCAATGATCGACCAGCAGGAACGCGAACAACGCCATCAGGTAGACGATGGAATAGTTGAACACCCGCATCGGGAAGAAGTCGTCCGGCGGATCCAGCAGGCGCCATGCGTACCAGAGGAACACCGCGCCCAGCACCAGCGCGCCGCCCAGGTAGAAGAAGCCGCTCATGCCGAACACCACCGGCAGCACGGTCACTTCGACCAGCAGCACGGTGTAGAACAGGATCTGCCAGCGCGTATAGGTCACGCCGTGCGTCACCGGCAGCATCGGCACCAGCGCGCGTGCGTAGTCCTCGCGGCGGAAGATCGCCAGCGCCCAGAAGTGCGGCGGCGTCCACACGAAGATGATCAGTACCAGCAGCAGCGCGTGCGGCCAGTCCCACTCGCCCTGCATGCCGGTCATCGTCGCCCAGCCCAGCAGCGGCGGCGCCGCGCCGGCGATACCGCCGATGACGATGTTCTGCGGCGTAGCGCGCTTCAGGAACACGGTGTAGATCACCGCGTAGCCGATCAGCGAGGCGAAGGTCAGGATCGCCGTGATCGTGTTGACCCACAGCACCAGGATGCCCATCGACAGCGCCGCCAGCACCAGCGCGAACACCAGCGCCTGCCACGGCTTCACCTGGCCCTGCACCAGCGGGCGCCACGACGTGCGCGCCATCTTCGCGTCGATGCGCGCATCCAGCAGCTGGTTGATCGCGGCGGCGCTGGAGGCGGCCAGCCAGATGCCGAGGAAGCCGAGCGCACCGCGCAGCAGTTCGGACCCGTCCGGCAGGCCATCGATGGCCAGGAACATGCCGACGATCGCGGTGAACACGATCAGCGCCACCACCCGCGGCTTGGTCAGGTCCCAGTACTGGCGGAACGTCGAGGCCATCAATCGGGCCTGCGCAGGCGCGCGGTCAGCGACACCAGGGTGAACAGCAGCAGCACCGCGCCGGCGTTGTGCGCCACCGCGACCGGCAGCGGCAGGTTGAGCTTGACGTTGAGGATGCCCAGCGTGACCTGCGCGACGATCAGCACCAGCAGCGTCAGCGACCAGCTGCGCATGCCCGGCGTGCGGAACAGGCGCAGCGCCAGCGCCAGCACGTACAGCGCCACCACCACCGCCATGATGCGGTGGGCCAGCTGGATCGCGATGCGCGCCGCGCCATCGAGCACGCCGCCCTCGTAATCCACGCCGATCCCCCGCCACAGCACGAAGCCCTCGCGGAAGTCCGCCGGCGGCGCCCACTGGCCCACGCACTTGGGGAAATCCAGACCGCATGCCAGCGCCGCATAGTTGGCACTGACCCAGCCGCCCAGGGCGATCTGGATACCGAGCAGCGCCAGACCACCGATCAGCCAGCGCCGCAGCACGACGGCGTCGGCCAGCCGGATCGGCCGGTCGGTTGCGCGCCACGCCATCCACACCAGCAGCGAGAACGTGGTCAGGCCACCGAGCAGGTGGCCCATCACCACGATCGGCTTCAGCAGCCACGTCACCGTCCACATGCCGAGCAGCGCCTGGAAGATGATCACCGCCAGCGTCAATGCGCCAGCGCGCGCGAGATCGATGTTCGACCAGCGCAACGCGGCGAACAGCAGGATCGCTTCGCCGATGATCGCCAACACCGACGCCTGCACGTGTTCGCCGTGCATGTACAGCGGAATCGCCGCACCGACCAGGCCTGCGGCGACGAGGATCTGCGCGATGCCCCAGCGGCGGCGACGCGCCGCCAGCAGGGCCAGCACCAGCACCAGCACGCCGAGCGCGGCGGCGATGTGGCGGTGCACCTGTTCGCGCCACGCCTTGTGCGTCTCGAACGGACGGATCTCGCTGGCCACGTGGGCAGCGGCCTCGTCCACCGCCTTCGGCCACGCGGCGCGACCGTAGCAGGTCGGCCAGTCGGGGCAGCTCAGGCCGGCGTCGGACAGGCGCACGAAAGCGCCGAACACCACGACGCACAGCGTCAGGGCGACCGCCAGCCAGGCGATGCGGTGGAAGTGTCGGTAGATCACGGGGCGCGCACTGGTGTTCATCATCTGTCGTTCTAGCGGGGGCTCAGATGAGCTTGATCAGCTTGGACACATCCGTGCGCAGGCCACCCGGATCGAAGCCCGGGGCATAGCGCAGGATGATGAAGCCATGGGGATCGATCACGTAGACCGGCGTGCCCGCTGCGTCGTCCACCTGCGGCAGGCGCGTGCGCAACGGATCGTCGGCGCGCACCAGGCGCAGCGCCGAGTGCCGCGGGGCGTCGGCCGGATAGTCGCCGATCCACAGGATGTCGACCTCGTCGGCGTTGTGGCCGAACAGCTGCCAGACCTTGTCCAGATCCTGCGCAAGCGCGGTGCAGGCCTGCGTGCACCCGGGCGACGGCGCGGCGACGATGCGCCAGCGGCGCTCGGCCGGCGTCCAGCCGTAGCGGCCGCCACCGGCGAGCGCCGGCGAGAGATCACGTGCGTCCACGGGCGGCTGCAGCATCACACCGTGGTTCTTGTGCGCGGCCGGCTGCCAGCCGGAGAAACGCAGGATGCCGGCGCCGAACACGGTGCCGAAGAACAGGGCGAACAGGCCGACGAGCATCCACCGCCCGCGACGCCGCTGGGCGGGATCGAATGGTTTGGGGTCCATGCGCGGCATTTTCTCACGCCCGGGCGGTCATTGCCGCTATCCGAGGTGCGGACGACGCGGCTCGTCGCCCACCACTCCCCGATACCGTCCGTGGTGAGCCTGTCGAACCGCGCCTCTCGACGGCAAGACAAGGCCATCGTGACAGGTCGATCCAGCGCAAAGCGCGTGGTTCGACAGGCTCACCACGAACGGGGTTACGGGGGATTCCACGCGCCTGTCCCGTGGCCGCTCAATGACCCTGTAGCGCAACCCGCCGGCTGCGCCAGGTCAGCAGCAGCGCGGTCACCAGCACCGCCCCGGCCAGTCCGAACCATTGCACCGCGTAGCCGATGTGGCGCTCCGGCGGCAGGGTATTGGGCAGGATCTCCAGGTCGCGGGCATGGCCCAGCGGCAGGTCCGGATCCAGCTTCAACACCCGCGGCGCCAGCGACGACAGCCCCAGCGCCTGTGCCAGCGCCGGCGGTTGCAACGCGATCACCAGCAGGCTGCCATCCGGCTGCGTGCTGGGCGGCGCGTGGGCGATGCCCTCCGAGGGGGGCGGGACCAGCAAGCCCGCGATGCGCCGCTGCCCGGGCGGCGCCGCCACGGCGGGCATGGCGCGGTCGCCCGGCACGGGCAGCCAGCCCAGTTCCACCAGCAGCGGCGCGCCCGCGCTGGCAGGTTGGAAGACGCGATAAGCACGCACGCCGGCCCGACGGTCACGGGTCTGGTTGTCGAGCAGGATGGCCGGCGCGGGCAGGAATTCGCCATCGCCCTCGACCCAGTCGTAGGCCTGCGCACGCGCGGGATCCGCTGCCAGCGCCAGCGGCTGCGCCCGGCGCTCGGCCAGTATGCGGGCGGTGTCCGCGAGCATGGCCTGCTTCTGCTCGGCCCGGCCCCACTGCCAGGCGCCCAGGCTGCCGAACAGCGACATCGCCAGCACGGCCAAAGTCCAGCCGACCGGCAGCGGCATGCGGCGGCTCACGGACTGCGTCCGATTGCCGCACCCACCATCGGCTCACGCCAATGGCGCGATAATGCGCGCCTCACCGCCCCGGCCCCGTCAAGGACGCCATGAACGATTCGCTGAAAACCCTGCTGATCATCGCCTTCCTCATCCTCATCGTCTGGAACCTGGGCGCCGGCCTGTACTACATGCTGGTGGACAAGGGCGAGAGCAAGCGCACGGTCAATGCGCTGACCCGCCGCATCGCACTGTCCGTGGGCCTGATCCTGCTGGTGGTCGTGGCCATCAAGATGGGCTGGATCCAGCCGCATGGGATCAATCCGGGCTGAGCGCCGTGATTCGTGATTCGTGATTCGTGATGCGTGATTCGTAAAAGCAAAGAGCGACGGGATCTCCGTCGCTCTCGCTGTGTGTGGTGCTTTCGCTGTCAGCGAATCACCCATCACGAATCACGAAATCACAACACGTAGACGAACAGGAACAGGCCCAGCCACACCACGTCGACGAAGTGCCAGTACCACGCCACGGCTTCGAAGCCGAAATGGTCGTCCTTGGTGAAGTGGCCCTTGGCGCAGCGGAACCAGATGATCGCCAGCATGATCGTGCCCAGCGTCACGTGCAGGCCGTGGAAGCCGGTCAGCATGAAGAACGTGGAGCCGTAGATGCCCGAACCCAGCGTCAGGTTCAGTTCCTTGTACGCGTGGATGTATTCCACCGCCTGGTAATACAAGAACACGCAGCCCAGCAGCACGGTGGCGCCCAGCCAGATCAGCAGCTGGCTGCGGTTGCCCGCCTTCAAGGCATGGTGGGCGATGGTGATGGTCACGCCCGAGGTCAGCAGGATCAGCGTGTTGACCAGCGGCAAGCCCCAAGCGGACACGGTCTGGAACTGACCACCCACCTGGCCCGGGCCGGCGCTCGGCCACGCCGCAGAGAACCCTTCCCACAGCAGGCTGTTGGTCATCACACCGTCGCCTTCGCCGCCGAGCCACGGCAGCGACAGCGTGCGCGCGTAGAACAGCGCGCCGAAGAAGGCCGCGAAGAACATCACTTCCGAGAAGATGAACCACACCATGCCCATGCGGAACGACACGTCCACCTGGCGGTTGTAGTGGCCGCTCACCGACTCGCGGATCACGTCGCCGAACCACATGAACAGCGTGGCGCACAGACCGACGACGCCGGCGTAGAAGGTCCACATGCCCCACGAAATGTCGTTGAGCCAGCTGGCCACGCCGACCATCGTGATGAACATGGCGATGGAGCCCACGAACGGCCACTTGGAGCTGTGCGGCACGAAGTAGATGTTGGCGTCTGGCGATGAGGCGTTTGCCATGGCGTTGCTTCCGGTTGCTAAGGCGTGATCAGGGTGCCGCGAGCGGCGAAGGCGACGCCGTGCCCGTGCCGATCTGCGCGGTCAGGGCGTCGTTCTTGAAGAAGGTATACGACAGGGTGATCGTCTTCACTTCCGCCGGCAGGTCCTGGTCCACGATGAAGCGGACCGGCATGTCGCGGCTCTCGCCGGGCTGCAGGGTCTGGGCGGTGAAGCAGAAACACTCGGTCTTGGTGAAGTAGCCCGACGCGCGCGCCGGCGCGACCGACGGCACCGCGCTGCCGACGACGGCCTTGTCGCTGTCGTTGCGGGCGAAATACTTTGCTTCGTAGAGCTCGCCGGGCACCACCTGCATGGTCAGCTGTTCCGGCTTGAAGGCCCACGGCAGCTTGGAGTTCACGCCGCCGTCGAACTGCACGGTGACCGTGCGCTTCGCCTTGGCGGCGGCCGCCGCCGCGGCCTGGCCGGGACCCTGCTCCAGGCGGATGCCGAACACCTTCTCGCAGGCGATGCGGTACAGCGGCACCAGCGAGAACGTCAGCACGAACACGGCCATCGCCACGCCCACCAGCTTGAACAGGCCCGCCGAGTTGGACTTGGCGGCCGTCATGCGCTCAGCACCGCGCGGCCGATGAAGGCCGCGAAGATCGCGAAGGCGATGCCGCCGATCACCCATGCCGTCCGCAGCACCGCCCTGCGGCGGCGTGCGAGTTCTTCGGGAGTGAAGGCGGGCACGTTCATGCGCAGGCGCTCAGGCGTCTCAGTGCGTCACGTCGCCATGCGCCAGGTCGCCATCCTTGATGACCGGCGGCGTGGTGAAGGTGTGGTGCGGCGCCGGCGACGGCACGGTCCACTCCAGGCCCCGGGCGTTTTCCCAGGCGCGCGCTTCGGCCTTCTGGCCGCTGCGCAGCGAGGACCACAGGATCGCGGCCATCATGAACGGCGTGACGAACATGCCGAACGCGCCGATCGAGCTGATCAGGTTCCAGTCCGCGAACACCGGGTTGTAGTCCGGGATGCGGCGCGGCATGCCGGCCAGGCCCAGGAAGTGCTGCGGGAAGAACAGCAGGTTGACGAACACGATCGTCCACCAGAAATGGACCTTGCCCCAGAACTCGCTGTACATGCGGCCGGTCCACTTCGGCCACCAGTAGTACGTCGCGGCGATGATGGAGAACAGCGCGCCGGTCACCAGCACGTAGTGGAAGTGCGCCACCACGAAGTAGGTGTCGTGGTACTGGAAGTCCGCCGGCACGATGGCCAGCATCAGGCCGGAGAAACCACCGATGGTGAACAGGATCACGAAGCCCACGGCCCACAGCATCGGCGTCTCGAAGGACAGCGAGCCGCGCCACATGGTGCTGACCCAGTTGAACACCTTCACGCCGGTCGGGATGGCGATCAGCATGGTGGCGAACATGAAGTAGATCTCGCCGCCCAGCGGCATGCCCACCGTGAACATGTGGTGCGCCCACACGATGAACGACAGGAACGCGATGGAGGCGGTCGCGTACACCATGGCCTGGTAGCCGAACAGCGGCTTGCGGCTGAAGGTCGGGATGATTTCCGACACCACGCCGAACGCCGGCAGGATCATGATGTAGACCTCGGGGTGACCGAAGAACCAGAAGATGTGCTGGTACATCACCGGGTCGCCGCCGCCGGCCGCGTTGAAGAAGCTGGTGCCGAAGAACTTGTCGGTCAGCAGCATGGTCACGGCACCGGCGAGCACCGGCATCACCGCGATCAGCAGGAATGCGGTGATCAGCCACGTCCAGCAGAAGATCGGCATCTTCAGCAGGTCGATGCCCGGCGCGCGCATGTTCAGCACGGTGGCGATGATGTTGATGGCACCCATGATCGAGCTGATGCCCATCATGTGGATCGCGAAGATGGTGAAGGCGACGTTGTAGCCGCCCTGCAGCGACAGCGGCGGGTACAGCGTCCAGCCGCCGGCCGGCGCGCCGCCCGGCAGGAACAGCGACATCAGCAGCAGGGTGAAGGCGAACGGCATGATCCAGAAGGACCAGTTGTTCATGCGCGGCAGCGCCATGTCCGGCGCGCCGACCTGCAGCGGGATCATCCAGTTGGCCAGGCCGACGAACGCCGGCATCACGCCACCGAAGATCATGACCAGCGCATGCACCGTGGTCATCTGGTTGAAGAATTCGGGGCTGACCCATTGCAGGCCCGGCACCATCAGCTCGGCACGGATGATCACCGACATGCCCGCGCCGATGATGAACATGACGAAGCTGAAGATCAGGTAGAGGGTACCGATGTCCTTGTGGTTCGTGGAGAAGAACCACCGGTCGATGAAGCCCTGCTGGTGACCGTGATGATCGTCGTGATGATCGACAGCGGTGTTGGCCATGTTCGTACTCTCTTGCAACTGTGCGGACGGTCGATCAGCCCTGCGCGGTCGGCGCGGGCGTCTCGGCGGTGGGGGCGGCGTCAACGGCCGGGGCCGTCGTGGCGTCGGCCGGCGCGGCCTGTTCCGCCGGGGCGGCCGGAGCGGGTTCGGCGGGCGGAGCGGGCTTCTTGGAGGCCAGCCACTGCTGGAACTCGGCCTTCGGCACCGCCTTCACGACGATCGGCATGAAGCCGTGGTCCTTGCCGCACAGCTCGGCGCACTGGCCACGGTAGATGCCCGGTTGCTTGATGTCGGTCCAGGCCTCGTTGACGATGCCCGGAATGGCGTCCTGCTTCCAGCCCAGCGCCGGCACCCACCACGCGTGGATGACGTCGTCGGCGGTGATCACGAAGCGGATCTTGGTGTCGGTCGGCAGCACCAGCTGGTTGTCGACGTCCAGCAGGTAGTGCGGGTTCTTCGCCAGGTCCGGCTTCTCGCCGCTCTGGCGGATGCGGTCGGACTCGCGGTCCAGGCGGCTGGTGAAGGACACGTCCTCACCCAGGTACTCGTACTTCCACATCCACTGGTAGCCGGTGACCTTGACGGTCATCTCGGCGTTGCGGGTGTCGTACATGGCGATCAGCTTGGCGGTCGCCGGCCAGGCCATGACCACCAGGATCAGCACGGGAATGACGGTCCAGATGATCTCGGCCGTGGTGTTGTGGCTGAACTGCGCGGCCACCGCACCCTTGGACTTGCGGAACTTGAACATCGCGTAGCCCATCGCGCCGAACACGATCAGGCCGATCACGATGCAGACCCACAGCGCGATCATGTGCGCGTCGTAGGCGTGCTGGGAGGACGCGGTGACGCCCTTGCCCATGTTCAGCTGCCACGGCTTCGGGTCGGCCGACTGCGCCCAGGCCAGCGCCGGCATCGCCAGCAGCGTGCACGCCGTCATCAACCGCTTCCACATCCCATTCACTTGCGTCATTGCCTAGACCCCAATGCGTCATCGGTTGCGGCCGCTCGCGGCCGCCAGTAAATCCTGCAACGTGTCCGCCAGCTCCCGGCGCTCGGCCGGTCCCAGGAAGTCGCCTACCCGGACCCGCCTGCCGCTGGATGCCAGCGAAATCCCTTCGCTTCCCCGCTCGATGCACAGGCGGACCCAGTAAGGATGCGCCCGGAACACGACCCCGGCACCGGAGGTGACCACCTCCACCGCATCGGGGCCGACGCGGATCTCCTCGCCCCGCTCGCCACTGCGCCACAGCGTGCGGAGCGCCGTGGCCACGATGGCCGAATGGAGCAATGCAAAAGCCGGCGCGAAGGCATTGCCTCCCCACCAGCCCAGCATGGCGACGATCCACATCGCACCCGAGAGCGCCCCGAACAACATCACGAACTGGCGGCGCGTCAGCGCCCGCGGCGGCCGCAGCCTGAGCTGCGCGCCGTGTCCGTCCCACGATGACGGCACCACTTCGATCATGTCGCCCGCCACGCGCTCCGGGCTGCGGAAAACCGTTAAATGGTAGCCCCCGGGCACATGGCGCGGCAAGTTGCATTGATCAAGGACAAGGCGCGCCGGCCCCGCACGCGCGCCCTCCGCCGTCGTCCGGGGAGGTTTCCGCGACCACGATCACCGCTTCGCCGATGCGCCCCGCCGCACCCCCCGAAGCCGGCACGGCGGGCATATCCGGGCTGCCCGCGCGGCCCTAAACTAATGGACTGCCTTTGGACTGCCCTGCCGTCATGCCGACCCCTTCGCCCGTCCCGTCGCCCGCCGCCCCGGCGGCCGGCGCCATCATCTCCCCCGAGCTTCCCGCGCCGCCGTCCGTCCTGCGGGCCGCCATCACCGCCGCCTGGCTGCGCGACGAGACCACGCACGTCCGCGAACTGCTGGAACAGGCCCGCCTGCCGGCCGGCGAGCAGATCCAGGCGCAGAAACTGGCCGTCGACCTGGTGAAGCGAGTCCGGGCACGCGCCCAGGACCAGGGCGCCATCGAGGCCTTCATGCGGCAGTACGACCTGGGCAGCGAGGAAGGCGTGCTGCTGATGTGCGTGGCCGAGGCACTGCTGCGCATCCCGGACCAGGACACGGCCGACAAGCTGATCCGCGACAAGCTGGGCGACGCGGACTGGGAGAAGCACCTGGGCCAGAGCGACTCGGTGCTGGTGAACGCCTCCACCTGGGGGCTGATGCTGACCGGCAAGCTGGTCAACCTGAACGACCTGACCCGTGCCGACGTGCCCGGCGCCTTCAAGCGCCTGGTCGGCCGCGTGGGCGAGCCGGTCATCCGCCTGGCCGTACGCCAGGCCATGCGGATCATGGGCCACCAGTTCGTGATGGGCCGCACCATCGACGAGGCGCTGGCGCGCAGCCGCAAGGGCGGGAACGCCGACTACCGTTACTCCTTCGACATGCTGGGCGAGGGCGCGCTGACCACCAAGGACGCGGCCCGCTACCTGGAGGCCTATCGCCAGGCCATCCATGCGATCGGCCGTACCGGCCCCTTCGCCGACGTGTTCGCCGCCCCCAGCATCTCGATCAAGCTGTCCGCGCTGCACCCGCGCTACGAGCACGCCAAGCGCGCCCGGGTGATGAAGGAACTGGCGCCGGCCATCCTCGAGCTGGCGCAGCTGGCCAAGTCCTACGGCATCGGCTTCACCATCGACGCCGAGGAGGCCGACCGGCTGGAACTGTCGCTGGACCTGATCGAAGCCACCTTCTCCGATCCGTCGCTGGACGGCTGGGAAGGTTACGGCCTGGCCGTGCAGGCCTACCAGAAGCGCACGCCGTACGTGATCGACTTCCTCGCCGACCTGGCCCGCCGCGTCGGCCGCCGCATGCCGGTGCGCCTGGTGAAGGGCGCGTACTGGGACGCCGAGATCAAGCGCGCCCAGATCGACGGCCACCCGGGCTACCCGGTGTTCACCCGCAAGCCGAATACCGACGTGTCCTACCTGGCCAACGCGCGCCGCATGCTCGACCACGGCGACGTGCTGTACCCGATGTTCGCCACCCACAATGCACAGACGATCGCGGCGATCCGCTTCATCGCCGACGGCCGCCCGTACGAACACCAGAAGCTGCACGGCATGGGCGACGACCTGTATGCCGAGGTGGTGCCGAAGCACCGCCTCGACACGCCGTGCCGCGTGTACGCGCCGGTCGGCTCGCACGAGGACCTGCTGCCCTACCTGGTGCGCCGCCTGCTCGAGAACGGCGCCAACAGCAGCTTCGTCAACCGCATCACCGACGAGAACGTCGCCATCGAGGACCTGGTGCGCGACCCGGTGCAGACGGTGTCGGAATTCGAATCCATTCCCCATCCGCGCATCCCGCTGCCGGTCGACCTTTTCCGGAGCCAGCCGGCTCCCATCGCCTCTTCTGACAGGAACAACTCCATGGGCGCCAACCTCGCCAACGACAACGACCTGCGCGCGCTGGCCGAGCGCATCAACGCGTCCGTCAAGCCGTGGCGCGCCGCGCCGCTGGTGCCGGGCGCCGTCGTGTCGACGGCGGCGCTGCCGGTGACCAATCCGGCCGACCGCCGCCAGACCGTCGGCGAATGGCAGCCGGCCGACAGCGGTACCGTCGAGAAGGCACTGGCCAATGCCGTGGCCGCGCAGCCGGCCTGGGACCGCACGCCGGCCGCCAGCCGCGCCGCGATCCTCGAGCACGCCGCGAACCTGCTGGAACAGCGGATGCCCGACTACATCGCGCTGTGCGTGAAGGAAGCCGGCAAGACCATTCCGGACAGCGTGGCCGAAGTGCGCGAAGCGGTCGACTTCCTGCGCTACTACGCCGCGCAGGCACGCATGCAGTTCGGCGCGCCCGAGCAGCTGCCCGGCCCGACCGGCGAATCCAACCAGCTGCAGCTGCAGGGCCGCGGCGTGTTCGTCTGCATCAGTCCGTGGAACTTCCCGCTGGCGATCTTCCTGGGCCAGGTCAGCGCCGCGCTCGCCGCCGGCAACAGCGTGATCGCCAAGCCGGCCGAGCAGACCAACCTGATCGGCCACGCGGCGGTGAAGCTGCTGCACGAAGCCGGCATTCCCGAGGCCGTGCTGCAGTTCCTGCCCGGCGACGGCGCCACCGTCGGCGCTGCGCTGACCCAGGATCCGCGCGTGGCCGGCGTCGCCTTCACCGGCTCCACCGAGACCGCGCGTGCGATCAACCGTGCGCTCGCCGGCCGCGAGGCCGGTCCGATCGCCACGCTGATCGCCGAGACCGGCGGCCAGAACGCCTTCATCGCCGACTCGTCCGCGCTGCCGGAGCAACTGGTGAAGGACGCGATGGGCTCGGCCTTCACCTCCGCCGGCCAGCGCTGCTCGGCCGCGCGCGTGCTGTTCGTGCAGGACGACATCGCCGACAAGGTGATGACGATGCTCGCCGGCGCGATGGACGAACTGAAGGTCGGCGATCCCGGCCTGCTGTCGACCGACGTCGGCCCGGTGATCGACGCCGACGCGCTGAAGATCCTCGAGGACCACGCCGCGCGCATGGCCAGCGAGGCGCGCCTGATCAAGCAGGCCAACGCGGGCGAGGACACCGCGCACGGCACGTTCTTCGCGCCGCGCGCGTGGGAACTGACATCGCTGGACCAGCTGCAGAAGGAAATCTTCGGGCCGGCCCTGCACGTGGTGCGCTGGAAGGCCGACCAGCTGGACGCCGTGATCGACCAGATCAACGCCACCGGCTACGGCCTGACCCTGGGCGTGCATTCGCGCATCGACGAGACCATCGACCGCATCGCGGCACGGGTGAAGGTGGGCAATGTCTACGTCAACCGCAACCAGATCGGCGCCGTGGTCGGCGTGCAGCCCTTCGGCGGCCAGGGCCTGTCCGGCACCGGCCCCAAGGCCGGCGGGCCGCACTACCTGCCCCGCTTCGCCACCGAAAAGACGGTGACCGTCAACACCACGGCGGCCGGCGGCAACGCCTCGCTGCTCACCTTGGGCGACTGACGCGGCGGCGCACGCCGCCACCCCGCTGCCCACGAAGCCCCGCTCGCGCGGGGCTTTTTCTTTGGGCGTGACCCACGGCAATGACAGGCGCCACCGCGCACGGTGATGCTGGGGCGACCGACCACTCAGCGGAACGCGTGCTGCCGGATCGCGTCGCCTTTTGCGTTCTGGCAGCGACAGGATGCGCCTGCGCGAGCAAGATCCCCCACCGCATGACCACCGATTTCTACAACCTGCTGCTCAGCGACTGCGCGCTCGCCGCCGTGCTGCTGGCGCTGTTCTTCTACGTGGGCAAGGTCTCGCGCGGGGTGCGCGGCATCGCCACATGGGGCGTGGCGCACTTCCTCTACTCGCTCGGTGCGGCGATGCTGGACGGCACCGCACAGACACTGGAGCGCGCCGGCAGCGAGGCGCTGGCCGACGGGATCGCCGGCGCCGGTGGACTGCTGGCGTGCGCGGGGCTGGTGGGGCTGGCGTGGTCGATGATCCAGTTCGTGCAGCAGCGTCCGCTGATGCGCTGGGAGCGCGCACTGCTGCCGCTGTGCCTGGGCTTCTCGCTCGTCGGCATCGTCGTGGACGGCGGCGTGGATGCGCAGGGCGCGGCGATGAGCGCCACCGAAGTGATCGTGCTGCTGGTGATGCTGCGGCACCTGTTCGTGCTGCGCGCGGCGCCCGACCACGTGCCGGCGCGCCTGATGATGGCGGGCTGCGTGGTGCTGCTGTGGCTGTATGGCGGCGACCTGCTGGCGGCGCTGACCGGCCGCTACGGCCCCAATCCGTTGTGGGTGAACCTGGACCTCTCGATCTGGTTCATGCTCAATTTCTGCATGCTGATGCTGGCCAGCTTCCGCGCGGCGGAGCCGTTGCGGCGAAGCGCGCTGTTCGATCCGCTGACCGGTGCGCTGAACCGGCGCGGCCTGGACAACGAACTGCAGGTGCAGCGCGAATGGATGCCGTCCGAGTACGGGCTGGCGGTGATCGTGCTGGACCTGGATCACTTCAAGATGGTCAACGACGATCACGGCCACGAGACCGGCGACCTGGTGCTGCGGCGGTTCTCCGACGTGGTGCGCGGCTGCATCCGCAGCGAGGACGTGTTCGCGCGGCTGGGCGGCGAGGAATTCATGCTGGTGCTGCGCGACACGTCCGCCGACACCGCGCACGCACTGGCCGAACGCATCCGCCAGCAGGTGATGGCGCTGGAGTTCGCCCCGGCCGGCCGCACCATCCGCGTGACCGTCAGCCTGGGCATCTCGTTCACCGCCGACCGCCATGCGCCCTACGAAACGCTGATGCGGCTGGCCGACGAGGCGCTGTATGCGGCCAAGCACAAGGGGCGCAACCGGATCGAGGTACGCTGGCACCCCGCCTGAACCCGAGACTCCCCTGCATGCCACGTCGCCATCGCCTTGCCCTTGCCCTGCTCCTGTGCGGCATCGCGCCGCTCGCGCACGCCTCGGCCTACCGCTCGGTCTGCCCTGCCGATCCGGGCCGGCCGCCCTCGGGCGACCTCACCGCCACGCGCGTGGCGGCGGCGAAGGTCGACGACGACCAGGACCGGCTGTACGAGGGCGCCGTGTGGAAGGAGGGATCGCTGTACCTGTCCGACTTTGTCCACACCGGAACGTTTCCTTCGCGCATCCGGCGATTCACCCCGCCGGACCGTTGGGAGACGGTGGTCGAGGACAGCGGCAGCAACGGCCTGGCGCTGGACACCGAGGGCCATCTGATCGCCGCCACGCACGACCGCAAGCAGGTGGCACGCGTGGACCTGGCCGACGGTACGCGCACGGCACTGGTATCGAGCTTTGAAGGTGCGCCGTTCAATTCGCCGAACGACCTGGTGATGGCAGCCGACGGCACGCTCTACTTCACCGATCCCGACTACCAGCGCAAGGCCGCGCCCGGTGGCCAGCCGCGCACGCGCGTCTACCGCCACCATGCCGGCACCACGACGGTGGTCGACGACACCCTGCGCAATCCCAATGGCATCGCCCTGTCGCCGGACGGCGGCACGCTGTACGTGGCCGGCGGCACCGACGACGGCGATGTGCTGCGCGCCTACCCGCTGCACGACGGCGCCCCCGACAAGGGACGCGACCTGGCACGCATCAGCGGCGGCGATGGGCTGGCCATCGACTGCCTGGGCAACGTGTACGTCACCGAACACGGCGACCGGCGCGTGCGCGTGTTCTCGCCCGCCGGCAAGGTGCTGGCCACCATCCGCGTGGATGCCAACATCACCAACGCGGCCTTCGGTGGCGCGGACCGCCGCACGCTGTTCCTCACCGGCGCGGCCAGCCTGTGGTCGATCGACCTGGACGTGGCGGGGCTGCCGTACTGACGGCATCGCGTGCGCTGTGCGCCAGGCGCTCTCGGCGGGAGATGGGCTCGAACGCCAGGCGTACGTAGCGTGCGCTGAGCGCACGCTACGGCTGCTTGATCCTTCTCCCTTCGGGAGAAGGTGGCGCGCAGCGCCGGATGAGGGTGTGCGGACCGCTGAACCTTCGCCACCCCGCCGACCCTCACCCCAACCCCTCTCCCGAGGGAAGAGGGGCTCCAAAGCGCCATGCCGGGCGGGTGCCGACGTAGCGTGCGCGATGCATGAACCCGTCATCGCGTGTCGTGCGCACAGCGCACGCTACGCCTGCCTGATCCTTCTCCCTGCGGGAGAAGGTGGCGCGCAGCGCCGGATGAGGGTGTGCGGACCGCTGAGCCTTCGCCACTCCGCCGACCCTCACCCCAACCCCTCTCCCGAGGGGGGAGGGGCTTCAAAGCACCATGCCGGGAGGGTGCTGACGTGGCGTGCGCCGTTCGCACGATGCATGAACCCTTCATGCGCACGGCGCACGCTACGGACCGCACGCTTGCGCAGCAAAGAAAAACCCCGCCGAAGCGGGGTTTCTCGTGGTCCGGATCCGTGCTGCGATCAGAACTTGTACTGCATCGACACACCGAACAGGTCGGCGCCGCCTTCGAAGTCGCCGACCAGGCGCGCGCGCGTGCTGGTGGTCAGGTCGACTTCCGGGGTGTCGACGATGTCGATCTTCACGTAGCTGGCGCTCAGCTCGAAGTGCTCGGACACGTTCCAGGTCATGCCCAGCGAGTACCACATGCGGTCCTGGTCGGGCAGGCGCGGGGTGCGGTACGGACGGCTGACGGGGGAGTCGTCGCGGGCCACGCCGGCGCGGAAGGTGAACGTGTCGCTGAACTTGTACTCGCCGCCGATCGAATAGAACCAGTTCTCGTCCCAGTTGTAGTCTTCGGCCGAGTCGGGCTGGGCGGGGTTGTCGAACTCGATGCGGATTTCCTGCAGCGACGACCAGTCGGTGCGGGTGACCTCGGCCATCACGGTGAAGCGGTCGGTGGCGTAGTAGGTGGCACTGAACGCGTCGATCGCCGGGGTGGTCAGGTCGGCACCGCCGCCGCCGTTGATGAAGATGCCGTTGCCCAGCGCCGCACGGACGTTGGCCGGCACTTCGAACACCGCGTCGCCGTCCAGCTCATGGTCGACCTCGGAACGGTGCGAATAGCCCAGCGACAGCTTGTCGGTCGGACGCCAGTTCATGCCGACGATCCAGCCCAGGCCATTGTGGGTGCCGTTGATGCTGGCGAAGCCGTCGTTGCGCTGCGGTCCGAACTGCGCGGTCGGGCCGACGCACGCGGCGGGGCTGCGGCCGCAGATGATGGTGCCGAAGTCCACGGCGTTGGACAGGGTGACGTCCGCGTGTTCGTAGATCAGGCCGGCGCCGACCGAGAAGCTGTCGCTCAGCTCCAGCGAGGCGGCCAGCGTCAGGTCGACGATCTTCACGTCCGATTCCAACGCGTGGTAGCGGCCCTTCCAGCCCGCGTCGTATTCGGTCTTCAGGCCGAACGGCGCGCTGATCATCATGCCCAGCGTCAGGTACTCGAAGTCCCCGCTCAGCGGCAGGATGAAGGACGCGGCCGGCACGGCGGCCACGTCACCGGCGTCGCCGCCGTTGCCGCCGGTCAGCGGCTGCTGGAACGGGGTGCCGGTGGCGGCGGTACCCGTACCGGTGAATTCGTAGGACAGGTCGATCGCGGTGACGTCGGCCTGCAGGGTGCGCTCGGTGAAGGTGGACATGACGGCGGGGTTGTTGACCACCACCGAGGCGTCGCCCTTGGCGGACGCGGCACCGGCCATCGCGCGGCCCTGGGCCTTGACGCTGTTTTCCTTCAGCTGGAAGGCGGCCGCGTGGACGTCGCCATAGGCGAGGACGCCGGCGATGCCGAGGGCCAGCGCCGAGACGCGGGTGAGGTTCTTAGCAAATTCCATGGAATGTCTCCGGAGACGTGGGTAATGAGCACCTGCGTCGTTCAAGGCCGCGGATGTTGTGGTCCACCCGTTCGGCCTGCCGGAAGCCCCTCCCGACATACGACGCCGTATGCAGTATACCCGCTAACTAAACTCTAACAATCCGTCGTAAGTCATTGCCCCTATTCAGTTTCGTTGCGCCGCACCATGGGCAGTGCGGCGCCGACCCGCTACAGTGCGGGCCGCATGTTCGTCTCCCTGCCTTCCCGCCGCAAACCGCCGGTCCGCTGGGCCACACCGGCGCTGCTGGTCCTGCTGTCCGCCGCCTTCTGCTGGGCGTTGACGCTGGGCGACGCGGCCCAGGGCCATCTGCTGAACCGCTGGGGTGCGCTCACCGGCGGCATGGTGGCGCCGGAGGTCTGGCTGGCGTCGCTGCAGAGCGGCACGGTACTGCGGTTGTTCACCGCCCTGTTCCTGCACGCGGACTGGGCGCACCTGCTGGGCAACCTGGTGTTCCTGCTGATCTTCGGCCTGCCGGCGGAGCGGGCGATGGGGCCGTGGCGGTTCCTGCTGCTGTTCCTGGTGGGCGGTGCGGTGGCCAACGTGGCCGCCGTGCTCAGCATCGGCACGCCGGACCGCGTCATCATCGGCGCCAGCGGCGCGATCTCGGCGGTGATCGGTGCGTATCTGGCGCTGTTTCCCACCGCCAAGCTCGGTGTGGTGCTGCCGCTGGGCCTGTTCCTGGAATTCGTCAAAGCGCCCGCCTCGCTGCTGATCGGCATCTGGGCGCTGCTGCAGGTGGTGTTCGCCTACACCGGCCCGGCCTTCGGCGCGGTGGCGTGGTGGGCGCATATCGCTGGCTTCCTGTTCGGCGTGGTGTTCGCGCTGTTCGTGCGTGCCGCGATCGCGCGGCGGATGCGCAAGCGGCAAGGGTATTGAAGGCAGGAGTGAGGGGAGAGGAGTGAGCAGTGAGCAAAAGCGGCGGCCGTCGCTCACTCCTCACTCCTCTCCCCTCACTCCTATAATCGCCGCATGAAGAAGACGCTCTACAAGATCACCTTCCACAACCACACCAAGGTCTACGAGCTGTACGCGCACAAGGTGGCGGCCAGCGGGCTGTGGGGCTTCACCGAAGTCGCGGATCTGGTGTTCGACATGCACGAGGGGCTGGTGGTCGATCCCACCGAAGAACGCCTGCGCGACGAGTTCGGCAACACCCTGGTGCTGCACCTGCCGATGCAGAGCATCATCCGGGTGGAAGAGGTCGAACGGAAAGGCCAGTCGGCGATCCGCGATGCCGCCACCGGCGAGAAGGTGGTCACGCCGTTCCCGATGCCGGCGAAGCCGCGCTGAACAGCAAAGTCGTTCATCCTGTGGGAGCGACGTCAGTCGCGATGCAGCCTGACGGAGTTCACGACTGACGTCGCTCCCACACCGCACTGCTCAGCGTCGCTGCGGATCCGACGGCCCCCGCGCCGTCGCCGCCACCTTCTTCAATTCCGCCAGCGCCGCGGTGATCGGCGCGTCGCCCTCCAGCACGTCGCCCGGCACGTAGCCGGCCGCGCCCTCATCATCGCCGCGCAGGTGACCGGGCAACGTGGCTTCGGTGACGTACAGCTGGCCGTCCTGTTCCACCACCGAACCGGGCTTGCCGCCCGCCTCCGGCTTCACCACCACGTCCGGCACGATGCCGCTGGCCTGGATCGACTTGCCGCTGGGCGTGTAATAGCGCGCCGTGGTCAGCTTGACCGAGTCGCCGTTGTCCAGCGGCAGCACGGTCTGCACCGAGCCCTTGCCGAAGGTGCGACTGCCGACCACGCGGGCGCGGCCGTTGTCGCGCAGCGCGCCCGCCAGCACTTCCGAGGCGCTGGCGGAACCGGCATCGACCAGCACCACCACCGGCGCGCCACCGAGGCGGTCGCCGGGCGTGGCATCGAACTTGGAATCGCTGATCGACAGGCGTCCGCGCGTACTGACGATATTGCCCGTGTCGAGCAGGTCGTCGGCGATCTGCACGGCCGCCAGCAACAGGCCGCCGGGATTGCTGCGCAGGTCCAGCACCAGTCCGCGCAGCTTGCCGTTCTGCTGCAGCGTGTCGACCTGCTTCTGGAACTCGGCGGCGGTGTCGGTCTGGAACGCGCTGATGCGCACGTAGCCGTAACCGGGCTCGAGCACGCGGCTGCGCACGCTGGCCACGCGGATGGTGTCGCGCACCAGGCTGACGTCGAACGGCTTGGGCGTGCCCTCGCGCACGATGGTCAGTACGATCCTGCTGCCCGGCGCACCGCGCAGCGGTTCCATGCCGTCCTGGGCGCTGATCGGCTTGCCGTCGATCGCGGTGATCAGGTCGCCGGACTTGATGCCGGCCCTGGCCGCCGGCGTGCCGTCGATCGGCGACACCACGAGCAGCGTGCGGTCGGGCTGCTGCATCAACTCCACGCCGATGCCTTCATAGGCGCCGTTGGCCTGCTCGTCGAAGGCTTCGGAATCGGCCTTGTCGAAATAGGTGCTGTGCGGATCCAGATCGAGCAGCAGGCCGCGGATGGCGGACTGCATCAGTTTCCTGTCCTCGACCGGCTCGACGTAGGCTTCCTTGACCGCATTGAACACCGCCACGTAACGGCGGATCTCCTCGAGCGGCACCTTGGGTGCGTTCTCGGCGGCATCCGGATCGTCGCTGGGCGCGACCACCGGCGGCGTCTCCGGCCGCGGTGCCTGCTGCTGCGCCTGCGCCGGCAGCGCGGCGAGCAGGGCGACGGTCAGGAGGGCCAGGGGAAGACGCTGCAGCATGCGCGGAGCTCCGGATAGGGCGGACGATGGACACCGCGAACGCCCGCGGAGTTCATCCCGATTATGCGTGAAGGCGCGCGGACGGGATGTTCAAGCCGGGTTACGGCCGGCGACGCCGTTCATCGCCGCTGCAGCCACGAGGAAGGATCCACCGGCTGGCCGTTGCGACGCAGTTCGAAGTACAGCGCGGCCTGCCCCTGGCCACCGGACGTACCGACACGCGCGACCGCGTCACCACGCTTCACCCGGTCGCCGCTGTCCTTGAGCAGGCTGTCGTTGTGCGCGTAGAGGCTCATGTAGCCATTGCCGTGGTCGAGGATGAGGATCAGGCCGTAGCCGGTCATCCATTCGGAGAACACCACCGTGCCGTCGGCGACCGCGGTGACCGGGGTCCCCGAGGGCGCGCCGATCAGCACGCCGGTACTGGCGCGCCCGTCCGGCAGGCGGCCACCGTAGCGCGCCAACAGATTGCCCGACACCGGCCAGCCCAGGCCGCCGACTTTCAGCGGTGGAGCGGATGCCACGGCGGGGCGCGGCGCCGGGGCGCGCGAGGTACGTGCGGCCGCACTGCCGCCCTCGCGCTTCTGTGCCGCCGCGGCGGCAGCGGCTTCGCGACGTGCGGCGGCACGACGTTCGGCTTCGGCACGCGCGGCGGCGGCGCGCAGGTTCGCCAACAGGCGTTCCAGCGAACGCGCATCCTGGCCCAGCGCCTTCTCCTTGCTCGCACGATCCTGGTACCGCTGGTCCAGGTCGGCCATCAAGCGGGCGCGCGCCTTGCGATCCTTCTCGAGTTGCGACACCTGCTGGCGCTGCTTCGTGCGCGCCGCATCCAGTTCGGCCTGGCGGGCGACGATGTCGCGCTCCACCTGGTCCAACGCGGCCAGCTCGGCATTGAGGGATTCGATGCGGCGCGCCTGGTCGCGCTGCACGTAGCGGTGGTAGGCGAGCAGGCGGTTGGCATCGGCCACGCGATCCTGCGACAGCAGCACCTTCAGCGGTGCATCGTCGCCGCGCTGGTAGGCCGCGCGGACCAGTCCCGCCAGCTGAGCGCGCTGGGTCGCCTGGCGGGCCCGCATCGCGTCGCGCTTGCGCTGCAGGTCTTCCAGGGCGGCGGCTTCGCGGCGCAGCGCCGCCTCGGTCTCGGCCAGCGAGCGCGTGGTACGGCCGACCTGTTCGTCGGCTTCGCGCAACTGGCGCGAGGCGGCGCCGCGCTCGCCTTCCAGCTTGCGGCGTTCCTGGGCGATCGACTTCAGCTCGCTGCGCACGCGCTGCAGCTTCTGCTCGGCCTCGCGCGGGGACTGCGCCGGGGCCGGCGCGACCAGCGTCAGCCCCGTGAGCAGGAGCACGCCGCATGCGAGCCGGTTGCGATGCGGCATCAGGCGTCGATCAGGCTGCGACCGCTCATCTCGGCCGGCTGCGGCAGGCCGAGCAGCTGCAGCAGCGTCGGCGCGACATCGCGCAGCGCGCCGCCGCTGCGCAGCGTGGCGGCCGGTGCGCCTTCCGGCTGCACCAGCATCAGCGGCACCGGACCGACCGTATGCGCGGTATGCGGCTGGCCGGTGGCGGGGTCGCGCATCATTTCCAGGTTGCCGTGGTCGGCGGTGATGATCATCGCGCCGCCCGCCTGGCGCACGGCGGCGTCGATCGCGCCCACGGCCTTGTCCACCGCCTGCGCGGCCAGGATCGCGGCCTGCAGGTCGCCGCTGTGGCCGACCATGTCCGGGTTGGCGATGTTGCAGACGATCGCGTCGAAGCGGCCCGAGCCGATGGCATCGACCAGCTTCTCGGTCAGCTCCGGGCAGCTCATCTCCGGCTGCAGGTCGTAGGTGGCGACCTGGGGGCTGGGGATCAGGATGCGCTCCTCGCCGGCGAACACGTCCTCGCGTCCACCGCTGAAGAAGAACGTCACGTGCGCGTACTTCTCCGTCTCCGCGATGCGCAACTGGGCCAGGCCGGCCTCGGCCAGCAGCTCGCCGAAGGTACGGCGCAGATCGTCGGGCGCGAATGCCACCGGCGCCGGCAGCTTGGCGTCGTATTCGGTCAGGCAGACGAAACGCGCGAGCGCAGGGACGCGACGGTCGAAGCCGTCGAACGCCGGCGACACGAACGCCGCCGTCAGCTGGCGCGCGCGGTCGGCGCGGAAGTTCATGAAGACCACCGCGTCGCCGTCGGCCATCGGCTGCGCGCCGTCGATGACGGTGGGCAGCACGAATTCGTCGTTCTCGCCGCGCGCGTACGCCGCGTCCAGCGCGGCGATGCCGCTGGCGGCATGGTGCTCGCTCTTCGCCTCAACCATCGCATCCCAGGCCAGCCGCACGCGATCCCAGCGCTTGTCGCGATCCATCGCGTAGTAGCGCCCGCTGACCGAGGCGATATGCGCGTTGCCGAGCTTCGTGCACAGGTTCTGGAGCGCACGCAGGCTGGGCTCGGCCGACTTCGGCGGTGTATCGCGGCCGTCGAGGAAGGCATGCACCGCCACGCGCGGCACGCCCTGGCGCCTGGCGAGTTCCAGCATCGCGAAGAGGTGCAGCTCATGGCTGTGCACGCCGCCGGGCGACAGCAGGCCGAACACGTGCAGGGTCTTGCCGTCGGCCCTGGCGGCGTCGCACGCGGCGACCAGTTCGGCGTTGGCGTAGAAGCTGCCGTCCTCGATGGCGGCGTCGATGCGGGTCAGGTCCTGGTAGACGATGCGGCCCGCGCCGAGATTCATGTGTCCGACTTCGGAGTTGCCCATCTGCCCGTCGGGCAGGCCCACGTGGCGGCCTTCGGTGTGGATCAGCGTGTGCGGCGCAGTGGCCAGCAGACGGCGCCAGTTCGGCAGGTCGGCCTGCGCCAGCGCGTTGTCGGTGGGGTCTTCGCGATGCCCCCAGCCATCCAGGATCAGCAGCACGACGGGCTTGGGACGCTTCACGGACGCAGGGGATGCGGACACGGCAGGATTCCAGTGACTTCAGGCAGGTGACGATTGTAGCGAAGCATGGTGCCATCCTTGTCCGCACGCCGGCGTTTAAACCCTCTTCCGCACCGGCGCATCAGACCGATACGAGACCACCCGAGAGGCAACCCCATGATCCGTCCCCGTACCGCGCTGCTGCTGACCCTGGCCCTGGCCACCACGCCTGCCCTGGCCCAGCAGGAAATCTCCAAGGTCAACGGCAGCATCACCGCCGAGGCCGGCCAGGCCTATGGCGACCTGGACACCGTCAACGGCAGCATCCGCATCGCCGACGGCGCCACCGCCGAAGACGCCAGCACCGTCAACGGCAGCATCAACGTCGGCGACAAGGCACGCGTCGATTCGCTGGAGACCGTCAACGGCTCCATCCGCGTCGGCAAGGACGTGCAGGTCCGCAAGGACGTGGAAACCGTCAACGGCAGCATCTTCACCGACCGCGGCACCACCGTCGGCGGCGGCATCGAGACCGTCAACGGCGCCATCGGCCTGGTCGCCACCCAGCTGGCCGGCGGCATCGAAACGGTCAACGGCGACATCACCGTGGGCATCGGCTCGCAGGTAAAGGGCGGCATCAAGGTCGAGAAGCCGCAGGGCTGGAGCCTCAAGCCCAAGCGCGACCCGCGCATCATCATCGGACCGAACGCCGTGGTCGAAGGCCCGCTGGTGTTCGAGCGCCCGGTCACCCTGTACGTGCACACCAGCGCGAAGATCGGCCCGGTGACCGGCGCCACCGCCAAGCCGTACAGCACCGATACCGCACCGGCCGAATAAGCCTTTCTGCCCCTCCCCCGCTCGCGGGGGAGGGTTGGGATGGGGGCGCTGTTCGCGCAAAGCCGGACTCCCCCGTTACCGCTAGAATCGGGATTCCGTCCGTTGAGGAATCCCGATGTCCCGCAAGTTGATGCTGGTGCTCGCCACCGCCGCCGCGCTGGCCGCGTGCAAGCGCGAGCCCGAGACCCCTGCCGTCGCGCCCGACGCCGCCACCCTGCCCGCCGCGGCGCATGCCTTCACCGCCGACATCACCGAAGGCGATTTCGCCGAGATGGTGAACACGCTGGCCTCGGACGAGTTCGAAGGCCGCGCCCCCGGTTCGGTCGGCGAGGAGAAGACCGCCGCCTACCTGGAAGCGCAGATGAAGCGCATCGGCCTGCAGCCGGGCAACAACGGCAGCTACTTCCAGGACGTGCCGATGGTGGAAACCACCGCCGACGAGGCCGCGACCACGCTGTCGCTGACCACGTCCGCCGGCAAGCGCGACCTGAAGTTCGGCACCGATTACGTCATCGGCACCCGTACCGGCCAGACCGAAGTCAAGCTGGATGCCAGCGACCTGGTCTTCGTCGGCTACGGCGTCGATGCGCCGGAGCAGCAGTGGAACGACTACGCCGGCCAGGACTGGACCGGCAAGACCGTGGTGATGTTCGTCAACGACCCGGGCTTCCACGCCAAGGACGAAACCCTGTTCGGCGGCAACCGCATGACCTACTACGGCCGCTGGACATACAAGTTCGAGGAAGCCGCACGCAAGGGCGCCGCTGCCGCCCTGATCGTGCACGACACCGCCGGCGCCAGCTACGGCTGGGACGTGGTGAAGAACTCCTGGTCCGGCGCGCAGTACGACCTGCCGGCCAAGGACGACCCGGAGAAGCGCATCCCGCTGCAGGGCTGGCTGAGCGCCGAGGCCGCGAAGCAGCTGTTCGCCGATGCCGGTCTCGATCTCGAGGCCGCCTACGCCAGCGCCGGCAAGCGCGGCTTCAAGCCGGTACCGTTGAAGGCGCAGCTGTCCGCCGCGGTGAAGAGCACCATCACCGAGAAGACCTCGCGCAACGTCATCGGCGTGCTGCCCGGCGCCAGCAAGCCGGACGAGGCCGTACTGTACATGGCGCACTGG
The DNA here is from genome assembly GCF_035999195.1 of Pseudoxanthomonas sp. Lineage (NCBI taxonomy): Bacteria > Pseudomonadati > Pseudomonadota > Gammaproteobacteria > Lysobacterales > Lysobacteraceae > Pseudoxanthomonas > Pseudoxanthomonas sp. The sequence goes on from NZ_DASYGY010000009.1 coordinate 2,076,463, forward strand.
GACCACCTGGGCAAGCATGAAGGCGAAGAGGGCGACAACATCTACAACGGTGCCGTCGACAACGCCACCGGCGTGGCCGGCATCCTGGAGATCGCCGAAGCCTTCGCGCACCAGGATCCGAAGCCGGCGCGCTCGGTGGTGTTCGTGGCGGTGACGCTGGAAGAGTCCGGCCTGCTCGGTTCCAAGTACTACGTCGCGCACCCGACCTTCCCGCTCGACAAGATCGCCGGCGTCATCAACCTCGACGCGATGAGCGTGGGCGGCAAGTCGCGCGACTTCGTCGTCACCGGCAAGGGCAACTCGCAGCTGGAAGACATGCTGAAGGTCTATGCCGACCAGCAGGGCCGCGTGCTCGCCGAGGAAGGCAACCCGGCCGGCGGCTACTATTTCCGCAGCGACCACTTCAACTTCGCCAAGGCCGGTGTGCCGGCGCTGTACGCCAAGGGCGGCAACGACCTGCTCGACGGCGGCGTTGAGGCGGGCAAGGCGGCGAGCGAGGAGTACGCCAAGCGCTACCACCAGGCCAGCGACGAAGTGCACGACGGCTGGAAGCTGGACGGCGTGGTGCAGGACCTGCAGGCGCTGTACGGCGTGGGCAAGGACCTGGCGGTCGAGAACACGTGGCCGAACTGGTACGACGGCAACCCGTTCAAGGCCGCGCGCGACGCGATGATGAAGAAGGCGGAGCCGGCGAAGCAGTAATCCGGCTACCGTGATGCGATACGAAGACGGCGCCGCAGGGCGCCGTTTTCTTTGCCCCACTCCCGCGATCAGCCGGTGAGCTCTCTTGTTGGACCGACGTAAGTCGCGATGAGGCTTTACCGATGCGCCCATCGCGACTTACGTCGCTCCCACGCCCTACTTCCGCCATCCCTCACACCCACCCCGGCGCCCGGGGAGGGAGACCTCCCATGGACGCCCACCCGCCCCACGCACTAGGCTTCGCCATCCTCGGAGGGAAACGTCATGTCGATCGCTTACTGGTGCATCCTGATCACCGCCCTGCTGCCGTACCTGTGGGTCTTCATCGCCAAGCGTTCGGGCGAGCGCTACAACAACCGCAACCCGCGCGCGTGGATGGCCAAGCAGGACGGCAACTACAAGGTGCAGCGCGCCAACGCCGCGCACCTCAACGGCTTCGAGGCGTTCCCCGCCTTTGTCGCCGGCGTGCTGATGGCACAGTTGGCCGGCGTGCCGGCCGACACCATTACCCCGCTCGCCATCGCCTTCGTGGTGGCACGCGTGCTGCATGGCGTGTTCTACCTGGCCGACAAGCAGTCGCTGCGCAGCCTCGTCTGGCTGCTCGGCATGCTGTGCGCCGTGGCCCTGATGGTGCTGGCGGCGATGCGGGTGGCCTGACGTTGCGGGTTGGTTGTTCGTTGTAGGAGCGATGTCAGTCGCGACCACACGCCTTGGCAGCTACTGGCGTTTCAGCGCGAGGACACACGCCGATACTGCTGCCCCTGGATCCCACGATCCAGGCATTTCGTTTCTGCGGTCGCGACTGACGTCGCTCCTACAGACAGCACAGCCGCGTCAGCGCAGATCGGCTTCCCACCCGAACAGCGCATACGCCTTGCGGAACTCCGCATCCAGCGGCGCCACCGCCTCGATGCGCTCGCCGGTCGACGGATGCGGGAACGACAGCCGCACCGCGTGCAGCAGCATGCGGTGCACGCCGTGCATGCGGAAATGGCGATTGTGGCGACCGTCGCCGTGGCTGGTGTCGCCGATCAGGTGATGGAAGGCGTGTTTGAGATGTCGCCGGATCTGGCGGAAGCGGCCGGTCTCCGGCTGGCAGCGCAGCAGCGCATAGCGTGAGGTCTCGAAATCGCCCGACGGCAACGGCAGCTCGCCGGTCGCCAGCCGCACGAAGCGGGTCAGCGCGGGCTTCTTCTCCGGCTTGCCCGGACCACCGTCGATGGCGTGGTCCACGATGAAATCCGGCTCCGGCCAGCCCCGGCACACGGCCAGGTAGTCCTTCTCCACCTCGCGCGACATCAGCACCTTGCCCAGCGTCGAGGCGCTGTCCCGGTCGAAGGCGACCAGCAGGCAGCCGCTGGTGGCGCGGTCGAGCCGGTGGATCAGGAAGATCGGTTTGCCGAACTGCACGCGCAGGCGGTCGGCGACGAAGTCCGTCTCGCCGCGCGCCAGCTTGCTGTCGTGCGCCATCACGCCTGCGGGCTTGTTGACCACCGCGATCTGCGCATCGGCGTACAGCACGGGCAATGCGCCGTCGTCGATCGTCGTCTCACCGTAATCCATGAATCTACGTCCCTCCCGAATCTGCGAAACTCGTGCCACGCCGCCGGCGATGGACGCCCGCGGCCGTGATGGAGGATTCTGGATGAAGTCACCCCGTTTCATTGTCGCACTCGGCCTGGCGATCACGCTGGCGCTGGGCCACCCCGTCGCACTGCAGGCGCAGACCGCGCTGCCGAAGGGCGTCGCTGCCGGTCCCAGCATCGAGGGCATCAGCGAGTACACCCTGGCCAACGGCCTGCGCGTGCTGCTGTTTCCCGATGCCACCAAGCCCACCGTGACCGTCAACCTGGTCTACAACGTCGGCTCGGTGCACGAGAACTACGGCGAGACGGGCATGGCGCACCTGCTGGAGCACCTCCTGTTCAAGGGCACGCCCACGCAGTCCGACATCAGCGGCGAAATGAAGAAGCGCGGCATCGACTTCAACGCCACCACCGGGCTGGACCGCACCAACTACTATGCGTCGTTCCCGGCCAACACCGACACGCTGGAGTGGGTACTGAAGATGGAAGCGGACCGCATGGTCCATTCCAACGTGGCGAAGAAGGACCTGGACAGCGAGATGACCGTGGTCCGCAACGAGCTGGAAGCCGGCGAGAACAATCCCGGTGGCGTGCTGTTCCAGCGCATCCGCTCCACCGCCTTCCTGTGGCACAACTACGGCAACACCACCATCGGCGCGCGCAGCGACGTGGAAGGCGTGCCGATCGACCGGCTGCAGGCGTTCTACCGCCAGTGGTACCAGCCCGACAATGCGACGCTGATCGTCGCCGGCCGCATCGACACCGCCGACGTGCTGGCACGCGTCGCACGCCACTTCGGCCCGCTGAAGAAGCCCACGCGCGTGTTGCCGCGCTCGTACACCGTGGAGCCCGCGCAGGACGGCGAGCGCGAAGTCAACGTCCGCCGCGTGGGCAACCTGCGGCTGGTCGCCGCCGCCTACCACGTGCCTGCGGTGGCGCATGCCGACAACGCGCCGTTGAGCGTGCTGGCCAACGTGCTGGGCCACACGCCCGGCGGTCGCCTGCACAAGGCGCTGGTGGAGGGCAAGCTGGCGGCCGGCAGCGGGGCGAACAGCGAATCCATGCGCGATCCCGGCCTGCTGACCGCCGTCGCGGTCATCCCCAACGACGGCGATGCCCAGAAGACCGAGGCCGAGTTGCTGAAGCAGCTGGAGCGGATCGCCGCGCAGCCGGTGACGCAGGCGGAAGTGGACGAGGCCAAGCAGCGCATCGGCAACGCCTACGAACTGTATTTCACCGACGTCAACGCGGTCGGCATGGGCCTGTCGGAGTTCCAGTCCGCCGGCGACTGGCGCCTGCTGTTCACCACGCGCGACGCCATCGAGAAGGTCACCGCCGCCGACGTCAACCGCGTCGCCGCGACCTACCTGAAGGCCAGCAACCGCACGCTGGGCCGCTTCATCCCCAGCGAAACGCCGGAGCGCGTGGAGATCCCGGCCGCGCCCGCCGTCGCCACGCTCGTGGACGGCTATACCGGCCGGGCCGCGGTCAGCGCGGGCGAGCAGTTCGATCCCTCGCCGCGGAACATCGAATCGCGCACGCAGACCTTCACCCTGGGCAAGGCGCTGCGCGTATCGCTGCTGCCGAAGAAGACGCGCGGCGGCACGGTGATCGTCGACGCCAACTTCCGCTTCGCCGACGAGGCCGCACTGAAAGGCCGCGAAGGCGCCGCCGGCATCACCGGCGCCATGCTGATGCGCGGCAGCAAGACGATGACCCGCGCGCAGATCGACCAGCGGCTGGAGCAGCTGAAGACGCAGGGCAACATCGGCGGCAGCCTGCAGGGCGCATCGATCGGCCTGCAGACGCGGCGCGAGCATTTGGCCGACGCGCTGGCGCTGGCCGCGGACGTGCTGCGCAACCCGGCGTTCCCCCAGGACGAGTTCGAGCAGCTGCGGGTGCAGGCGCTGACCGGCATGGAGGCCTCGCGCCAGGAGCCGGGCGCGATCGCCGGCCGGGCGCTGGCGCAGTACTTCGATCCGTGGCCGGCCGGCCATCCGCTGCGCAACCGCACGCTGGACGAATCCATCGCGATGATGAAGGCGCTGACGCTGGACGACGTGCGCGCGTTCCACCGCGATCTCTATGGCACGTCGGAAGGCGAGATCGCCATCGTCGGCGATTTCGACCCGGTCGCCGTGCGGACGCAACTGGAGCAGCTGTTCGCAGGCTGGAACGCGGTCACGCCGTACGCCTCCATCGATACCCGCCACACCGATGTGGCCGCCAAGCGCGAGCGCTTCGAGACGCCGGACAAGCCCAATGCGGTGCTGCTGGCGCGGCAGAACCTGCCGCTGCGGGTGACCGATCCGGACTACCCCGCGATGATCGTCGCCAACCGCATCTTCGGCGGCGGCGCGTTGAAGTCGCGCCTGGGCGATCGCATCCGCCAGCAGGAAGGCCTCAGCTACGGCGTCTCCAGCGGCATCCGCGCCGACGACAGCCGCAGCGGCCAGGACGATGCCGGCAGCTTCACCGTGCAGGCCATTGCCGCCCCGGAGAACATGGCGAAAGTGGAAGCGCTGGTCCGCGAGGAGCTGGAGAAGCTGGTGAAGGACGGCGTCACCGACGAGGAACTGAAGGACGCCGTGGCCGGCACGCTGACCGAGCGCCAGCAGGCCCGCGCCGAGGACGGTACGGTCGCCGGCATGCTGACCGACCAGCTCTACTTCGGCCGCACCATGCAGTTCACCGCCGACCTGGATGCGAAATACGCCGCGCTGACGCGCGAGCAGGTCAATGCGGCGATCCGCAAGCACCTGAAGCCGGAGGCGCTGAGCGTGTTCGTGGCGGGGGATTTCGCGAAGAAGGCGGCGAGTGCGCCTGCCGCCGCCCCGGGATCGACGCCATGAGCGATGCGAAGCGGGACGCGGCCCTCGCCCGCTGGCAGAAGATCCGCGACCAGGGGCCGCTGCGCTTCATCGTCTACCGCGGCATGCTCGGCTGGGGCCTCACCACCGCGGTACTGTGGTGCGGGTTGATGATGGTGTTCACCGACAGGGAGTTCGTACCGCTGGCGACCGCCGCGCTGATCGGCTTCCCCATCGGCGGCCTGGTCTGGGGTGGCGCGATGTGGTTCATGGCGGAAAAGCACCGCGAGCGAGCGGAGCGCTGACGAAGCGTCAGCACGATGATCCACCGCATCGACAACGGCCCCGCAAGGGGCCGTTGCCGTTTGTGCGGCATGTACCGCGTGCGCCGATGTTCTCCGCATGCTGCCGGAGGCGCCTTTGCCGCCGTGGGAGCGACGTCAGTCGCGATGAAGCGGTAGCGATCACTCATCGCGACTGACGTCGCTCCCACGAAGACCTCCCGCGACGACGGGGTCATCATGATGCGCCGAGCGTCACCCACTCGCTCCGTGCAACGGGCAGCGGGTACCGGAGGCGGGTGAGGGACGGGTGGAGCCGTGATTTACCCGTATTCGCCGTCATACCTGAAGCGATGTCCATCGCAGCCTGTCGCGCGCTTCGCTGTCACGCGCGCCCCTCCCTCATCAGCCCTTCGGGCATCTGCTCCCCGCCCCGCGGGGCGAAGGAAGGCATGGCGGGCCCGTCGCCTTCGCGTCGAGAGCTCCGGGTGCGATCTCCCGGTTCCGCCGCTACGGGAGCCGCAGCGTCGCCACCAGCGGGAAGTGGTCGGACGGATAGCGGCCGTTCCAGCGCGTGGTCACCGAGGTGATCGATTCCGGCTGCACGCCTTTGACCATGATCCAGTCGATGCGGCGGCCGGCCTTGCCGGTGAACCCATGGAACGTGGCCTCGCTGCCTTCGACGCGGGGCGCGGCCGTCCATGCATCCTGCAGCGCGCGGGCGAGCACGGCATGCACCTCGCTGTCGGGCGTGGTGTTGAAGTCGCCGGTCAGCACCACCGGCGCATCGTCGGGCAACGTGGCCAGATACGCGGCGATGGCCTTCGCGCCCTTCACGCGCGCGGCTTCGTCCTGGTCACGATATGGCAGGTGGGTGTTGAGCAGATAGAAGCGCTTGCCGTCGCCGCGCCGCTCGAACAGGGCCCATGTCACCAGGCGCGGGTGCGGATGATTCCAGCTGATGCTGCCCGGCACGTCAGGTGTGTCGGACAACCAGAAGTCGCCGGCATCGACCACCTTCAGACGGTCCTTGCGGTAGAACACGCCCATGTGTTCGCCGCCGCCATCGGCCTCGCGCCCGCGACCGAACCACGCGTACTGCGGCATTTCACGCGCCAGGTACTCGGCCTGGGCCTTCACCAGTTCCTGCAGGCCGATCACGTCGGGCGCCTGCTCGCGCAGCATCTTTACCGCCAGCGGCTTGCGCGTTTCCCAGTAATCCACGCCATCGCTCTCGGCGGGCAGGCGGATGTTGAAGCTCATGACGGACAGCAGATCGGTCGCATGCACGGGCATGCACCCGACGCCCAGCAGGATCGACAGTATCCAACGCCAACGACGCATGAGCGGCTCCAGGCAGGCGGGCCGCCATTGTCGCGCAGGCGGCGCTTGAACGGTGAGGACGCACGGACGGTGTGGCGACGCTCCCGCGCCCGGAAGTGAGGCAAGATGTGCCCGGGCAACAGAAAAGGAGAACCTCCTGCCTGGCAACCTGCTGTCGGCGATGCTGGCCGTGGCCGTGTCCGGCGAGCCGGTTCCGCCGCCCGTGATCCTGACGATCGACAGCGGCGCACCGTCGACCGTCGTGGATCCGGTCACCGCCTGCGTGGCGGAGCGTCTACGACCCTTCGTCGGCCCCTACGGCGTGCAGCAGGCATGGCCGATCATCGCATCCCCCCCGGAGGCACTGCAGCACACCTTGGGCACACCGCTTTCCGATACGGGCATGGTGGCCGACGGTTACCGTCATACGCTCCATGTCGATACCGAGGCACGCGCCGTGTATGTGGTCGAACAGGGCGGTTTTGCGGGCACGTTCAGGGTGTATGGCCCCCTTCCGCTGCCGCAGTGTCGATTACGCTCAGGGGACGGCTGAAAGACCGCGTTGCCGCACCCAGCGACAACGCGGGTCGTGCGCTGGTCAGGCCGAACGGCGCTGGCCGTCGTGCGTTCCTTCCGCGATCTCTTCCACCAGCTTCGCGCAGAAGGCGGGCAGGTCATCGGGCGTACGGCTGGTGACCAGGCCCTTGTCGACGATCACTTCGTCGTCCTTCCAGGTCGCGCCGGCGTTCTCCAGGTCCTTGCGGATGTTCGGCACCGAGGTGACGGTACGTCCCTTCAGCACGTCGGCATTGGCCAGCACCCAGGGGCCGTGGCAGATCGCGCCGACCGGCTTGCCGGCATCGAAGAAGCCGCGAGTGAAGGCGAGCGCCTTGTCGTCCACGCGCAGCGCGTCCGGATTGAACAGGCCGCCGGGAATGACCAGCGCGTCATAGTCCTGTGCGCTGACCTCGGACAGTACGTGGTCCACCTTGACCTCGTCGCCCTTGTCGAAATGCTTGAAACCCTGGATGTGCCCGCTTTCCAGCGAGACGACGTCGACCTGGGCCTGATGTTCCTTCAAGGCGCGCATCGGCTCGGTCAGTTCGGACTGCTCGAAGCCGTCGGTGGCGAGGATGGCGACGCGTTTTCCGGTCAGGTGGCTCATGGGGGAACTCCGTACGAATGAGTACCCACCGTAGCGTGCGTCGTGCGCAAGGCATGCGAAGGAATCGTTGCCGCCACGTCAATGGAGCGAGACCTGAGGGGAGAGGAGTCAGGAGTGAGTGAAAGCAAGTGCCGCCACCTCACTCCTCCCAACTCACTCCTGCCTCACCGCCTCGGCCACGCCGCCAGCAGCGCCCACAACCCGCCGATGCCCGCGATCCATGCCGCCGCGGGAACATCGAACAGGCGCGGCCCGCCCGCTTCCAGCGCGTACAACACGGCGGCCACGATCAGCAGGCCCACGCCGAGAATGGCGGCGACCACGCGCCGCTGCATGCCCTTCATCGTATGCGCGAGGTCGGTGAGATCCTTCGAGCGCAGCGACAGCTCGTGCCGGCCGTCCACCTGCTGGCTCAACCAGGCGTGCACCAGCCGCGGCATGTCCGGCGCGTGGGTCATGATCTCCGGCAGGCGCTTGCGGAATTCCTGCGCGGCCCGCTGCGGGCTGTAGCGCTCCAGCAGGATGCGCTCCAGCACCGGCTTGGCGACGGCCCAGATGTCGATCTGCGGATCCAGCTGGCGCCCCACGCCCTCGATGTTGAGCAGGGTCTTCTGCAGCAGGATCAGCTGCGGCTGCAGGGTCAGTTCGTAGCGCTGCGCGGTGCGGAACAGCTTGGCCAGCACCTCGGCCAGCGAGATCTCGCTGAGCGGGCGGGTGAAGTACGGCTCGCAGACGGCGCGCGCGGCGGCTTCCAGCTCGTCGATGCGGATGTGCGCCGGCATCCAGCCGGCCTGCACGTGCAGCTCGGCGATGCGGCGGTAGTCGCGGTTGAAGATCGCCATGAAGTTCTCGGCGAGCCAGTACTGGTCGTCGCGCGAGAGCTGGCCCATGATGCCGAAATCCAGCGCGATGAAGCGAGGATCGGTCTTCCGTTCCGGATCGACCCAGATGTTGCCGGCGTGGGCGTCGGCGTGGAAGAAGTTGTCGCGGAACACCTGCTGGTAGAACACGCGCACGCCCTTGGCGGCCAGCGCGCGGCGATCGATGCCGGCGGCGTCGAGGGCGGCGATGTCGTCGGACGGGATGCCGCGCACGCGCTCCATCGTCATCGCGCGCTCGGCGGTGTGCGACCAGATCACCTCGGGCACATAGAGGTCGGGCGACTCGGCCCAGTTGCGCCGCAGCACGCTGGCATTGCCCGCCTCGCGCTGCAGGTCGAGCTCGGCGGCCAGGGTGTTCTCGATCTCGGCGACGATCTCGCGCGGGCGGATCTTGTCGGCGTTGGGATGGGCGCGCTCGACGATGGCGGCGACGCTTTCGAGCAGCGCGATGTCGCCGGCGATCTGCTGGCGGATGTCGGGGCGCAGCACCTTGACCACCACCTCGCGCCCGCCGGGCAGCGTGGCCGCATGCACCTGGGCGATGGACGCGGATGCGAGCGGGGTGGTGTCGAAGTGCTCGAACGCCTCGTGAATCGGACGGCCGAGTTCCTCCTCGACCAGCGCCCGCGCACGATCGCCATCGAACGGCGCGACCCGGTCCTGCAGCAGGGTGAGTTCTTCCGCGATGTCGGGCGGGATCAGATCGCGACGTGTGGACAGGATCTGGCCGAACTTGACGAAGATCGGACCCAGCTCCTGCAGCGCCAGCCGCAGACGCGCGCCGCGCGGCTGGGCGGCGATCTCGGCCGAGGCGCGTGGCACGAACGGACGACCGAGCTTCAACCAGCGTTCGACCAGCGTGCCGTCGAGCAGGTCGTCGAGGCGATAGCGCAGCAGTACCCGGCCGATGCGGCTGGCGCGCAACACGGACTTCATGCGCGATGCTCCACGCGGGCCGCCAGGCGGCCGACACGTACGGCCATGCGCTCGACGTCGTCGCGGATCGCATCGACATCGTCATGGAAGGCATTCAGTTCTTCGCGTCCCACCACGTCGCGCGATTCCTCGGTGATGTAGTCGGCGGCGCTTTCGGCCAGGTTGCCCGCGGCGACCCGGACCTGCTGCAGGCCGGCGCGGACCGCATTGGCGACCTGCACACCGATCACGTCACCGAACACGCGCGTGAACGGCAGCGACCAGTCCGGATCGAAGCGGCTCGCGAGCGTCTGCAGGCGACGCGCCAGATCGGCATCGCCGGAGACCTTGACCTTGCCCACGGGCGTGGCGTGGTCGCGACGCAAGAAGGGAAGCTGGCCGAGCAGGCCACCAAGCGTGCTGCGCACGGCGAGGTCGACTTCAAGGACCTCACTGGCGGGCCCGACCTGCAGGCGGCCGCCGCCGACGGTGATGTCCATCGCCAGCGGGGGTGCCTCGACCTGCAGCTGGATGCGGCGGCCTTCGAGCGGCAGCAACGCGGCGGACGTATCGGGGTCGAGTGACAGCGCCTGGTTGAGTGCAGCTTCCAGTGCGCGACTGGCGAGGGGTTTCAGGGCATCGAACGGGGACAGGTCCATGCCGCCATTCTAGGGCCTGTACGCCCCGCCCGCCCTTCTGCCCGCATCGTGCGGGCTCGGGGCGGGCTCGACGGCGTCCTGCCGTCCCGGCGGAGGGAAACGGTGACGCGTCAGACGCGCTTGCCGCGCAGCAGCGAGATGATCGCCAGGATCACGAAGACGACGAACAGCACCCACGCGATGTTGGTGGCGGCGCCGGCGATGCCGCTGAAACCCAGCACGGCAGCGATGAGCGCGATGACGAAGAAGATGATGGCGTAGCGCAGCATGGAAACTCCCTTTGGCATTGGCCAGTGGTGCAGCCGGTAGTGGCGTGCGCATGCTGAAACGGGGGGAGTCGTCATCGCGTGAGCGTCGTCCGCGGCGATATGGACAGGCTTCAGCGTCGTGATCCGGGCGTGAAGGCATCGGCGCCGTGGAGGGCCCGCATCACACGGGATGATCGCGCAGCCACGCGCGCAATCGCTCGAACCCTTCCTCCATCGACACCCGCGGCACGTAGCCGAAGTCGCGCCGCGCCGGCGCCATGTCGTACCAGTGCGCGGTGCTGAGCTGTTCGGCCAGGAAGCGCGTCATCGGCGGCTCGCCCTTCAGCGGCAGCACGGTCCACAACGTTTCGCAGACCGCGCCGATGCGGTACGCAGCCTTGAACGACAACTGCTTGTCCACGCGCGGCGCGCCGGCCGTTTCCAGCAACGCGTCGAGCAGTTTGCGCATCGGCCATGGCTCGCCGTTGGAAATGAAATAGGCCTTGCCCGCGCAGGCGGCACCCGGCGCAAGATGATCGAACGCATCGAAGTGCGCCTGCGCCGCATTGTCGATATAGGTGGTGTCGACGTGGTTCTCGCCACTGCCGACCACGCGCAACCGGCCGGCGCGCGCCCGCGACACCAGCCGCGGCAGGATCTGGTGGTCGCCCGGCCCCCAGATCAGCCGCGGGCGCAGTGCGACCGTCGCCAGTGTGGCGTCGTTGGCGGCCAATACCGCCTTCTCCGCGATCGTCTTGGTGGTGGCGTACGGCGCCTTGAAGCCTTCCCCGTACGGCACGTCGTCCGCGCTGCCGCCTTCGACCGGATGCGTGGCGCGATGCGTCACGCTGGGCGTCGAGGTATAGACCAGGCGGGCGATGCCGTGCGCGCGGCAGGCATCCAGCACGTTCTGCGTGCCGACCACGTTGGCGTCGTGGTAGCTCCTGTAGCTGCCCCAGGCGCCGGCCTTGGCCGCGTTGTGGAAGATCGCATCGACGCCATCGGCGGCGTGCCGCACCGCATGCGCATCGGCGAGATCGCCCTGCACCTGCCCTACGCCGAGTTCGCGCAACGCCGGGTAATAACCGCGATTGAGGCTGATGACCTCGTGCCCACGTTGGACCAGGCCGCGGCACAGCGCCTGTCCCAGGAAACCGCCGCCGCCGGTGACGAGAATCTTCATGATGCGGGTTCCTCAGGAATGCGATGACGGAGTGGGCGGGCGCAGCGTCAGCAGGCCGCGCGCGAAGAAGCGATGCTGGCGCTCGATTCGCGCCATCTCCTCGCCCGACAGCGCGTGCGCGGGACGGCCGAGCAGGTCGCGGAGAAGCGCGCATTCGGCAGCCTCCAGCACCGTGGTGGCGTAATCGTTGAAACACACGCCGGTGTCGAGGTCGAGACTGCGCACCAGCGGGCTGGTCGCCACCTCAAGCGCGTCGAAAGCGGGCACCGCCGGGGCGGCTTCGTCGAGCGACGTCAGCGCCTGCGCGAGATCGTCGCCGAAATTCTCCATCGACCAGGTCGCTGCGATCCTGTCACGCCCCCTGGCGCAGGCACGGTGCGTTTCTCCGGGTGCCGCCAGGTCCTGCGCGATCCGCTCGGCCACCGCGCGATAGGCGCGCAGGTCCGGCCCCCGTCCGGGCACGGGCGCCATGCCGGCGGTTTCCAGGACCTGGATGCCGTGGTCCGCGGGCAGCAGGTGACGATTGTTGCCAACGCCATTCGTATAGACCGGACAGCCCTGGTAGACCGATTCCAGCGGGTAGAAACCGAACGGCTCGGGGAAACGGTTGTACGCAAGCGCGAAGCGGCAGGCGCGCATGACCTGCACGACCGCGCGCTGGGTGAGGTGCGGCAGCGGCACGAGGAAATCCGCGCAGCGGAAGCCGGTTCCGGCGAGCAGGCCGTCGAGGGCGGCGTAGCGCTCGTGGCTGAGCGACGCATCGGAGATCAGCAGCATCACGTGCGGGGTGCCCGCCTCTCTCGCCCGCAGGTTGAGCCAGTACAGGATGGCGACGGTCGCGACGAGATCCTGTTTGTCGTGCTGCAGGGCATGGCCCAGCACCGCCTTGTCCGCCAATGCCAGCACACCGGGCGGCAGGTCGTTCCCCCGTGCGAAACCGGGATGGCCGTCGGGCGCTTCCACACACGGTACCGGCAGGCGCACGTCGCGCGTGACGCTGAAACCGCCCGGATTCAGCAGGCGGCGCCGGGTCCAGTCGGGTGTGGCGAACAGGGCACGCAGCACGGCCGCCTGATAGGGCGAATTACCCAGATGCAGGTCAACGTCGGGATTGGTCAGCCAGTTGCCTGTGCCGTACACCAGGCCGTGGTAAAGCACCACGTTGCGCCCGGCGTGCGTCCGGTCCGGCGGCAGCACCAGCGTGCCGGCGCCGTCGTACAGCGCGACGTCGGCGCGGGGTCGCCCCGCGTGGCGTGCGTATTCCGCCGCCAGGGCGAACGGCAGCATGGCTTCTTCGGTCCCGCCGCCGGCCAGCGGCGGCTGGAAGCTGTCCACCTGCATCCCGCGTGCTTCCAGCAGCGGCCGGACAGCGTCGTTGACATAGCCCACCGATCCCAGGAACGGCGGCCCGCCGGTGCGCGAGAGGAAGAGGCTGACCGTACCGGTCATCGTTGCGACTCGCGCGCGAACTGGCCGGCGGCCCATGCGGCCAGCGTCTCGCGGCCGATCTTGGCGTTGTGGCGGATGTCGACCGGGAAACCCCGATGCGGCAGGTAGGTGGTGATGCGCGAGGTATGCGGATGGCGCGCGGCGATGGCGCGCAGCTCGGTTTCCATCTGCGCCCGGTCGACGCTGGCGCCGGGCATCAGCTCGTAGCACAGCACCGGCCGCTGCCGGCCCGCATCGCCGACGCCGACCAGCGCGGTGCGGCGGACCTGCGGATGCGTGTTGAACACGGGTTCGACCTGCTCGGTGTAGAGCGGACCGGCGGCGGTTTTCACGCGCTGCGTCTTGCGCCCGCAGAACCACAGCCGGCCGTCGCCGTCGAACCAGCCAACGTCGCCCATGCGATGCACGATGCGCTCGCCGCCGTCGGGCAGCGCTTCGCGGATCTTGGCAAGGCGCGTGGCCGTCTCGCGGCGGAAGTAGGTGTCGGTGGCGGCGGGACCGGCGACGGTGATCTCGCCGATCCCGCCCTCGGGCAACACCTCGGCCCCGGTCCAGTCGGCGATGGCGTCATCGGTGATGCGGATGATGCGGACTTCGTTCGGCGGCACGGGGCGGCCGACGCAGGTGCCGGCGCCGGCTTCGGTCGCCGCGCGCGTGGCTTCCAGTTCGCGACCTTCGATGACGGCGACGGGCAGGCATTCGGTGGCGCCGTACGGCGTCCAGAACTGCGCGCCGACGGGCAGCAGCGTGCGGATCTTCGCCACCGTGTCCGGCGGCACCGGCGCACCGGCCGAGGTCACGCGTTGCACGGTGGGCAGCGGCGCGCCGTGGTCGGCGAGCACCTTCATCAGCGCGGGCGAACCGAACAGCTGGGTGACGCCGAAACGCGCGATGGCGGCGTGCAGCTTCCGCGGATCGGCGCTGGCGGGTCGGGTGGGATCCATGTCGGGGATCACCGAGGTCAGCCCCAGCGCGGGATCGAAAAGCGCGAACGGCGGGAACGTCGGCAGGTCGACACCGCCGGGCTGCAGGCCGAACGCGTTGCGCAGCAGGTCGATCTGGGCGACGAAATGGCGGTGGCGGTAGACCACGCCCTTCGGCACGCCGGTGGAGCCGCTGGTGAACAGGATGGCGGCGACATCGTCGGGCGAGGTGTCCGCGAGCTGCTGGCCCGCGCCGCTACCGCGCGCCTCGATCTTCGCCAGCGTGGTACCGCCCCAGCCCCAGCGCGTGCCGACGGTGACGATCTTTTTCGCCGACTTCGCCCAGCCCAGCACGCAGCGCGCGACGTGGGCCAGCGGGATGCCGATGAAGGCCTCGGGCTCGGCTTCGTCCAGGCACTGCTTCAGCGCGCGGCGGTCGATGCCGGGGTCCACCAGCACCGGCACGGCGCCGGCCTTGAACAGCGCGAACATCAGCAGGAAGAACTCCGGCGTGGGCCGCACCATCACGACGGCGCGGCTGCCGCGGCCGATGCCGTAGGCGCCCAGGCCGGCGGCGATGGCGTCGCTGCGGGCATCGAGCTGCGCGTAGGTGAGCGCGCGGGTGTAGCGGCCGGCGCCATCGGGGCAGCGCATGGCCACACGGTCGGGCTGCTCGCGGGCCAGTCGCGGAAGGCTGGCGGCGATGTTGCACGGATCGGTCATGCGGGCATTGTCGCCGCTGGGCGGTACTTGCGTCAGCCCGCGGCGTTGGCAGAATGCGCGTCCCGCCCGCGTCCTGACGCCCGCCCACGCCGATGCACCCCTGCCTGACCTGCGGCGCCTGCTGCGCCCACTTCCGCGTCAGCTTCCACTGGAGCGAGGCGGACCCCGACCAGGGCGGCGTGGTGCCGATCGAGCTGACCGAGCCGCTGCGCGTGCACGAGCGCGTGATGCGCGGCACGTCCCAGAAGGATCCGCGTTGCGTGGCGCTGGACGCCGACATCGGCCGCTACAGCCGCTGCACCATCCACGACCGGCGGCCCTCGGTCTGCGCGCTGGTGCCGGCGTCGCTGGAGTTCGGCGAGCGCAGCACACAGTGCGACAAGGCGCGGCTGGCGCATGGCCTGCCGTTGCTGGTGGACGCGGACTGGGTGGGTGTGGTGGAGGCGGAGAAGAACCCGTTGCCGGAGTTCTGACCGGCCATCGTAGAGCGGAGCTTGCTCCTTGCCTTCCCCGCGTCAGCAAGGAGCAGCCGAGCAAGCTCGGCTCTACGACAGCAGCGAATCGGTCCCTCATCATTTTGGGGACGACGGATCGATTCGACGGCAGGCGGTCTAGGAAGACTGGGTAGCCGGGTAAGCGCAGCGAACCCGGGATGCGATGCGGTGGCGCCTGGTTCCCCGGGTGCGGCCTTCGGCCTTCCCCGGCTACGCGCCCTCGGCAAGGATTCAATCCAGCGGATGGCGATCCAGGAAATCGCGGATCAGCGGCACCAGGATCTCGTGCTTGTCTTCCAGCACGTAGTGGCCCGCGTCTTCGTACGCATGCACTTCCGCGTTCGGCAACGCGGCGCGGAAACCGTCCAGGAAGTGCCTGTCGAACACGAAGTCCTGCAGGCCCCAGCCGAGGAATGCCGGCCGGTCCGCGAACGACGGCAGCGCCTTGCCGGCGGCGTCCAGCAATGGCCATGCCTTGTCCTGCGGGCCGAGCGGAATGTCCTGCATGAAGCGGATGGTGGCGATGCGGTTGGCCCAGGTGTCGTACGGCGCCACGTAGGCGCGGCGAACGTCGGCCGGCATGCGCCGCTTCACGCCGATCCACGACGCGCCGGCGGAAAACGCATTGAAACCGCGGACGATCCATTCGCCCGCCGCCCAGTCGCGACCCAGTGCGATCCGCCACGGCATCTTCTTCGCGGCCGGCATCGGGAACGCGGCGGTATTGGTGACCGCCAGGCGCTTCACCTGCGCGGCGTGCGAGAGCGCCCAGCCGAAGCCGATCATGCCGCCCCAGTCGTGCACGGCCAGTGTCACGGGGCCGGTGATGCCCAGGTGCTTCAGCAGCGCGGCGACGTCGTCCACGCGCGACTGCAGGGTGTACTCGTAGCGGCTGTCGTCCGGCTTGTCGGACAGGCCCATGCCGATATGGTCGGGCACGATGCATCGGTACTTGTCCGACAGCCCCGCCACCAGCGTGCGCCAGTAATAGCTCCACGACGGATTGCCGTGCAGCATCACCACCACCTCGCCATCGCGCGGACCTTCGTCGAGGTAGTTCATCGACAGGCCCGGACGGACCTCGAAACGTTTGGGATGGGAGGGGTAGCCGGGAAGGTTCATGGGATGGGTCACCACGTCATGTCAGAGGGGCTGTGCACCTTCACTCAGGATGTCGAGATAAGGTTGATAGGCAAAGATCATGTAGCGCTGCTTCCCCGTGATCTCACGAATGATGCCGAGCTTCCGCATGACATCAAGGCCGCGCGATATTGCCGGCTTGGAAAGGCCCGACTCATCGACCAGCCTGGGAATGGTACGTAGGGGATTGCGAGTGAACGCTTCATGCAGCTGCAACACCGTACCCGCGATCCTGCCGGTTGCCCGCAGACGTTCGCGATCGTCCTGAAACAGACGCAACAGTCGCTGCGCGGTGTCCACCGCTTGACCCGAAGTCGCAGCGACACCATCGAAGAAGAAGCGCAGCCATCCCTCCCAGTCGCCTTGCGTGCGTACAGCATCCAGACGCTGGTAGTACTCGTCACGCCGCGACTTGAAGTACAGGCTAAGGTAGAGCGACGGCTCATCCAGCAGTCCAGCATCACATAGCATCAGGACGATCAGAAGACGCCCCAGCCTTCCATTGCCGTCGAGGAATGGGTGGATGGTCTCGAACTGCACATGCGCCAAGCCAGCCCGTGCGAGAGGTGAAATGCCATCTTCGGTGGCGTGCAGGAATCGCTCTAAGGCATCCAGGCATTCGAGAAGGGCATCTGCCGGCGGCGGCACGAACTGTGCGCGGTCCGGACTCGGGCCTCCGATCCAGACCGGCGTCTTCCTGAATTCACCCGGCGCTTTCGAGCTGCCCCTCCCCCTTCGCAGCAGATGTTCATGCATCTCCCGCAGTAATCGCAGCGAGAGTGGAAATTCTCCGCGAAGACGCGACAGACCGTGCTCCAGCGCGTCCATGTAGTTGGACACTTCGCGTACATCGTCCAAGGGGACGCCGGGAGCCTCGTCCAGCTCGAAAAGCAGCAGATCGGACAAGGAAGATTGAGTGCCTTCGATCTGTGACGATAACAGGGCTTCCTTTCGCACGTACTGATAAAGGAACAACCTTGCATCAGGAAGAATACGCGTGATGCCCTTTAACTCGCCCAATGCCACGAGCGCACGGTCCCGCAGCACGACCAGAGCGTGATCCAGCTGCAGCGGAGGCAGGGGAGGCAGCGGTGCAGGAACGAATGCTTTGTAAGCTTGCCCGTTCAGACTGCTGAGAATGTAATTTCCGGTTTGCCGCTCCATACATCCCACCATCCATCTAAGTAACGAATACTATTATTTTCGTTACTTAAATGGAAGGCGAGCTTCTTGAGGATCGCTACCGTTACTTAGGCGGTGATGGTGGATTTTAAGTAACGGCTGATTCGCCTGTCGTTACCACTCCACCTCGGCCATCGTGCAGTTCAGGCCCGAGCCGATGCCGAGCAGGGCGATGCGGTCGCCCTTCTTCAGCTTGCCCAGTTCCTTGAGCTTGCTCAGCACGATAGGCACGCTGGCCGGGCCGATGTTGCCGTGTTCGGTGAAGATGGTCATGACCTTCTTGGGGTCGATGCCGAAGGACTTCACGAACGCCTGCGTGTGCGGACGGCTGACCTGGTGGATGACGAACTGGTCCAGTTCGTCCACCGCCCAGCCCAGCGCGACCTTCGCGGCGGCGAAGGTCTTGGTGGCCAGCTTCATGCCCTCGATCAGCAGCATGCGGGTGTCGGTGACCATGCGGTCCAGGTTGCCGCGGCAGAGCTTGTTCCACTCGGTGGCCGAGCGGGTCACGCCACCCTTGTAGCGCGGGGCTTCCGGAGCCAGCGCACGGCGCGTCAGCACCATCGCCACGGCACCGCAGCCCAGGGTCAGGGCGGCCAGTTCGTCGCGGAACTGCTGCTCGGTGACGTCGGGCGCGTTGAGGCGCTCGATGGTCTTCTCGTATACCAGGTTGGCGGTCTCGCCATCGACGACCAGCGCGTAGTCGATCTCGTCGCGCTCCAGCATGCGGGCGGCGATGTCCATGCCGTTGATGAAGGCGAGGCAGGCGTTGGCCACGTCGAAGGTCTGGCAGTGGTCGCCCACGCCCAGGTTGCCGCAGACGATGCTGGCGGTGGACGGTTCCAGGTAATCGCGGCTGACGGACGTGTTGACCACCAGGCCGACCTTGTCGGCGCCGATGCCGGCGTCGGCCAGCGCCTTCTTCGCCGCCATCGTGGCGGCGTCGGAGGCCTGAGTGTCGTCGTCCCACAGGCGGCGGGCGTGCACGCCGGCCACGTCGTTCAGCACGTCGGTCTTGATGCCCAGGCGGTCGAGCGTGGGCTGCAGCCGGGCGTTGATTTCGGCGGACGTCAGCGTGTGCGGCGCATCGATGTGCGCCAGTCCCGCGATGGAGACATTCTTGAAGAGCATCGAGGTTAGCGCCAAGGCTCAGGCGAGGGGGCCGACAAGGGTAACGGCTTCCCGCCTTCACCGCATCTTTACGGGAGGGCGGCATCGGCCAGACCCGACTTCAAATGTGATTATCGTCACATTTTTACCTGCCGCAGCGATAGGCCGCGAACCGCTGTTCGCCATTGGCCGGATCGCCGAGCGCCTGCAGCGTGTCGGCCTGCAACCCGGGCGCCTCGTTGCGGGCCAGCGTTTCCAGCTCATCGCGCACCCGCAGTTCATTGCGCTCGTAGAACGCCACGCTGTCCTTGACGGAGACCGACACCTCGCCGCGCTTCTCGCAACCGGCGGGGGCGGCGCCGGGCGCCACCACTCGCACGGCCTTGGCGTTGGGCGCCAGGTGCACCCAGGTGCAGGCGGACAACAAGACGGTGGAAGCCGCAGCCAGCAGGACGAAACGCATCGGGATCACCTTGGTGTGAGTCGCGGCCATTCTGGCCGATGCCGGATGAATCGATCCGGGCCATGCGCCGCCCCTCGGCCACGGGGAGCGGCGCAAGCCACGGGCTTACTTCTTCTTGATGTTGCCGTCGGCATCCAGCTCGACCGCCTCGCCCAGTTGCAGCGCGCGGACCGAGTCGCCCACCTTGGACAGGTCGCCGACCACCACCCACGTCAGCGAGGACGGGGACAGGGTGGCGGCGGCCTTGGCGACATCGGCGGCGCCGATGGCCTCGTTGCGGGCCTTGTACTGCAGGATGTAGTCGTCCGGCCGGCCGTAGCGCTGGTTGGAGGCGATCTGGCCCAGCACCGCCGAGGCCGTCTCGTACGCGCCGGGCAGTTCCAGCGTGTTGGCGGCGCGGATCTTGGCGATCTCGTCCGGCCGCGCCGGGGCCTGGCCCTTGGCGAACTCGCTGATTTCCTTCTGCAGCTCCTTCATCGAATCGGCCGTACGGTCGCTCTGCACCGCGGCGCTGGCCCACCACGGACGCTGGCCGAGCGCATTGCGGGCGCCGCTGTAGGAGCCGTAAGCCCAGTGCTTGTTCTCGCGCAGGTTCATGTTGAGGCGCGAGCTGAACTGCCCGCCCAGCACACCATTGGCGAAGTCGAAATCGATGGTGCCGGCATCGCCGGTCGGCGGCACCAGCTGCGCGGCATACACGTTGGACTGGATGGCGCCCGGCTGGTCGATCAGGAACACGCGCGGCTTGGCGGGGTTGGCCACCGTCGGCACGGCGGCCAGCGTGGGCGCGTTGGGCGCCGACGTCCAGTCGCCCAGACGGGCTTCGAGCAGCGGCACGATCTCGGCCAGCGTGGTGTCGCCGACCACGGTGATGCGCGCCTGCGACGGCTGCAGCCAGTCGCGGTGGAACCCGACCAGATCCTCGCGCGTCAGCGAGGCAATGGAGGCCTCCGTGCCCGAGCCGGTGAACGGAATCGCGTAGGGATGACCGGCGCCGTACAGCAGCGGCGGCAGCGTGCGCAGCGCGGCGGTCTGCGGACGCGCCTTCTCCTGCTTGATGCCGGCGATCCAGGTGGCGCGCACGCGCTCGATTTCCGCCGGCGCGAAGGTCGGACGGCGCAGCACGTCGGCCAGCAGGTCCAGCGAGGGCGCCAGCTTGTCGGTCAGCGCCGACAGCCCGACCGACGCCGAATCCAGGCCGGCGCCGGTGGTCAGTTCGGCGCCCAGCGCTTCCTTGCGCGCGGCGAAGTCGAGCGCGCCGTACTCGCCGGCCCCCTCGTCCATCATCTGCAGCGCGAAGCTGGCGGTGCCCAGCTTCTTGCCGACGTCGGCCGCGTAACCGCCCGGGAATTCCACGTTGATCTGCACCACCGGCGTTTCGTGGCGCTCGGCCAGCGTGACCTGCATGCCGTTGGACAGCGTGGCGCGCTGCACGGCCGGGAACTTCAGGTCGGGGAAGGTGGTGGTCTTCGGCACGCCCAGGCGGCGGTCGACGTCGGTCTTCACCGTCTTGAACTTCGGGTCCACCGTCGGCGTGGCCGCCGGCGTGGTGGCGGGTGCCGCGAACACGGTCTCCGGCAGCGCCGAGGCCGGTGTCTCGCTGGGCTGCACCAGGATGGTGTGCGAGGCGCCGCTCAGCCACTTCTTCGCGGCGGCCTGCACCTCGGCCGGCGTGGCGCTGGCGTAGACGGCCAGTTCGTCCCGGTAGCAGTCGGGCTTGTTCTGATACACGGCGCACGAGGCCAGCACGTCGGACTTGCCGCCGAAACCGCCGATGCGCTCGATGCCCCGGACGAAGGCGGCCACGCCGGAGACACGCGCGCGCTCCAGTTCCTCGGCCGTCGGACCCTGCGCGATCAGGCGCTTGAGCTCTTCGTCCAGCGCCGCCTCGACCTTGGCCGGGTCGACGCCTTCCTTCACCGTGGACATGAGGAAGAAGGTGCCGCTGATCTCGCTGCTCCACTGGTAGGCGCTGGCCTGGTCGGCGATCTTGTCGCCGTGGACCAGGCGCGTGTCGAAGCGCGACGCGGCGCTGCCGCCCAGCACCTGGGCGAACAGGTCCAGCAGGGTGGCGTCCCGGGTCCCCATCTCGGCGACCGGCCAGCCCCGGTAGACGCGCACCTGCGGCACGCGGTCGGGGATGACCTCCCTGGTGTCGCGGGGATGCTTGGGAATGTTGGTCTTCATGTCCGCCAGCGTGGCGCTGGCCGGGATGTCGCCGAAGTAGCGCGTCACCTTCTCCTTCGCCGTAGCAACGTCGATGTCGCCGGCCAGCACCAGCACGGCGTTGTTGGGGCCGTACCAGCTGCGGAACCAGGTCTTCACGTCATCGAGCGTGGCGGCATCGAGGTCGGCCATGGAGCCGATGGTCTGCCAGCTGTACGGATGCCCGGCCGGGTACAGCGCCTCGAACATGCGCGCGCTGATGCGGCGGCCGTAGGGCTGGTTCTCGCCCTGGCGCTTCTCGTTCTGCACCACGCCGCGCTGCTCGTCCAGCGCCTTCTGGTCGATCGCGCCGAGCAGGTGGCCCATGCGGTCGGACTCCATCCACAGCGCCATGTCCAGCGCGGTGGTCGGCACGTTCTGGAAGTAGTTGGTGCGGTCCTGGTTGGTGGTGCCGTTCTGGTCGGTGGCGCCGACCAGCTCGAACGGAGTGAAGAATTCGCCGTCGTGGTTCTCGCTGCCCTGGAACATCAGGTGCTCGAACAGGTGCGCGAAGCCGGTGCGGCCCGGGGTCTCGTTCTTGCTGCCCACGTGGTACCAGATGTTGACCGCCACGATCGGCGCCTTGCGGTCCGTATGCACGATCACCCGCAGGCCGTTGGGCAGGGTGAACTCCTCGTACGGGATGACGATGTCCGCACCGACGGCCGGCGTTGCATACGTGGCGGCCGGGACGTACGCCAGGCCCCCGAGGGCGGCGGACAGGACGACGGCGAGCAGGGCGGCGCGGGGCCGGCGGGAAAGGGACATGGACACTCCTTCGATACTGAATGGGCCTGCAGAACCCCCGATGCTAGCCCCCGTCCGCGGTCATTACACTAGGCCACAAGCCATGACCTTCGGCACGGCCGTCGCCGCGCCGATGCCCTCGAACCCCTGACGCGGAGGCGACATGGACCGCAAGCACTGCCTGGTGACCGGCGCCAATCGCGGCCTCGGACTGGAACTCGCTTCCCAGTTGCTGGCCCGCCAGCGGCACGTGGTGGCGACCTGCCGCCATCCCGGCAAGGCGACGGCATTGAACCGGCTGGCCGGCGAGCACCCCGGCCGCCTGCATGTACTGCCGCTGGACGTGACCGATGCGCGCAGCCGCGACGTGCTGCTGCGCGAGTTGCCGCTGGTCATCGACGAAGCGCCGCTGCACCTGCTCATCAACAATGCCGGCGTGCTGCGCGGCGGCGAACGCTTCGGCCAGGTCGCCGCCGCCGATCTGGACCTCAGCTTCCACACGCACGCCAGCGGACCGCTCCTGCTGACCCAGGCGCTGGCGCCGCAGCTCGCCGACGGTGCGGTGGTGGCGAACATCTCCTCCGAGATCGGTTCGATCGCCCTGCGCCAGGAGTTCCGCACGCCCAGCTACGCGATCGGCAAGGCGGCGCAGAACATGGTGACGTCGCTGCTTGCCCAGGCGCTGGCGCCGCGCGGCATCAAGGTGGTCGCGCTGCACCCAGGCTGGGTGCGCACCGACATGGGCGGCGACAACGCCGCACTTTCCGTGGCGGACTCCGCCAACGGCCTGCTGCACGTGATCGACCACCTCGGCCTCGAGGACAGCGGGCGCTTCCTCGACTGGCAGGGCGACCCGCTGCCCTGGTGAAGCTGAACGTTCGCCGCGCACCTCCCTCAACGGCGCAACGCTTCCGAGTTGAACGGCATCCAAACCCGTGTGCACCGGATTGACCGGACACGGGGCGAAGCGGCGTGTTCGAGGTCACAAAGCACGCCCCGCTACGTCTGGATTCAAGCAGGACGGACAGCCGGACGGACAGCGATTCCGGAGAGCGGACACGCAGGATGCGTAACGAAACACATAAGAATCAACCACTTGAAGCTGGCATGGTTTCTGCGTAACCCAGAACAAGAACGCGCAGCACCCCATCAAAGCTGACTGAAGCCTGAATCAACTCACCAAAACAACCCGTTTTGCTTGATCGCTGCGTTTAGGTGTACTACCTTACTACCACACCACTCAACAACATCACTACAGAGGCATGACAATGAACGCCAAGAACCTCCTCCCCCTGACCGCCGCCGCCGTGTTCGCCCTGTGCGCCGGTGCCATGGTCGTCTCCGCCACGCACGCCGATACCTCCCGCGGCACCGTTGCCCCGGTTGCGCGCATCGTCGACCTGCCGACCGTCACCGTGACTCCGGACGCCGCCGACCTGGCGCACTACCAGACGTACAAGGACACCAAGATCGTCGACCTGGCCACCATCACCGTGACCCCGAGCGCCGACGAACTGGCCCAGTTCCTCGCCCAGCAGGCGGTGCGCGTGGTCGACATGCCGGTGGTCACCGTGCGTCCCTCGGCCGAGGACATGCAGCAGATCGCGGTGCAGGCGGGCGCGCTGGCCGGCCAGCTGGCTTCGCGCTGAGTCGCAAGCGGTACACGTTCCACCTGCGTCTTCACGCAAGCCGGCCGGCCGGAGTTCCACCGCACCCCCGCCCGTGAGGCCATGCAGCGCCGCGTAGAATGCGCGCCATGACCGACACCCTGGACATCGACGTCCTGCTGTATCAGCCGGAAATTCCCCCGAATACCGGCAATGCCATCCGCCTCTGCGCGAACACCGGCGCGCGGCTGCACCTGATCGAACCGCTCGGGTTCGCATTGGAAGACAAGCAGCTCAAGCGCGCCGGCCTGGATTACCACGAGTACGCCACGCTGCAGGTCCACGCCTCGCTCGATGCCGCCCTGCAGCGCATCCGCCCTGCGCGCCTGTTCGCGCTGAGCACGCGCGGCACCGTCCGTTACGACCAGCCCGCCTATCGGCCGCGCGACGCCTTCCTGTTCGGCCCGGAAACGCGCGGCCTGCCGCAGGAGGTGCTGGACGGTGTGCCGGAAGCGCAGCGCCTGCGCCTGCCGATGCGCCCGAACAACCGCAGCCTCAACCTGTCCAACACGGTCGCCGTGGTGGTGTTCGAGGCGTGGCGGCAGGCCGGGTTCGCCGGCGGCGCGTGACGCGCAGTTCGCCCTTGTGGGAGCGACGTAAGTCGCGAACGCCGACCGCAAGACACCATGTGCCCGGCCGGGCGCCCCTCAAGGCGAAGAAGGCTTCCACCTTGCCGAGAACGCGCGTCTCGATCGAGACGCGCTGACCACCGATATCTGCGATCGCGACTTACGTCGCTCCCACATCCACCGCCACATCGTTCATCCGAACCGCGCCAGCGCATACGGCGCCAGCGGAATCTCCGGCGCCTCGCCGGCCATCATCTGATCGATCAGCTTCCCCGTGACCGGCCCCTGCGTCAGCCCTAGATGACCATGGCCGGTCGCCACGAAGATGTCCTCGCCCGGCACGCGATCGATGATCGGCAGCGAATCCGGCGTGCACGGACGATTGCCGGCCCACTCGGACACCGGTTCGCCGGTGATGCCCGGAAACAGCTTGCGCGCTTCCGGATCGAGCCGGTGGATCAACGCATAGTGCGGATCGCGTCCCAGCGCGGTCAGTTCCTTGATGCTGGTCATGCGGATGCCCGCCTGCATCGGCGACACCACCATGTAGCGCTCGGCCCACAGTGTGGGGCGCTGCACGACGGCCGCTGTCTGCGGGTACATCAGGTGATAGCCGCGCGCGGGAATCACCGGGATCTTCAGCCCGAACGGACGCAGCAGCGCGTTGCTCCACGCACCGGCGGCCACGACCACGCGTCCCGTATGCACGGGACCCCGGTCGGTATCGATGCGATAACCCGCATCTTGCCGCACGATGGCCGACGCGCTGGCGGTCAGCGATGCCGCACCGCGCGCGCGCAGGTCGTCGAACAGGCGACGGCAGAATTCGCCCGGATCGCGCATCGCCAGCGACTCGCGCTGGAAGACCGCGCGCTGGAAGCCTGCGCCGATGCCCGGTTCCAGATCGCGCAGCTGCGCCGCGTCGAGCACGTCGAAGGCCACGCCGCGCTCGCGCATCAGTCCGCGCTCCCACTCGCCCTTCGCGAACGTGGCGTCCTCGCTGTAGACGTGCAGGTAGCCGGTATGGGCGATCAATCCGCTCGCGCCGATCCGTTCGCCGAGTTCCAGCCAGGCACCGCGCGACGCGGTGTTGATCGCGTGCAGCGCGTCGATGATGGGCAACACGTGTTCCCGGCGACCCTGACTCAGGAACTGCAGCAGCCAGCGCGCGTAGGACGGACTGACCGCCCAGTCCAGCTTCAGCGGTGCCAGCGGATTGGCGAGCATGCGCAGCGCCTTGACCACGATGCCCGGCGTGGACTGCGGCATCACGTTGCCGACCGAGATGGACCCCGCGTTGCCGAACGAGGTTTCGCCCGCCGGTCCCTTGGCATCGATCAACATGCAGGACAGTCCGCGATCGAGCAGGTGATGCGCGGTGGCCAGGCCGACGATGCCGCTGCCGATCACCGCGACGTCGGTCGTCCGCGGCGAGGTGGAGGAAGGGGAAGCGCTCATCGGATCGGAACGTCGTAGGCGGTGCGGGGGGTGGGTTCGGGACGGAAGGTGAAGTGCCACCATTCCATCGCATAGTTCTGGAAACCGTGCCGCGCCATCGCCTGGACCAGCTGCGCGCGATGGCGGCGTTGTTCATCGGTGATGGACGGATGCGCGGTGTTGGCGCGGGGATCGAAGAAATCGAACGGCGTGCCCATGTCCAGTTCCACGCAGTCGTCGTCCATGCAGCGCACCAGCGTCACGTCGAGCGTCGCGCCACGACTGTGGCCGGAGGTCTCGGCGATATACCCGTCCAGCAGGCTGGCCTTCTCGAGGTTGGGGTAGTACACCGCCTTGGTGCGCTGGTCGGCCGGATCGCGCGCCCAGCGGACGAAGTGCTGCACCGCGCGTACCGGGCGATAGCAATCGAACACCTTCAGCGACAGGCCTTCGCGCTGCACGTCCTGCTGCACGCGCGCCAGCGCCTGCGCGACAGGCGCCAGCAGCAAGCATTTCGGCGCCTCGTAACCCGTGATGGGGGTGCCGACAAAATTCTGGCCACCGGCATACCGGATCTCCTGTCGCAGCCCGGGCACGACGCTGCCGACGTCGACGAGATCCACTTCGGCCGCGCGTTGCGCCGGAGAGACCTGCACGCCCGGCGTCGACGCGCAGGCACCCAGCCACGGCAGCACGCACAGCAGCAGCCAGACGCCACGCATGTCAGCGGCACGCCTGCGTGCGTTGGAAATCGAGATCTGCATAGTCGTAGCTGAAGTCGGCGTCGGGATCGACATGCGACAGTGTAAGTCCGGCGCCGCCGCCAGCCGCCGCGGCGGCGAAGTGCAGCCATGGCTCCGCATCCACGCTGTCGTCGTCCCAGTCCACCAGCCAGCGTTCGCCCACGCGCATCACCGTGCCCGTCAGCATCGGCGAACGTGCGGCGGCGAACCGGACGCGATCGCCATCGGGACACAGCGTCACCTCGCCGAACCAGGGGTCGCGATAGTGCCCGGTCCATGCCCACAGCGATCGAATATTGGCGGTTTCGCGCGCGCTGGTGTCCGGCTCGGGTCTGGCGGCTCGATCGCCAGCGGTTTCCCGATCCAGCAGGTCGGCGTAGTGCGCCACCGTGGGCGAGGACTGGGGTGCGGTGAATTGTTTGGTCAGCACCTGTCCCAGCACCGTGCGCGCTGCTTCGCCTTCACCGTTGATCAGGATGACGATGCCGGCACGCTGGTCGGGCAGCAGGATGACGGACGAATACATGCCCGCCAGCGTGCCGGTATGCGCGACCTTCCACGCCCCGTCCACATCCGACAGACGCCAGCCGTAGCCGTACGCGGAGAAATGACTGTTGTCCCAGGCACGCATGCGCGCACTGACCGGCATCGGCATGTGGGCGGCCCACACGGCCTTGCGCTGCGCCGGCGACAGCCAGGCCGGGGTCGCGTCGGGCGACAGCCACATGCGCATCCACGCCAGCATGTCGTCCAGGCTGCAGCGGATGCCGCCCGCCGCCATCGAGGTGACGTTGGGAACGACCTCGCCGTCTTCACGGATGACGCGGTTGCCCTGCGCCGTGCGCATATGCGGCTGCGCCACGTTGCCGACCTCGGCGCTGTTCCATTCGCCGACCTGGCAGCGCGACAGGCCGAGCGGCCGGAACAGTTCGCGCTTCACCAGTTCCTCGTACGGGGCACCACCGGCCGCGGCCGCGACTTCACCTGCGACCACGTACAGCAGGTTGTCGTAGGCGTAGGTCGAGCGGAAGCTGTGCGTGGGTTTGAGATGCTGCAGGCCGGCGATGATGTCGTCGCGGGTGAACCGGTTCGGCTCCGGCCACAGCATCAGGTCGCCGGCGCCCAGGCCCAGGCCGCTGTTGTGGATCAGCAGGTCGCGGACCTGCATCTGCTGCGTGACCCACGGATCGTGCATGCGGAACTGCGGCAGATGTTTCGTGACCGGATCGTCCCACTTCAGCTTGCCGGCATCGACTAGGCGCGCGAGCACACCGGCGGTCATCGCCTTGCTGTTGGAGGCGATCTTGAACAGCGTGTCCCGGTCGATCTTCTCACCGCTGCCGGCTCGCAGCTCGCCCAGCGTGCGCGTGTAGACGACCTCGCCGTCGCGGATGACACCCACCGCCAGGCCGGGCAGCTGGTAGCGCTCGAAGGTCTGCTGGACGGCCGTGTCGACGCTGGCAGTGTCGGGTGCCGCATGCGCGGCGGGCGACCACACCGCCAGCAGGACAAGAAGACGCTTCATGGCATGACTCGGTTCCGCGTGCCGGCAGCGCCGGAACACGCATGCGGGAAGGCCGTCGCCGGCTGGCGGCGACGGCCCTGACCTGCGGGCGATCCGCTGGCGGATCAGGTCAGTCGAACTTGTACTCGACCATCAGCGCGAACGAACGGCCGCGCGGATCGGCGACACGCGGTTCCCACGCGGCACCGGACGCGAAGTCGTTCTGGTGCGCGGTGAACGGAGGATCCTCGTTGAGCAGGTTGCGGACGACGAGAGTGAACTTGGCGTTCTCCAGACCGGTCCAGCCGACGCTGTAGTTGTAGGTGATGTAGTCGTCGACGTCCGGGTTCCAGTCTTCCGGAATGAAGCTTCCGTTCCTGACGCTCACCGGCAACTCGTCCTTGTAGCCATCGCGGTAGATCTGGGTCAGCGTGTGCGACCAGTCGCCCTTGGCCCAGCTGAAGCCCAGGGTGTGCTTCCACTTCAGGGGCAGGCTGTAGTAACGGACGTATTTGCCTACCAGGTTGTCGCCGTAGGGCGAGCTTTCCAGCGCCTTTTCCTGGAAGTTGTCGATGTAGCTGCCATTGAGGTTGAGCCGCCACATGCCGCCGGCCAGTTCGCCAGTCAGGTTGGCGTCCACTTCCACGCCGCTGATCAGCGTGCCGCCGGAGTTGATGAAGCGGCGGTCGATCGCCACCACTTCGCCGCCCGCGTCGCGGATCCAGTTGTCGACGAAGAGGTCGTAGTTGGAGATCAGCGTGGCCTGGTTGGGCGTGCGGATGGTGTTGGTCCGCTCGATCTCCCACCAGTCGAGGCTGATGTTGAACCAGTCGCTCGGCGCGAACACCACGCCGAAGCTCTTCTGGTCGGACGTTTCCGGCTGCAGGTCGACCTTGCCGCCGGTGAGGATGGCCGGCTGGATGGCTTCGCAGCCCGGCACGGCAGGATTCGCCGCACCGGAAGGACAGGTCGCCGGATCGGCCAGGTCGAAGCCCGTGTACGGACTTTCAGTGACGCCACTGAACAGCTTGGTGAACTCCGGCACCTTGAAGCCTTCGCTGATCGCGCCGCGGAACGCCAGCGAATCGATCGGCTGCCACTTGAAGGAGAACTTCGGATTGATCGTGCTGCCGAATCCGTCGTAATCGTCGCGGCGCACGGCCAGGCTCACTTCCAGGCTGTCGAACACCGGCAGGAAGGCTTCGGCATAGACCGCCTTCACGTCGCGCGACACCTTGGGCAGGTTGTTGGTGGCATCGAACGGCGCACCGAAGATGTAGCTGTTGTCCAGGACGATGCCGTCCTTGGTCGAGCCGAACTCGAATTCCTCGCGGCGCAGGTCCACGCCGACCGCCGCCATCACTTCGCCGCCCCACAGGTTGAAGCCCAGCCCGCCGGAGAACGCCGCATCCAGCGTGGTGACCGTCGACTCGCCGCCATACAGGGTGACGCCCGCGGCAGAGGCGGCCTGCAATGCCGCCACGCCCGCCGGATCGTGCTGTTGCCCCGGCATCAGGAACGGGTTGAGCAGGCCGCTGCCCAGCACCGCCTTGAACGCGGGGGTGAAGTAGTAGCCGCTGCCCAGCACGGATTCGGCTTCGCTGGACGCGCGCGACAGGCCGACATCGTAGTCCCAGCTGCCGATGGTGCCTTCCATCCCCACCAGGAAGCGGTAAGCCTTGGTGGTGGTCTCGATCTGGCGCGGCCCGCAGATCTCGCAGCGCCAGCGGTAGGGAATCGGATTGCCGTAGACGAGGTTCGCGGTGCCGAAATAACTGGCCAGCGCGTTATAGACCATGTCGTAGGTGGCCTGGGTGTTCGCGTTGAGCGGATACCAGGTGCTCGGACCCAGCGCGGTGGCAGCGGTCGATGCACTGGAACTGATCTGCTGTGCCTCGAACTGGCGGTTGGATTCCGAGCGCGACGCCATCGCTTCGGCGTAGAAGCGATGGTTGTCGCTGATCTTGAACGTCGCACGACCCAGCGCCTGCATGCTTTCCTGCGGCTGCTGCATCACCTGCGCGGCCGGATAGTCCCAGGCGCAGGCGTACTTGGAATTCGCCACGCCCCACAGGCGGTAGGCGTAAGGCCCCATCAGGTCGCCGCCGGCTTCGCAGCCGGCAGCGCCCGGCAGGTTGAGGATGTTGATCAAGCCCTGCCCACCGCCCCCATCCGGATCGGTCAGCGTGCCGGTGATGATGCCGCCGGCCACATTGGTCACCGTGGCGAACGGCGTGCCGCGCGTATCCGGCGACAGGCCGCGTTCGGGCTGGAAGGTGTTGGAGAAATCGCGATCGGTGCCCAGCAGGATCTCGTTTTCGCGGTAGTTCATCGTGCCCCAGACGTTCCAGCCGTCCGCATCGATATCGCCCATGCCGCCGAGCACGCTGTAGGTGTAGATGTTGCCGCCGCCTTCCTGGGTCACGTCGAAACCGGCGTTGACGGTGATGCCCTGGTAATCGCTGCGGGTGATGAAGTTGATCACGCCACCGATGGCGTCGGTGCCGTAGACCGCCGACGCGCCGTCGCGCAGCACTTCGACACGATCGATGGCCGCGAAGGGAATGGAATTCAGGTCGACCGCCTGGCCACGCAGACCGTGGGTGGCGACGCGACGGCCATTGAGCAGCACCAGCGTGGCATCGGCGCCCTGGCCGCGCAGGTTGGCGCCGGACACACCGTTGTTGCCGCGCAGGTCGGCCGGTGCGATGCCCGCATTGGACGCCAGGCTGTCCGAGCCGTTGCTGGCGATGTTGAGGAACTGCAGCAGCTGCTCGGCCGAGGTGATGCCCTGCGCTTCGATCTCGGCCTTCTGGATGATGGTGATCGGCAACGCGGCTTCCACGTCGGTGCGCTTGATGCGCGAACCGGTGACCGTCACCGTGTCCAGGGTGCGTGCACCGGTGGTGGAGGGCTCTTCCTGCGCGAACACCACGCCCGGAATGGCCAGTCCCAGCAGGACGGCGGTGGCGAGATGGGTGGGCCTGGGCGAACGGCGTCGAGCGGACATGCGGATCTCCTCTGAAGTCTGGACGCGCGGTGCGCGCGACGGATGTACGGCAACTGCGATGCGCTCGACGCGCCGTTCCGGGTGCGACGCCCTCGTTTGCTCAGGCATGCGTCGCGGTCGTTCGTCGATCCCCGGCCCGGATGGCTCCCCATTCGCGCCTTGCTGCACATTCCATCCCGGATGCGCACCACAGATTGCCCAGTGAAACGGAACCACTCCGGCACCCCTGCCGGCAAAACCCCTGTGACGGCGGTGTAGCACGCAGCCTAACCGTAGTCAATAAATTATTCTTGCGCCGATAAAAAATCGACTTGAATATTCCTGCCCGTCATGGCGCGGACGCTGCGGGCGCCGTCAGGGCATGCAGGATGCGCAGGTCTTCCGCATCCAGTTCCGTGCCCTCCATGCCGCGGAAGCGGTGATGGAACGCACGCACCGTGTCGGCGCGGTTGTCGACGGAATAGCCGATTGCCTGCAGGGCCAGCCACGGGTCGAACCCCGGCGGCGGATCGCCGGCGTCGGCGGCCGGCCACACGCCGAAGCCCGCTTCCGCGAGGCGCTTCCACGGGAACAGCGGGCCCGGGTCGATCTTGCGCGACGGCGCCAGATCCGAGTGGCCGATGATCTGCGCAGGCGGAATGCGCAGGCGCTGGGTCAGGTCGCGCAGCAGCACGATCAGGCTGTCGATCTGCGCATCGGGGAACGGACTCTTGCCGTCGTTGTCGATCTCGATGCCGATGGAGGCATTGTTGACGTCGGTGATCGCGCCCCAGCGACCGGCGCCGGCATGCCAGGCGCGCTTCGTATCGCTGACCAGTTGGTAGACCTTGCCGTCCTTGCCCAGCAGGTAATGGGAGCTGACGCGCCCGCCACTGTTGCGGCTGCGCAGGGTGTCGAGCGATTGCTGGACCGAATCCTGTTCGGTGTAGTGCAGCACGATCACCACCGGCCGCCGTTCGTCGAAATTCTTCGACGGCACCCAGGTGGCCAGCGGATTGCGCGGGCCGGAATGGGCGCAGGCGCCCAGCAGCAGGATCAGCGCCGCGAGCAGGACGCGCCGCCAGCGGACGCGCATTCGTGCGCCGCCCGAGTCGATGTTGTTGCTGTCCACGCAGAACGCCCCAAGCCAACCGTCCTGGCTGTGTACCATGACCTCGGCGAGGGGGTCAATAATTTATTCTTGATTTTTTCAGATCGAGAAATAAATATTCCCCCTTCGCGCGGACATCGCGATGCGGAGGGGCGGGATGAAGGCAGGCATGCGGTGCAAACGCCGGCGCGACGGGGCGCGTGCGCGCCGCGTGGGGTGGCTGCTCGGCGCACTGCTGGCCATCGCCGGCGTCAGCCACGCCCGCGATGCCGTGCCGGACCACGGCGTCATCGGCGTCGCCGACCGGCACCTCTCGCCGGACTACTGGATCTCCCGCCAAGCGCACGCGGAGCGGCCACGCCTGACCCGCGCCGAGATCGCCGAGCAGAACGCACGCATGCAGGCCACCGACACGCACGTCAACGGACTGGAGGCGCTACCCGCGCAGCTGCGCGACGCCGACGTGCGGGCATGGCTGGTCCCGTTGTCGTCACCGCCGACACGCGCGCTCTACGACGCGCAGGGTCAGGTGCTGACCGCCGATCAGGTGAACCGCGTCGTCGCCAACGCGAACCTCGTCGCCATCCCCGCGCAGGCCCCTGCGCGCTACGGCCTGGTGGTGCAGCGCGCTGACCTGCGCACGTTCCCGACGCGCCAGCGCGTCTTCAGCAGCCCGGACGACACCGACATCGACCGCTTCCAGGAGAGCGCGCTGTTCCCCGGTACGCCGGTGGTGATCGCGCACACCAGCGCCGATGGCGACTGGTACTTCGTGGTGAGCCCGCTGTACGCGGCGTGGATCGAGAAGCGGTTCGTCGGCGAGGGCAGCCGCGACACGGTGTTCGGTTACGGCAAAGGCGACGCCGCGCTGGTGGTGACCGGCGCCACCGTGCGGACCGTTCACAACCCCGAGGAACCCGGCCTGTCCGCGCTGCAGCTGGACATGGGCGTGCGCGTTCCGCTGCTGGCCGACTGGCAGGCCGACAAGCCGGTGAACGGACAACATCCCTATACCTCCCACGTGATCCAGCTGCCGGTTCGTCGTGCCGACGGTTCGCTGGAGCTGCTGCCGGCCCTGCTGCCGCGGACCGCCGATGTCGCATCGGACTACCTGCCTTACACCGCCGCCAACCTTCTCCACCAGAGCTTCAAGTTCCTGGGCGAGCGCTACGGCTGGGGACACCGTTATGACAGCCGCGACTGCAGCGGCTTCGTGTCCGAGGTGTATCGCAGCATGGGCATCGTCCTGCCGCGCAATACCAGCGCGCAGGCAGTGAGTCCGGCGCTGGACCGCATCGGCTTCGACGCCGGCGACCGCCACGAGAAGCGGCTGGCCGTGCTGCAGACGCTGCAGGTCGGCGACCTGGTCTACATCCCCGGCCACGTGATGATGGTGATCGGCCACGACAATGGCATCACCT
This sequence comes from Pseudoxanthomonas sp., assembly GCF_035999195.1. Lineage (NCBI taxonomy): Bacteria > Pseudomonadati > Pseudomonadota > Gammaproteobacteria > Lysobacterales > Lysobacteraceae > Pseudoxanthomonas > Pseudoxanthomonas sp. Next base: position 2,110,093 of record NZ_DASYGY010000009.1, read on the forward strand.
ACACCATCCACGACACGACGGGCATCAGCTACCGCGATGCCGACGGCAACGTCGTCCGTACCACGCTCAATTCGGTGGCGGTCACGCCGCTGGAACCGTTGCTGTTCAACCCCGAACAGTCCACCGTCGACCGCATCACCGCCATCCAGCGCATCCGTCCCCAAGGGGCACCATGAAGATCACCGAGATCACCTTCGGCATGCTGCGCGTGCCGCTGAAAACCCCGTTCAAGACCGCGCTGCGCACCGTCGATACGGTGGAAGACATCGTGGTGATCGTGAAGACCGACACCGGCCACGTGGGCTATGGCGAAGCGCCGGCCACGGCGGTGATCACCGGCGATACCCACGGCTCGATCATCGAGGCCATCGGCAAGTTCATCCGGCCGCGCCTGATCGGCCAGGACATCGCCAACCTCAACCACATCACCGAGCTGGTGCAGACCGCGCTGGAGCGCAACACCAGCGCCAAGGCGGCGGTCGAGATCGCGGTCTACGACCTGTGGGCGCAGCTGTACGACGCACCGCTGTACAAGATGCTGGGGGGAGGCGATCCGGTCATCACCACCGACATCACCATCAGCGTGGACTACATCGACAAGATGGTGGCCGACTCCATCAGCGCAGTGGAGCGCGGCTTCGAATCGCTGAAGATCAAGGTGGGCAAGGACATCGGCCTGGACATCGAACGCGTCAAGGCCATCTATTCCGCCGTGGAAGGCCGCGCCCTGCTGCGGCTGGACGCCAACCAGGGCTGGACCGCCAAGCAGGCGGTGTTCGCCATGCAGCACCTGGAAGACGCCGGCGTGGTGCTGGAACTGCTGGAGCAGCCGGTGAAGGCGCGCGACCTGGAGGGCCTGAAGTACGTGACCGACCGCGTGCACACGCCGGTGATGGCCGACGAAAGCGTGTTCGGTCCGGCCGAGGTCATCGACCTGATCAAGATGCGCGCGGCCGACATCATCAACATCAAGCTGATGAAGACCGGCGGCATCTCCAACGCCATCCGCATCGCGGACATCGCCTCGCTCTACGGCGTGGAATGCATGATCGGTTGCATGATCGAGACCAGCATCAGCGTGGCCGCCGCCGTGCACGTGGCCGCGGCGAAGGCCAGCGTCATCACCAAGGTGGACCTGGACGGTCCGTCGCTGGGCCAGTTCAACCCGGTCGAGGGCGGGGTGATCTTCAACGAGTCGGAGATCACCATCACCGAGGCGCCCGGCCTGGGCATCCGCGAGATCCGCGGCCTGGAGATGCTGCCGGGCTGAGCCCGGCGGCGATGGCCCGTTGTCAGCCCCGTCTCCCGCCAGCACACTCACTCCATGACAGCGCCCCTGGTGAAGATCCGCTCCGAACGCGACCAGATGTCGGCCATCGAACGCCGCATCGCCGACTTCATCCTCGACAACGCCCACCTGCTGCGCGACTACTCCTCGCAGCAGCTGGCCAGTGCGCTGGGCATCAGCCAGTCGAGCGTGGTGAAGTTCGCGCAGAAGTTCGGCTTCAAGGGCTATCCGGACCTCAAGTACACGATCGGCGAGGCGGTCGCCCGCAATGGCGGCAGCCACGCGCGGCCACCGGACGCGGAGAAGGCGGATGCCGGCGATGCCTACGAGCGGCTGCAGGAGGGCCTGCGCCGCAGCAAGATGGCGGCCGAGGAAGAAACCCGCAGCCTCAATCCGCGCGCCCACATCGACGCCATCGTCGGCCTGATCGACCGGGCCGACAAGGTGTTCGTCTGCGGGCTGGGCGACGATGGCCTGTTCGCGCGCGAGTTCGCCATGCGGCTCTCGCTGCTGGGCCTGCTGACGGTGCATCACGCCGACCCCATCCTGATGATGGCCAACCTGGCGGCCACGCGTCCCGGCGATGTGCTGCTGATGTTCTCCGAATTCGGCAAGCTGCCGGAGCTGTCGCAGGTCAGTCGCCAGTTCCAGGCCTGCGAAGGCAAGGTCATCTCGATCACCCGCCACACCGCCAACCCGTTGCGCGCGCATGCGGACGCCGCGCTGGTGATCTCGGCGCACGATCCGGCGCCGCACGTCGAACAGCTGCTCTACCGCTCATCGCTGCAGTCCCTGCTGGATTTCGTCTTCGTGCTGTTGTGCGAGACCAATCCGGACCGTCACCGCCAGCTCGCCATCAACCTCGAGCGCATCCATCACCTGCTGGAGTCGTGATGCCGACCCTGTCGCTACCGCCTGTTCCGCTGCGCTCGCTCGCCCTCGCCGCCGTGCTGCTCGCCTGCAGCATCCGCGCCCATGCGGTGGAACCGCCGACGCCGTATCCCTGGCGCGATGCCCGCCAGCTGGTGCTGGTGCTGACGGATGACTGGAATGCCACGACCGGCACGCTGCAGCGTTTCGAGTTGCGCGACGGGCATTGGCGTGCGGACGCGGCAGCGGCACCGATCTCGGTGGGCCGCAACGGCACCGCGTGGGGTCTCGGCCTTCACCCCGTGCAAGTTGAAGGACCACAGAAGCAGGAAGGCGATGGCCGTGCACCGGCAGGCGTGTTCACCCTGGGCGAGGCCTTCGGCTATGCGGACAAGATCGATACCGCCATGCCGTACCGCGCGATGCAGGCGACCAGTTACTGCATCGATGTCCCGGATTCGCCGCTGTACAACCGCATCATCGACACGCGCACCGAGGGCGAGGCCGCCGCGCAGGGATCGACCGAGCCGATGCGGCTGGACCTGCACAACGACGGCGATGTCCGTTATCGCGAAGGGCTGGTGATCGGGCACAACTCGACCGCCACACCGCGTGCGGGCAGCTGCATCTTCGCGCACCTGTGGCGGACGCCCGGGGAGCCGACCGCCGGCTGCACGGCGATGGCCTCGGAGACGATGAACCGTCTGCTGGCGTGGCTGCGTCCGGAGGCGCGCCCGGTCTTCGTGCTGCTGCCCCGCGCCGAATATCGCCGCCTGGCCCGCGACTGGCGGTTGCCGGAGGCGGCGCGATGAGGTGGCCGGGCGCCACCGCGCGCGTTCTGCTCGGACTCGCGGCCGGCGCGATCGTCGGCCTGTCGCTGGCGCACTGGTCGCCCGCGACCGCCGCCACGGCCGTGGCCATCGCGCAACCGATCGGCAAGCTGTGGCTCAGTGGCCTGCAGATGACCGTGGTTCCGCTGGTGCTGTCGCTGGTGGTCCTCGGCGTCGCCACCGCCAGCGATGCCGCCGCGTCCGGCCGCGTCGCGCGTCGCGCGATGGTGGTGTTCATCGCCCTGCTGTCGCTGTTCGCCGCGTATGCGGCCATCGTCGCGCCCCTCGTGCTGGCGATGGTGCCGCCGAGCGAAGCGCTGACGGCCACCCTGCACGGCACGCTTCCGCCCGCCGGTGCGGGCGGCGCGCCGGCGCTCGCCGACTGGATCGGATCCATCGTGCCGAGCAATGCGATCATGGCGGCGGCGCAGGGCGCGATGCTGCCGGTGGTGGTGTTTGCGCTGTTCTTCGGCTTCGCGCTCACGCGGGTGCAGGCGGATCGCCGCGCCCAGGTCATCGGCTTCTGCCACGGCATCGCCGACACCATGATCGTGATCGTGCGCTGGATGCTGCTGGCCGCGCCCGTCGGCGTGTTCGCGCTGGTGCTCGCGGTGTGCGCACAGGCCGGCATCGGCGTGATCGGCGCGCTCGCCGGCTACATCGCCCTGCAGTGCGGCATGTACCTGGGTGCGACGCTGATCTGCTACGTGCTCGTGGCGGTGTTGGCACGGCAGTCGCCGCTCGCGTTCGCCAAGGCCATCCTGCCCGCACAGGTGGTGGCGGCCAGTACGCAGTCTTCGCTGGCGTCGCTGCCCGCGATGGTGGAGAGCGCGCGCTTTCGGCTGGGTCATCCGCGCGCCGTTGCGGCCCTGGTGTTGCCGATGGCGGTGACGCTGTTCCGCATCACCAGTCCGATCCAGTACATCGTCGCCGCCTGTTTCGTCGCATGGGCCTACGGCATCGACGTGAACGTGGTGACGCTGGCGGCCGGCGCCGCGCTGGCGGTCGTGATCAGCCTCGGTTCGATCGGCCTGCCTGGGCAGGTGAGCTTCATGGCCACGGTGATGCCGGTGACCCAGTCGATGGGCCTGCCGATCGAGCCGCTGGGCCTGCTGCTGGCAGTGGACACGATTCCCGACGTGTTCGCCACCACCGGCAACGTCACCGGGGATCTCACCGCCACCAGTATCGTGGCACGCCAATCGCCGGATGCCCGCGATGGCGATGGGGATGCAGCCGGCTGACAGGCGTCTGCAGGCTCGGATCAATCGCTCTCGATTGATCCCATCTCTACTCGATCCACCACCGCGCCCGGCGGTTGCCACATCGCGCAAGTAGACGATGCGAAGCCCATGAAATCATGCATCGACAGATGACCGCCTGCTCGCCGGACAGGCGGGATGCCAGTGACCGGCCAGGACGCCGCTTCGCTCACCATGAGGATGTCGCAGGCGGTCCTGTCGGCTCTCGGGTGCGAGCCTGCGGCCAGATCGTCGGCCGTCAGAACGGACGGAATCGAGGGCCTTCGCGCCGCGCGACCGAGGCGGGGTGCCGCGACTCCAGGTAGGTATTGACGAGTCGCTGCAGCGGTTCGGCGATGTCCGCGTGTGCGTGCAGCGACGCGATCACTTCATCCCAGATACCGTCCTGCGCCCAGCGGGTGAAACGGACATAGACGCTGTGCCACGGACCCCACATGCGCGGCAGGCGCCCCCACGGCTGCCGGGTCACCGCCACCCACAGCACCGCCTCAAGAAACGCCCGCGTGCGCTCACCATTGACGGCACGCGCACGCACCAGCCGCGGCAGCGTCGCGACGATCGCGTCCCAGCGCGCCTGGTCCAGCTGCACCACCGCGAACGAATCGATCATCTCGGCATCGCCGGCGCCGATCCCCTGCTCCCAGCTCCGTTCTTCCATCATCGAGTATCTCCTGACGCCCGGAAAAAGCCTGCGCGTATCCACGCGCCGCGGAATCCATCCGCTTTTTTCTTCGACTCGCTATCCGATAGAAAAAGCGGACACGCGTCATGCGTCAATGGCGACGGTCATCACGCGTGTGCCAGAAGTTCCCCTGTCCGCGCTGAATTTATGTACCGGTCAGTTTGATATTCAGGAGGTGTTGTGAGGCGAGGCGGATACTTCGCCCACCGCCGCTTCCCGCGAGGCTGCGGACACACAACAACAAGAGAGAAACACGTCCCATGAAGAAGTCCTTGCTTGCCCTGACCCTGCTGGCCGCCGCTCCGTTTGCCGCTTCGGCGGCCGAAGGCGTTTCCTACAACTACGTGGAAGGCGGCTACGTCGCCTCCAACCTCAGCGATGGCCTGCCGGATGCCGATGGCTGGGGCGTGAAGGGTTCGGTCGCGATCGCGCCGAACTTCCATCTGTTCGGCGACTACACCACCCAGGAGTTCGACAACACCAACGTCGACATCGACAACTACCGGTTCGGCCTGGGCTACAACCATGAGATCAGCCAGCGCGCGGATCTGATCACGCGCGTGGCCTATGAGCGTTACAAGGTGCCGGGCGACCATCTGAACGGCTACAGCGCCGAAGTCGGCGTGCGTGGTGCGATCGCGCCGAAGTTCGAGGGCTATGCGACCGTCGGCTACGAAGACGGCAGCGACTTCGACGGTGACTTCTACGGCCGCCTCGGCGCCCAGGTGAAGTTCAACCAGAACTGGGGCCTGAGCGGCGACGTCAAGTTCGCCGACAACGACACCCAGTGGTTCGTCGGCCCGCGTTTCACCTGGTAATCCGCAAGGCGCTCTCCCCCGCGACGCGTCCCCTCTCTCCCCGCGTCGCACCCCAAGCCCGGCCCTCGTGGCCGGGCTTTTCTTTGGCCGGATGACGGGCGCAAAAGAGCCCGGCATCGCCGGGCTCGTCTGTTCGCATACGGACGCGTCCTACTTGAACAGCGTCTCGGGGTACTCCGGCTTCTGTTCGCGGGCCAGCAGATGCTGCAAGCCATCGCGCGGGGTCAGGTCACCGTGCAGCACGGCGCGTACGGCACTGGAGATCGGCAGGTCGATGCCGTGGCGGTCCGCCTGGCGCATGACTTCGTCAGCCGTCTGCACCGATTCGACCACCTGGCCGATGTCGCGCACCGCATCCTGCAGCGACTGGCCGCGACCGAGCGCAAGGCCCAGGCGGCGGTTACGCGACAGGTCGCCGGTGCAGGTCAGCACCAGATCGCCCAGGCCGGCCAGGCCCATCAGGGTCTCCGGCTTGGCACCGATGGCGGCGGACAGGCGCAGCATCTCGTTGAGTCCGCGCGTGATCAGGCCGGCGCGGGCGTTGAGGCCCAGTTGCATGCCGTCGGCCACGCCGGTGGCCACGGCCAGCACATTCTTCATGGCGCCACCGAGTTCGGCGCCGACCATGTCATCGCCCGTGTAGGCGCGGAACGCCGGGCCATGCATCACGTCGGCCACCGCCTGCGCGAACACCGGGTCCGCGCCGTGCACGGTCACCGCGGTGGGCAGCCCCAGCGCCACTTCCTTGGCGAAGGAAGGGCCGGTCACCACGGCGATCGGCACGTCGGGGCCGAGGACTTCCTCGGCGACCTCGTGCAGGAAGCGGCCGGAGCCGGTTTCGAAGCCTTTCGTCGCCCACGCCACGCCGGCCCTGGCCGGGCGCAGCGGCGCGAGCTTGCGCAGGGTTTCGGTGAAGGCATGGGACGGCACGACCACCAGCACCTGGTCGGCATCGGCGAGCGATGCGGCCAGGTCGGTGGTGGCGCGCAGGCTGTCCGGCAACGGGATGCCGGGCAGGTAGCGGGTGTTTTCGTGCTGGCCGTCGATGGCGGCCGCGACCACCGGGTCGCGACCCCACAACGTCACCTGGTGCCCGTGCCGCGCCATCAGCGCGGCCAGGGCGGTGCCCCAGGATCCGGCGCCCAGCACCGCGATCTTCAGGACATCGGCGGATTTCGGGTCAGACATCCGTCACCCCTGTGTGCGGCAGCGCCGCCCTGACAGGACCACGCACCGGCGATCAGGCGTTGCCGGCCGGTTCCGAGTTGGCCAGGCTGGCGTCGCCACCCTGGTTGGCGCGCTGGCGCAGCGACTCGGCGTACAGCGCTTCGAAGTTGATCGGCTGCAGGAAGAACGGCGGGAAGCCGCCGGCCTGCACCAGGTCGCTGACCAGCTGGCGCACGTACGGGAACAGGATGTTCGGGCACTGCGTGCCGAGCAGCACGTCGACGGCCTGCGGCTCCAGCCCGATCAGGCCGAAGATGCCGGCCTGCTGCACTTCCGCCACGTAAGCGGTCTTGTCGCCGGCCTTGCAGGTCAGGGTCACGCCCAGCACCACTTCAAACGCGTTCTCGCCCAGGCGCTGCACGCGCTGGTTGAGGTTGAGCTGCAGTTCCGGCTGCACGTTCTCGGCGAACACGGCCGGCGCGCCCGGGGCTTCGAAGGAAACGTCCTTGACGTAGATCTTCTCGACAGTGAAAGCGGGGCCAGCGGCTTCGGCGGCAGGCGCAACCGCGCCGTTGGTGGTCTCGTCGGACATTTCTTTGACTCCGGAATCTGGATTGCGGCGGTGAATGGAAAGTATGTCATGGCGACACGCGGGGCCCGCTTCAAGGGCGGGTCCGCGGCCACCCGGGGGCTCAGCGGCCCTTGATCAGCGGCAGGTCGGCCTGCTGCCAGGCGGCGATGCCGCCTTCCAGCACGTAAACCTTTTCGAAGCCGGCCTTCTTCAGCCGCTTGGCGGCGGCGCCGGACGCCTGCCCGGTGCGGCAGACCAGCACCACCGGCTGGGACCTGGCCCCGGCCAGCAGCTTGCCTTCCGGGTCGAACGCGCTGGGCAGCACGTTGCGGCTGCCGGCGATGTGGCCCTTTTCGAAGTCGTTGCTCGCCGACAGGTCGATGACCAGGGCGTTTTCGCTGTTGACCAGGTGGGTCAGCTCGGCGGGGCGCAGCACCTTGTAGCCCCGGAACAGGCGCGCGACTTCGGTGTAGACGATGCCGACCGTCAGGGCCACCAGGCCGAGCGACAGGATCTGGTTGTAGGGAGAACGGGTGGCGAAAGCCAGGACTTCTTCGAAATTCACAGGGCGGGCGATCTTCGAGCGGGCGGCGATTGTCGCACAGGACGCCGAGGGGGCGCCGGACGGCTACTCGCCGTTCCACAGGTCCGGCAGGCCCACGACCAGCCACCACCGCTTGGCTTCGGGGTCCCAGCGCCAGCGTTCGCGGTAGCGCATCGTGCGCTCGGCCATGGTGTGCTTGTTGATGACGCGCAGCTCGATGACCCGTTCGACCGTGCCGTCCGGGCCACTGCCTGTGGTCAGGTCGCGGTAGCCGGAGATCTGCACCTGCTGGTAACGCTCGAACTCCAGCTCGGTCATCGGGTGCTCGGCCTGGTAGGCCGGGTCGACCAGCTGCCAGGCGGTCTCGAAGTCGCCCCAGCGGATCGCGGCGGCGTAGGCATCCTGCATCGGCTGCAGCTTGCCGCGCTGCAGCCGGCTCTGCGCCGCTGCCGGTACCAGCACCGCCAACAGGCCCATCGCCAGCAGCCACGTTCCGATCCGATGCATGCGCGTCCCCTTCGTCATGGCCCCATGCTACCGCTTCGCGATGGCCACGAAGCGTCCGCTCAGCGTGGTCGCCATGCCGCCTTCAGGCAGGCGGACGTACGCGTCCACCTGGATGCGGGCCCGACCGCGCTGCACCAGCGTGTCGACGAAGGCCTCCAGCGACTGGCCCTCGGCGAACCGGGCCTCGGCGACCAGGTCGCCGTAGAGGGGTGCCAGATAGCGGATCTGACTGTCGGCCACGTAGACCTCCGCCTTCAGTCCGGCGAGCCGCAGCTTCAGCGTCACCAGGCCCCAGCCCGCCACGGTCATCAGCGAGGTCAGGCTGCCGCCGAAGGCATTGCCTTTGTCGTTGACGTTGGCGGACAGCGGCGCGGTCAGTCGCAGGGCGTCGTCGTGGAAACCGTCGACCTCCACGCGCATCGCCGCCACCGGCGGCATGCCGCGACAGTAGTCACGCAGTTCCTGCAGGGCTTGCTCCGGGCTCATCGCTCATAATCCGCGTATGGGACATCCAACGCCGCCGGCATGGTACGTCATCTCGTTGCGGCCCCAGGGCGGGCACGATGCGCTGAGGCGCGCCGCGCGGCGACACGGGGCGGGCCTGCTGGCGCTGTCGCCATGGCGCATCCGTCGCTGCGACGACGATGGCACCCGGCGCGCCCTGCGCGATGCGCTCGCGTGTCCGATCGTCGTCTTCACCAGCCCGGCGGCCGTGTCCGCCGCGCACGCACTGCAGCCCCTGCGGGCGGGCGCCGGGCAGACCTGGCTGACGGTGGGTGCGGGCACGGCGGCGGCCCTGCGTCGTTGCGGCATCGACGACGTGGGGTTTCCCCGTCGCATGGACAGCGAAGGCCTGCTCGCGCTGCCGCCGCTGGCCGCGATCCGTGGCCAGCGACTGGGGTTCGTCACCGCGCCGGACGGCCGCAATCTGCTGGTGCCGACGCTCGAAGCCCGTGGCGCGCGCGTGCAACGCGCCGAGGTGTACCGGCGCGAGCCGATTCCGCTGGCCGCTCCCGCGCTGGCGGCGCTCGCGGCCCTGCAGGCGCCCGCCTGCCTGCTGCTCAGCAGCGGCGGTGCCCTGCACGAAGTCCTGTCGCAGCTCAGCGCGCCGCTGGCCGTACGCCTCAGGACGATGCCGGTCGTCGCCGCGAGCGAACGCCTGGCGCGGGCAGCGGACGAAGCCGGCTTCGCGCGTGTCGTGCTCGCCGACGGCCCCCGCCCCGCGCAGCTGATGAAGGCGGCGTGCACGATCGGACCCGCCGGCATCCGGTAGCATCTGCGGCACCCATCACGTTTTGCCTGTCGCCAAGGACGCCTGTGAACGACCAGTCCGCTTCTCCGCCCCGCGCCGACCATCGGGCACGCCTTGCGTTCGTCGCGCTGGCGTTGATCGTCGTCGCCATCGGCACCTGGCGGGGCTGGGCGTGGTGGCAGGCACGCAGTGCGCAGGCGCAATCGATGCAATCGGCGGCGGAACAGCGCCTCGACGCGCTGGAATCCCGTACCGAGGCGCTGCGTCGCGACCAGCGCGCGCAGGCGCAACGCCTGCTCGACGCCGCCGCGACCAACCGCGTGCTGCGCGACGAAGTGCTCGGCCTCGGCCAGCGCGGCGCCCTGCTGGAAGAGAGCGTCGCCAAACTTTCCGACCCCACCCGCCACGGCGCGCAGGCGCTGCGGCTGGACGAAGTGGAACTGCTGCTCTCGCTGGCGGCGCAGCGCCTGGACATCGCCCACGACGTCGCCGGCGCGCGTCGTGCCTACGCGCTGGCGGCCGGCGCGCTGGACGGCATCGACGACCATCGCCTGCTCAATCTCAAGCAGGCGCTGGCGCAGGAACGCAGTGCGCTCGACGCGCTGGGAGAGGGACCGCAGGCCGCCGCAGCGAAACGCCTGGACGCCATCGCCGCGGCGTTGTCCGGTCTGCCCCGCGATACATCCCCGGCCGCCGATGCCACCGCCCGGCCGACCTGGCAGCGCTGGCTGGCGCCGCTGGTCGATGTGCGTCCCACGCGCGACACCACGCTGGTGGCGCCCGACGCGCGCACGACGGCCGAGACGGCGCTGCAGGTCGAGATCAGCCTGGCGCGCGCCGCGCTGGAACGCAACGACGAGGCGGCCTGGCGCGCGGCCCTGGCGCGCATCGACGGCTGGCTGCCGCGGTTGTGGCCGAATTCACCCGAACGACGGCAGGTTCACGCGCAGTTGCGCACATTGCAGGCGGTGTCGGCGCCTCGCCCCACGGAACTGGGCAGCACGCTGCAGCAGTTGCGTGCGCTGCGTGGTGCGGGCCTGAGGCTGCAGGTGCCGACGCCATCCTCGGATACACCGGAGGTCGCGCCATGAAGCCATTCCGTACCGTCGTGATGCTGTTGTTGCTGCTGCTGGCCGGCGTGCTGGCCGCGCAATGGATGGCGGCGACCGATCGCGACCTGGGCGAGGTGTTCGTCCGGCTCGGCGGTTACGACCTGCACACCAATGTTCCGCGCGCCCTGCTTTCGCTGGTGCTGGTGGCGGCGGCACTGTGGATCGCCTGGCGCCTGCTGAGCCTGCCGTTCCGCGCCTGGAGTCGCCATCGCCGCAAGCAGGCGCGCGCACGCCTCATCGATGGCCTGGATGCGCTGCACGCCGGCTACTGGCAGAAAGCCGAGAAACTGCTGGAGCGCGCGTCGGAGGATGCCGAGGTCGGCACCGTCGCACGCGCTGCCGCCGTCCGCGCCGCCCAGGCCCGCGACGATGACGCAGCGGTGCAGCGACATCTGCTCGCCCTGCGCGAGCGCTCCGTCCAGGCGCATGCGATCACCGCGGCGCAGATCGCAATCGACGCCGGCCGCCCGCAGGAGGCGCTGGCCGTGCTGGATGCGGCCGAGGTGCAACCACTGCCGCCGCGCGGCCTGGCGTTGCGCGCGGACGCGTTGGCCGGCACCGCGCGCGCAGGCGAGGCCTACGGACTGCTGGGCGCTCTGAAACAGCAGCAGGCCCTCGCCCCCGCCGCGTTCGATGCCCTGGAAGTACGCCTGGCCGAGCAGTCGCTCCGCGAAGCGGCCGATCCCAACGTGTTGGCCGAGCGCTGGGAAGTCCTCACCAAGCCGCTGCGCCTGCAGCCGTCGGTGGTGGCCGCCTATGCCGAACGCGCCGCGGCGCTACGCTGGGAGGATGCGGCCACGCGCAGCATCGAACAGGCGCTGGAATCGCGCTGGGACGAAAATCTAGTGGCGCTGTACGGCCGACTGCCGGTCGGCAAGCTGGATTCCCGCCGCGCCAGCGCCCAGCATTGGCTGCACGCGCATCCTTCGAGTCCGGCGCTGCTGGTGACGCTGGGCCGACTGGCGCGCCAGCAGGGTCAGTGGACGGCGGCACAGGAATTCCTGCATCGCGCGGTTGCCCAGGGCGCAGGGGCGGAGGCGTGGGAAGAACTGGCGATCGGCTTCAACGAAGCCGGCGACACCGCATCGGCCCAGCAATGCCACGCCAACGCCGTCAGGGCCGCGCGCGGCGACCTGCCGGTGAAACTGCCGGTGCGCGACATGCGGCAGGAGATCCATGACGCCGCCGTCGTCGAAGAGCGCGACGCGCATGGGCTGCCACGGCTGAAGGAGTGACGGCGATGGCAGCCGCGCGCTCGCTCCAGCGGCGCGATCCGGACGCTGTGCCGCGCATCTGGCGGGTTCCGCGCGCTTCAGGCAGGCCACCTGCGCTGACCCGGCATGACCCGGGGACGCGTGTGACAATCCGGATATCCCCTCTCCGGTGACCGATCATGATCCGACGCCTGCGCCTCTGGCCGCTGCTGGTTCTGCTGTTCGCGGTCACCTTGCACGCGAAGACGCCGGTGGCCCGGGGAACGGGAGGCGCGGCCGCCACGATCAGCGAACAGGCCACGCAGTCGGCGATCACCATTCTCGACCAGGGCGGCAACGCGGTGGATGCCGCCGTGGCGGCTGCCGCCACGCTCGGCGTCACCGATCCTTTCAGCTGCGGCATCGGCGGTGGCGGTTTCATGGTGGTGTATCTGGCGAAGGACCGGCGCGTGATCACCCTCGATCATCGCGAGACGGCGCCGGCGTCCACGCAGCCGACCCTGTTCGTCGAAGGCGGCAAGGAGATCGACTACGACACGGCCGTCGCCAGCGGCCCGTCCGTCGGCGTGCCCGGCACCGTGCGCGGCTGGCATGAGGCACTGCAGCGCTACGGCACCCTGCCGTTCGCGCAGGTCCTTGCCCCGGCCATCGACGTAGCCGAACGCGGCTTCCGCGTCGATGCGAACTTCTCGGGGCTGGTCGCGCGCAATGAAGCCAAGTTCGCCCGCTTCCCCGCCACGGCCGCGCTGTACCTGCGCGATGGCAAGGCGATTCCGGCCGGCGCGATGCTTCGCAATCCGGATCTCGCACGCACGTATCGCCTGCTCGCGAGCGGCGGCGTGGACGCGTTCTACCAGGGTCCGCTGGCCAACGCGATCGTCGACACGGTCAACCGCCCACCGACCGCGCGCGGCGTCTCGGTGCGCGGCGGCCGCATGACGCTGGCGGACCTGGCCAACTACGATGCGCGCGTGCGCCTGCCGGTGCGTTCGACCTACCGCGGTTACGAGCTCTACGGCATGCCGCTGCCGAGCAGCGGCGGCGTGACCGTGTTCGAGGCCTTGAACCTCCTGGAAGGCTACGACCTCGCATCGCTGCCACGCGCAGAGGTCGAGCACCTGTACCTGGAAGCCAGCCGACTGGCCTTCGCCGACCGCGATGCCTACCTGGCCGATGCCGAATATGTCGACGCACCCGTCGCGGGCCTGCTGAGCAAGGACTACGCCGCACAACGCCGCGCGCTGATCGATCCGAACCGGGCCGCGTCAGGCGTCGTGTTGGCCGGCGACCCCTACCCGTTCCAGCACGATCCCAGTCCTCCACTGCGTCCGGCACCGCGCACGCTGCAGCCGGAAAGCGCGCATACCACGCACCTCACCGTCTCCGACAAGGAGGGCAACGTCGTCGCCTACACCTTCACCATCGAGGACTGGGGCGGCAGCGGCATGGTGGTGCCGGGCTACGGCTTCCTGCTCAACAACGAACTGACCGACTTCGATTTCACCGGCCCACACCCGAACGTGCCCGAAGCCGGCAAGCGCCCGCGCAGCAGCATGACGCCGACGATCGCGCTGAAGGACGGCAAGCCCGCGTTCTCGATCGGCAGTCCCGGCGGCTCCACCATCATCACCACCGTGCTGCAGACCATCGTCAACTACATCGATCTCGGCATGCCGATGGACCAGGCCATCGACGCGCCGCGGCTCTCACAGCGCAACAGCGCGGCCACCGACATCGAGCCGGGCTACTCGGACAGCGAACAGGCGAAGGCGCTGATGGCGCGCGGGCAACGCTGGTCAGCGCAGGCAGAGGACATCGGTGCGGCGAACGCGTTGGTGTTCAATGCGGACGGCACGGTGACGGCGGTGAGCGAAGGCCGTCGGCATGGGGTGGGGAGTGCGGGGGTGCAGACGCCTGCCAGATGACCCACACAGAATCCGGCTGCTCGGGTTGAGGTGATCGAATAGGCTCCGCAAAGCCAGGGATCTAGACTTCTTCAAAATAGTCCGAATCCAGACGCTTCACCACGTAGGTCGCCACGGGTGTTACACCGACGCCATGATCGATCATCAGACTGGCAATCTGGATGCCGTCCAGAAGCACCACTTTGACGTCGATGTGCGAGACGTAGTCCCTGGCTTCTGCGGAGAAAGCGCTGGTCGTCATGAAGACGCCTTTTCGCGCGCGCTGACCATGCAGCGCGCCGACGAACTTCTGGATCTCGGGACGGCCGACGGTTCCTTGCCAGCGTTTGGCCTGCAGGTAAATCACGTCCAGGCCCAGACGATCCTCCTTGATGATGCCATCGATCCCGCCATCACCGGATCGCCCGATACGCTCTCCCGCGTCCCGCCTGGATCCGCCGTATCCCATGGCGACCAGCAACTCCACAACAATCTGCTCAAAGAACTCGGGGTTGGCTTGCAGCAGCCGCTCAAGGACTTGCGATGCGAGCTCGCTTCGCAACTGTTGATAAGCGCCCTGTAACGCCTCATCCGGCGTCACTTGGTCTGTTGCCGTCGACTGGGACAACACCTGGGTGACATTCGCGACCGACTGCTCCGGGGATCCCATCAGGAATTCCCTGAACTCCGGGAAGCTCGCAAGGAACGTCTTGTCGATACTGACAGGCGGTGCTTTAAGTACTTCGCGACCTCGCTCGGTGATCTCGAAGTACCCTCGTTTCGGCTTGGCCAGCAAGCCCGCTTTCATCAGATAGAAACTGGCCCAGCCTGTCCTGTTTCTGAGCGCCGTCTGCTGACCGCTCGGCAGCATTGTCGTGCGCTCTTCCGAGGTCAGCCCAAACTCGTCGCCCAACAGCCTCTCGGCGGTTGGTAGGTCGTTTGCGAGCCGGGCAGCCGCCAACCTCAGGAGAGGCAACATCAATTGATCGTAGGTCGGAACCGGCATGCAGCCTCCTTGCCAAACAATCAAACGATACTAACGCTCGATGATCGCCACCACGCCCATCCCACCGGCGGTGCAGATGGACACCAGCGCGCGGCCACCGCCGCGCTGCTTCAGTTCCTTGGCCACGGTCGCGACGATGCGCGCACCGGTAGCGGCGAAGGGATGGCCCGTCGCCAGCGAGGAGCCGTTCGGGTTCATCTTGGCCGGATCGATTTTGCCGAGCGGCGCGTCCAGGCCCAGGCGGTTGCGGCAGTAGTCCTCGCTCTCCCATGCGCGCAGCGTGCACAGCACCTGCGCGGCGAAGGCTTCGTGGATCTCGTAGATGTCGAAGTCCTGCAGCGTCAGACCGTGGCGCTTGAGCATTTCCGGCACGGCGACCGTCGGCGCCATCAGCAGGCCTTCGCCATGGACGAAGTCGACGGCGGATACCTGCGCATCCTTGAGGTAGGCGAGCGGCTCGTGGCCGTGTGCCCTGGCCCACTCGTCGCTGGCCAACAACACGGCGGCCGCGCCGTCGGTCAGCGGCGTGGAGTTGGCCGCGGTCAGGGTGCCGCGGCCGGAGGTCTTGTCGAACGCCGGCTTCAGCGTGGCGAGCTTTTCCAGCGAGGTGTCGGGACGCAGGATGTTGTCGCGCTCCAGGCCGCGGAACGGCGCGATCAGGTCGTCGAAGAAGCCGCGCTCGTAGGCGGCGGCCAGCTTCTTGTGCGAGGCCACCGCCAGTTCGTCCTGCGAATCGCGCGAGATGCTCCACTCCTTCGCCATGTCCTCGCAGTGCTCGCCCATGCTCTTGCCGGTGCGCGGCTCGGCCACGCCGGGAAACTCGGGCTTCAGCTCGCCGAACCTGAAGCCGCTGACCAGCGCCTTGATCTTGTCCTGCGTGGTCTTGGCGCGGTTGGCGGCCAGCAGGCGCGCGCGCAGCTTCTTGCCGTAGACGATCGGCACCTCGGAGGTGGTGTCGGAACCGCCGCCGATGCCGGACTCGATCTGGCCCAGCGCGATCTTGTTGCCGATGTGGATGATCGTGTCGAGGCTGGTGCCGCAGGCGCGCTGCAGGGTGATGCCCGGGGTCAGCGGCGACAGGCCCGACGACAACGCGGCTTCGCGGCCCAGGTTCCAGTCGGACGAATGCTTGATCACCGCGCCCATGGCCACTTCGCCCAGCTGCTGGCCGTGCAGGCCGAAGCGTTCGACCAGGGCGCCCAGCGTGCGCACCGACATGCCCAGGTTCCCCACATCCGCGTAGGCCGTGTTCTGGCGGCAGAACGGAATGCGGACGCCGCCGAGGATGGCGACGGGACGGGGAGCGGGCATGGGGACCTCGGTACGGATGGCGATGACGGGAGGGTGAAGATGCGCCTGCGTACGGCAGGCATAATGGGGGAGTGTAATGCGCCCCTCCATCGCCTCCAACCGCTGACATGACTCGATCCCCAACCGGCCCTGTCGTCATGGGCGTGATGGCCCTGGAACTGGCCGCCGGCCATGCGCCGCAGCGCGCGGCGCTCGGGGCGGCCGAGGCCAGCGAGCTGGCGGACAAGCTCGGTCGCGACCTCGCTGCACACGCCTCCCAGGTCCGCGATCTGGATCTCGTCCTGGCCGCGGCGCATTTCGACCCGGCCGAGGCGCTGCGCCCCGGCTGGTCGCTGCACCAGCGGCTGCGCGAGCTGCACCAGCGCGCGCCCGGCCGCGGCGAGGGCGCACGCCTGATCGCGTTCGGCGCGGACGAACAGGGTGGTGTTCCACTGCCGCTGCAGGCGGACGAGGGCCTGCGTGGCGGGCTGCTGCGCGTGGTCCCATTCCTGCTGACCGGCGACGACGCGACGGTCGACGCCGTCGGCGAACGGCTGGAAGCCGTCCTGCTGGAAACCGGCATGGCCCAGGCCGATACCGCGCTGCTCGCGCAGACCGCGTTCGGCGCGCAGATCGAGCACGCGCGCTACATGACCCTGCACGATCTGGCGGCCATGACCGCCATGCAGTACGAGCACGGCGGCCTCGGCGCGCTGTGGCCGGTCATCGAAACCGCCCTGATGGCGCCGACCGACGAGCAGTGGCTGGATGCGCCGCCGGAGCCCCTGCTGCGTTACGCGAACGGGGAAGTGCACATCGCCCTGTTCGAGCCGGCCGCCTGGCGCGCGCGTTATGCGCCGCAGGAGGCCACCGACGAACGCCTGGAGCGCGCCTACCAGCACTTCCAGGCGCGCCAGCAGCAGATCGCCGCCGTGCTGGAAGCGCATGGCATCCCGGTGACCTTCGCGCATTGCCCGGGCAAGACCGACGCACGGGAAACCCTGCAGTCGTAGCGCGCGCTATGCGCACGACCACTTGAACGACACATCGTGCGGTCGTGCGCGCGGCGCACGCTACGGTCTTGGGTATTACTGGGTGACCTTGATGATGCCGCAGGCCACGCGCGCGCCGGCGTTGCCGGCCGGCTGGCTGGCGTAATCGTCCGGCGCGGCGTGCACGATCAGGGCACGGCCGGCGACATCGTTGACGGCACCACCGCCGAGCGTGACGCCTTCAATGTGTGCGTCGACCTTCGCCACGCCATCCGCATTGGCGGTGAGGTTGTTCATGTCGCCGGCGTGGTGCGCGCCGCTGCCGGCCTTGCCGTGCGCGGCGTTGAACGGGTTGAAGTGCGGGCCGGCGCTGCTGGCGTCGGCGGCGCTGCAGTCGCCCTTCTCATGGATGTGGAACGCATGCGTGCCGTTGGCGGGCAGGCCACCGACTTCACCGGTCAGGTGCAGGCCCTTGCCCATCTGCGTGAGGGTGACGCTGCCGCTGACGAGACTGCCGGACGCTGAGGCCAGCACGGCGACCGCCTGCTTGGCGGTGCTGGTGGTGGGCACGACGGTCGTGGCGGTTGGCGACGACGATGACGGAGCGGGCGTGGTGCCGCAGGCGGCGAGCGTGAGGGCCGTCGCGGCGGCCAGCAGGGCAATGCGCATGGGAAGCTCCGGGTGCAGGTCGTGGCCCGCTACCGTAACCAGCGCTACCTTCACGTTCAATGAAAGCCGGCGCCCCCGCTCAGGCGCGTTTGCGGCCCGGCCCGAGCTTGCGCGTCACCGTGTTCCGTCCCACGCCGAGCTTGGCCGCGGCTTCGGCGCGGCGGCCATGGGTCAGCTCCAGCGCCACTTCCAGCAGGGTGCGGTCGAGCCGCTCGCGCGCTTCCGCATGCAGCGACTCCGCGCCTTCCAGCAGGCGCCGGCGCGCCCATTCGCCGAGCGCATGGTCCCACTCGCCGCGGCCGCCGGCGATGGGCGCATGCGACAGCGCGCCCTGCAGGTCGGTGGTGTTGATGACGTCGGCCGGCGCCAGCGCCGCCAGCCGCCAGCAGACGTTTTCCAGCTCGCGCACGTTGCCCGGCCAGTCGTGGGCCTGCAGCAGGTCCAGCGCCGGATTGCTGAAACGCTTGGGCGCGATATCCAGCTTGCGCGTGGCCATGGCGAGGAAGTTCTCGGCCAGCTGCGGCACGTCGGCGCGACGCTCGCGCAGCGGCGGCAGCTGCAGGCGGACCACGTTGAGCCGGTGCAGCAGGTCGGCGCGGAAGCGGCCTTCGGCGACCAGGCCGTCGAGGTCCTGGTGGGTGGCGGCGATCACGCGCACGTCCACGCGGATCAGTTCGCGTCCGCCGACACGGAAGAACTCGCCCTCGGCCAGCACCCGCAGCAGGCGCGTCTGCAGCGGCAGCGGCATATCGCCGATCTCGTCGAGGAACAGCGTGCCGCCGTCGGCCTGCTCGAAGCGGCCGATATGGCGCTTCTGCGCGCCGGTGAACGCGCCGGCTTCATGGCCGAACAGCTCGCTCTCCAGCAGCTCGGACGGGATGGCGGCCGTGTTCAGGGCCACGAACGGTTTTCGCGATCGCGGCGACTCGTGGTGCAGCGCGTGCGCGACCAGTTCCTTGCCGGTGCCCGTCTCGCCGGTGACCAGCACCGACAGTGGCGCCTGCGCCAGGCGGCCGATCGCACGGAACAGCGCGCGCATGGCCGGCGTGTCGCCGATCAGTTGCGGCGTGGGCGTCGCGTCGCTCTCCTGCGCCGCCTCGGCGGCTTCTTCCGCATCCGGCAGCGTGCGCGCGGCCAGCGCCACCGCATCGTCGAGGTCGAACGGTTTGGACAGGAATTCGTGCGCGCCGCCGCGGAAGGCGCCGGCCGTGCTGGCGACATCGGTGTAGGCCGACATCACGATGACCGGCAGCTGCGGATGCGTGGCCTTGAGCTTGTCCAGCAGCACCAGGCCGTCGTCACCGGGCATGCGGACATCGGTGAACAGCAGGTCGGGCGCGCCGCGTGCGCCGAGCGCGCTCAGGGCGGCGGCGGCGCTGTCGAAGCCGTCCACCGTGTATCCCGCATCACGAAGGGCGGTGGCCAGCACGAAGCGCACCGAGCGGTCGTCGTCGACCACCCAGATGCGGCGTGCGTCGGCGGCCGTGGTGACGGTCAGGCGATCAGTGGACATGACGTTCCTCGTCGGTGTCGTGCGGCGATTGCGGCAGCAGCAGGGTGAAGACCGTGTGGCCGGGGCGCGAGCGGTAGGTCAGCGACCCCCGGTGTTCGCGCGCGACCTGCTGCGACAGCGCCAGACCCAGGCCGCTGCCTTCGGCGCGGCCGCTGACCAGCGGCAGGAACAGGTGCTCGGCGAGCGCTTCGGGGACGCCGCGGCCGTCGTCGACGATCTCCAGCCGCAGCGCCATCGCGTGCAGGTGGTCGTGGATGCGCGACCCGTGTTCGACCCGGGTGCGCAGGATGATGTTGGCCGCACCCGCCTGCAGGGCGTTGCGCACCAGGTTCCAGACCGCCTGGGTCAGGCGGTCGGCGTCGCCGGACAGCTCCGGCAGGCTGGGGTCGTAGTCGCGCTGCAGGCGCACCGACCAGCCGCCCTCGTTCTCGGCCAGGCGCAGCACGCGCTCCAGCACGGTGTGGATGTTCAGCAGCGCATGCGGCCGCTGCGGCGAGGGCGACAGCAGCTGTTCCAGCAGGGTGTTGAGGCGGTTGATCTCGGATTCGATCAGCTCGATCAGCTCGCGCTCGTCGTCGTTGTCGTTGCGGTGCGCGGCCCGGCGCGCCAGCAGCTGCGCGGCGCCCTTCAGGCCGGCGAGCGGGTTGCGCAGTTCGTGCGCCAGCCCCTTCAGCGCCGCGCTCAGTGCGTTCGGCAGGGCCTGGGTGGGATCCAGTGCGGGGAACTCGTCCACCGGGTGCGCTTCCAGCAGCCAGCCGCCGCCGTCCAGCCGCGACAGCCAGCCTTCGGCGAAGCACGGCGACTCGCCGGGCATGCCCAGCGCCAGCCGGTGCAACCGCAGGACATCGCGGTCGGTGTTGTCCAGGAACCGCGCCATGGCGTCGCCTTCGATCTCCAGGGCCGCCAGCGGTTGCCCGATCAGGCGGCGGGTACTGACGCCCAGCCAGCGGGCGAAGGCAGGGTTCACGCCGCGGATCAGGCCGGCGGCATCCGCCCAGGCCACCGGCGTGCTCAGCGCGTCGGTGGTGGGTTCGAAACGCATCGGGGACGGGGCCGGAGACGACATTGCACCAGTTTAGTGCAAAGCCGTCCCCGGCAATCCCTCAGGCCTCGTAGGCCGATTCGCCGTGCGAGGCGATGTCCAGGCCCTCGCGCTCGGCATCCTCGGCCACGCGCAGGCCGAACACGAGCTTGGCGATCAGGAAGCCGACCACCGACACCACGCCGATCCAGACGATGGTCAGGCCCACGCCGGTGGCCTGCTTGATGACCTGCGCCACCATGTCGAAGTCCTCGCCGCCGGTGCCGCCCAGTGACGGCGCATGGAACACGCCGGTCAGGAGGGCGCCGACGATGCCGCCCACCGCATGCACGCCGAACACGTCGGCGGTGTCGTCGACCTTCAACAGCCGCTTCAGGCCGGTGACACCCCACACGCAGACCACGCCGGCGATGAAGCCGATGGCCACCGCACCGAACGGACCCACCAGGCCGGCGGCCGGGGTGATGCCGACCAGGCCGGCCACCGCACCCGAGGCGACTCCCAGCGCGGACGACTTGCCCTTGAAGATCTTCTCGGTCAGCGCCCACGCGATGACCGCGGCGGCGGTGGCGACCAGCGTGTTGATGAAGGCCAGGGCGGCGCCCGCATTCGCCTCCAGGTTGGAACCGGCATTGAAGCCGAACCAGCCCACCCACAGCAGCGAGGCGCCGACATACGTCAGGGTCACATTGTGCGGCTTCAGCGCGGTCTGGCCGTAGCCCAGGCGCTTGCCGACGAAGTAAGCGCCGATCAGGCCGGCCACGCCCGCGTTGATGTGCACCACGGTGCCGCCGGCGAAATCCAGCGCGCCCAGCTCGAACAGGTAGCCACCGGTGGCCCACACGATGTGCGCGATCGGCAGGTAGCCGAAGGTGAACCAGATGACCGAGAACAGGATGACCGCGGCGAACTTGATGCGCTCGGCGAACGCGCCGACGATCAGCGCGCCGGTGATGCCGGCGAACGTCGACTGGAACGCAATGAACACGTACTCCGGCAGGCTGACGCCATCGGTGAACGTGGCCGCCAGCGTTTCCGGCGTCACGCCCGTCAGGAACAGCTTGTCCAGGTTGCCGAGCCACGCGCCCTCGCCCGAGAACGCCAGGCTGTAGCCGTAGACGATCCACAGCACCACCAGCAGCGAGAACACGGTGATGACCTGCACCAGCACGGACAGCACGTTCTTGGCCCGCACCATGCCGCCGTAGAACAGCGCCAGGCCCGGCACCACCATCAGCAGCACCAGCAGCGTGGAGGTCAGCATCCACGCCACGTCGCCCTTGTCGACGGTCGGTTCGGCAGCGGCTTCTTCGGCCGGCGCCGCTTCGGGCGCAGGCGCTTCGGTCACCGTCTCGACGACCGTTTCGGTGACCGCTTCAGCGGCGGGTGCGGCTTCGGCGGTCGCTTCCGCCGCGGGCGGCGCGGGGTCCTGCGCGATGGCGGTCGCCGCCACGCCCAGGGTCATCAGGCCGCACAGCGCGGCCAGGCACAGCACGTGCGCACGGGTCTTCCACCCGGACAACAGTCGAGTCTTCATGTGGGGGCTCCGAGTGTTAGAGCGCGTCCGCGCCGACTTCGCCGGTGCGGATGCGGATGACCTGGTCGATGGTGGTGACGAAGATCTTGCCGTCGCCGATCTTGCCGGTGCCGGCGGCCTGCTGGATGGCCTCGATGACGGCCTCCAGTCGCTCGTCGGTCACGACGGTCTCGATCTTGATCTTGGGCAGGAAATCGACGACGTACTCGGCGCCGCGATACAGCTCGGTGTGGCCCTTCTGCCGGCCGAAGCCTTTCACTTCGGTCACGGTGATGCCGGACACGCCCGCCTGCGACAAGGACTCTCGGACCTCGTCGAGCTTGAACGGCCGGATGATGGCGGTGATCAGTTTCATGCGCATACCCCGATGGTGGATGGAACCGGCCGGCCGGAGCCGGCCGGCGGTTTCAGGTCACCGGTGCGCGCAACCCCCTGGTCGCGAGCACGTGATCGGTGCGGAGCGATGCATGAACCGCATCCGTGCCCGCCGCGGTCGTCTGCGGCGGGAACGGATGACGTGGGAGGGAGCTGCGGTTCATGGACCTCTCCTGTGTTTCCCCGGTACAGCGTTGGTGCGATCTCCGTGAATCGAAGACGGGTGGTGCCCCGGTTCCCCAACCGGTCGAACGCATCGCAGGACGATGCGCCCAATAAGGTGCGGCGATGGCGACGGGTGGGAGGGGAGATCCGTCGCCATCGCCGCGAGAACTCAGTGCGCTGCCGCTGCGGTGCGGAGGGCCGGTGCGGGGCCCTCCGCGTGCATGGCGATGTGCGCGTACGCCGGCATCAGTTGGCGTAATACAGCTGGTATTCCAGCGGGTGCGTGGCCGCGCGGAACTTGGTCACTTCCTGCATCTTCAGCGCGATGTAGGCATCGATGAAGTCGTCGGTCATCACGCCGCCGGCCTTGAGGAAGTCGCGGTCCTTGTCCAGCGCCTCCAGGGCCTGGTCCAGGCTGGAGCAGACCTGCGGGATGTTCTTCTCTTCTTCCGGCGGCAGGTCGTACAGGTCCTTGTCGCTCGGAGCGCCCGGATCGATCTGGTTCTTGATGCCGTCCAGGCCGGCCATCATCAGCGCGGTGAAGGTCAGGTAGCCGGACTGCAGCGGATCGGGGAAGCGCATCTCGATGCGGCGCGCCTTCGGATTGGCCACCCACGGAATGCGGCACGACGCGGACCGGTTGCGCGCCGAGTAGGCCAGCATCACCGGGGCCTCGAAGCCCGGCACCAGGCGCTTGTAGCTGTTGGTGCCCGAGTTGGAGAAGGCGTTGATGGCGCGGGCGTGCTTGAAGATGCCGCCGATGTACCACAGCGCCAGCTGCGACAGGCCGCCGTAGCCGTCGCCGGAGAACAGGTTCTGGCCGCCCTTGGCCAGCGACTGGTGCACGTGCATGCCGCTGCCGTTGTCGCCGACGATCGGCTTGGGCATGAAGGTCGCGGTCTTGCCGTTGCGGTGGGCGACGTTGCGCACCACGTACTTCATGCGCTGCAGTTCGTCGGCCTTCTTGACCAGCGTGTTGAACTTGGCGCCGATCTCGCACTGGCCGGCGGTGGCGACTTCATGGTGGTGCACTTCGACCTCGATGCCGACCTGTTCCAGCGTCTTGCACATCTCGGCGCGCAGGTCGTGCAGCGAATCGGTCGGCGGCACCGGGAAGTAGCCGCCCTTGATGCCCGGACGGTAGCCGCTGTTGGCGCCGTCGTAGCTCTTGCCGCTGTTCCAAGCGCCTTCCTCGGAATTGACCTTGAAGAAGGTGTTGCCCATCTCGTTGGCGAACTGCACCGAGTCGAAGATGAAGAACTCCGGCTCCGGGCCGAAGAACGCCAGGTCGGCCACGCCGCTGGACTTCAGGTAGGCCTCGGCGCGCTTGGCGATGCCGCGCGGGTCGCGCGTGTAGCCCTGCATGGTGGCCGGGTCGAGGATGTCGCAGACCAGCACCAGCGTCGGATCGGCGTAGAACGGATCAAGGTAGGCGGTGCTCGGGTCGGGCAGCAGCACCATGTCGGATTCGTTGATGCCCTTCCAGCCCGAGATCGACGAGCCGTCGAACATCTTGCCATCCTCGAACAGCGACGCATCGACGATGCTGGCGGGGAAGGTGACGTGCTGTTCGATGCCGCGCATGTCGACGAAGCGCAGGTCCACGAACTCGACCTTGTGCTCCTTGATCAGCTTCTCAACGTTGTCCAGGGACATCTTGGGAACCTCGGGTTGGATAAGTGTGTGACGGGTTAGAGCAATCGCCGTGCCAACCTTCTGGGCGACGTAAATGATTGATCCGTAAAGGTGCCATTGACACGATCATCACTCTTTATCCCCGTTCTGGTGCGACATTTCATCACTGGGCACCAAAGCGGGGCATGGCGGTTTCCACTATTCTTTGCCGCCGCCCCTCTGTCCGCGCCCCCGATGACCGACCTGCTCGCCGCGCTGCTGCTCGGCATCCTCGAAGGCCTGACCGAGTTCCTGCCGGTCTCCAGCACCGGCCACCTGCTGATCGCCCAGCACTGGCTGGGCGAGCGCTCGGACTTCTTCAACATCGTCATCCAGGCCGGCGCCATCCTCGCGACCACGCTGGTGTTCCGCCGCCGCATCTGGGAGCTGACGACCGGTTGCTGGCGCGATGCCGAGGCCCGCGACTATTCGCTGAAGCTGGCGACCGCCTTCCTGGTGACCGCCGTGGTCGGCCTGCCGGTGCGCCTGGCCGGCTGGGAACTGCCGGAGACGGTCACGCCGGTCGCGTGGGCGCTGATCATCGGCGGCGTGTGGATGCTGGTGGCCGAGCATTTCGCCGAGAAGCGCGGCGACGTGGCCACCATCACCTGGAAGGTGGCGGTGCTGGTCGGCCTGGCACAGGTGGTGGCGGGCGTGTTCCCCGGCACCTCGCGCTCGGCCGCCGCGATCTTCATGGCGATGCTGGCCGGCACCAGCCGGCGCTCGTCGGCGGCGGAGTTCGTGTTCCTGGTGGGCATTCCCACCATGTTCGCGGCCAGCGGCTACGCCTTCCTGGAACTGGTAAAGGACGACGCCCTGGGCAGCGAGAACTGGGGTGAAGTGGCGCTGGCCTTCGCCGCCGCCACCGCCACCGGCTTCGTGGTGGTGAAGTGGCTGCTCGGCTTCATCAAGGCGCACCGCTTCACCGGCTTCGCGATCTACCGCATCGTGCTGGGCGCGCTGCTGCTGTTGCTGATGCCGGTGGGCAGCTGAGCCGCCGCGCTCCCTGCTCCCTGTAGGAGCGACGTCAGTCGCGACCGCACAGCCACCGTTTGCGTGGAAGGCCGGTGGTTCTCCTTCCGGGCGCGCTCCTGTTCCTGCAGGGAGCGCCGCCATCGGGGCGCGGTCGCGACTGACGTCGCTCCCACGACAAGCGCGATGCTGGACCTTCACCCCGTTCCAACCCGCCGCGCGTTTGCATACCGCCACCCTGACGGAGAACGCCATGAAACGACTGCTGCTGCTCGCCCTGCCGCTGGCGCTGGCCGGCTGCCCCAAGCCGGCGGAACAGGCCGATGCGCCTGCACCCGTCGCGGCCACGGCACCGCAAACGCCCGAGACCGCGTCTGCGGACCTCTCCACGCTGCTCCCGCAGTACCACTGGCAGCTCACGGACGCGACCGACGCGCAGGGCAACCGCATCGATGCCCTGTTCGCGCGCGCCGACAAGCCGCTGCAGCTGGACTTCAAGGACGGTCGCCTGGGCGTGGCCAATACCTGCAACCGGATGGGTGGCACCTACACCCTGTCGGACGCCAGCCTGACCCTCGGCCGCCTGACGTCCACGATGATGGCCTGCACCGACACCGCCCTGATGGCGCTGGACCAGGAAGCCGGCAAGCGGCTGGAAGGCACGCTGAAACTCGCCGCCAGCCAGGACGGCGTCGCCCGGCTCACGCTGACCACCGCGACCGGCGACCGGCTGCTGTTCGCCGGCCAACCGACCGCCGAGACGCGCTACGGCGGCCCCGGCGAACGCGTGTTCCTCGAAGTCGCCGCCGACACCACGCCCTGCAGCCACCCGCTGATCCCCGACAAGCGATGCCTGCAGGTGCGAGAGATCACGTACGACGACAAGGGACTGAAGATCGGCACGCCGGGCGAGTTCCAGCCCTTCCACGACAGCATCGAGGGCTACACGCACGAGCCCGGCATCCGCAACGTGCTGCGCGTGGACCGCTACACGGTGAAGAACCCGCCGGCCGACGCGTCGCCGCAGGCGTACGTGCTGGACATGGTGGTGGAGTCGGAGCGCGTGACCCCCTGATGTCGACTGGCACCGGGCGCACCACGTGCCCGGTGCCCTCGCATCAAGCGTTGGCGTTCAGCGTGTAGGTCCCGTACACCAGCGCCTCGGCCAGCACGTGCCCCTGCATCGCGCGCTCCACGTCGGCGGCGGTGAAGCGCGCCGGCAGGTCGAGCGTGGCGACGTCCAGCGCGAACAGGCGGAAGAAGTAGCGGTGCACGCGCAGGTCGTTGAACGGCGGATACGGGCCGTCGTAGCCGTAGTACTCGCCGCCCATCTGCGCGTCGCCGGCGAACCAGCCGGTGTAGCCGTTCAGTCCCTGGCGCGCGCCGGCCGGCCCGGCCGGCTGCTGCTTGCCCTTGGCGGTGACGCCATCGCTGCAGCTGCCGGCGGCGATCTCGCGCACGTCCGGCGCGATGTCGGCCATCGCCCAGTGGATGAAGTGCGCGCGCGGCTGTTCGACCGGGATCTGCAGGTCGTCGCGGCCGACCGTGTCCGGCACGGTCGGCGCATCGGGATCGATGCACAGCAGGGCGAAGGACTTCGTCCCGTCCGGCACCTCATCCCACGCCAGGTGCGGGTTGCGGTTGGCGGCGAAGCCGTCGGGCTGGCCCATCGCGAACTCGGCCGGGATGGGCTTGGTGTGCTCGAAACTGTCACTCCACAGGCGCATGCGTTCTCTCCTTCGACAGGGGGGATCAGGTGGCCGGATAGCCCAGGCGCACGGCCACCGGCGTCAGCGCGGCGAACGGACCGGCCAGTGCCTGTGCGTAGTGGCGCCAGTGGCCTTCGGGGAAGCGGCGCGCGCCGGACGAGGGCGGCACCGGCAACCGCGCGCCAAGCGCGTCGCCGAGGGCGGCGGCCACGGCGCCGGCATCGTCCTTGATGGCGTCCATCCGGATCAGGCTGTGCGAATACAGGTCCTGCTCGTGCAGGGTCGCGATCTGCTCGAACAGGCCGGCCAGCCATTCGGCGCCCTCCTGCAGTCCGTCCAGCGCCAGCGGCGCGGGGCAGCCGAACGCCAGCCAGTCGAGGAACGCGTCGCGCGGATCGCGCACGGCGAGCAGCAGATGGCCCTGCGGCAACTGCGGACGCAGTGCCATCAGGAACGCGTTGTCCCACACCAGCAGCCAGTCGACCACGCGCCCTTCGTTCACGCCGCGCGCGGGCAGCGCCTCGCGCCAGCCACCGATGAAGCTTTCGGCGGACATCTCGCCCGACTGCAGTGCCGCCGCCGAGAAGACGTTCTGGAAGCCGTCGTTCGGCGGCTGCGGAAGGTAGCGGTCACCGCGGAACTCGTCGGTGATGTAGCCGAGCACGCCGGCGAGCGATTCGACCACGGTGCCCGGCGCGCCCCACAGCAGGAACGGACGCACGGCAGGACCGTCCGGCATTACCGCGCGCTCGGGCCAGGCAGGCGGGGCCTCGGTACGAGCCCACAGCGGCAGGCGCGACGGTGCCGCTTCCCGCGCCAGCGCCGCCCACGTGTCGACCGCATCGGCATAGCGGCCTGCCCGGTCGCGCACGAACGCCTGCCAGCTGCGCAGGCCGCGCCGCTGGTCGGGATCGTCCGCCTTGTTCGCCAGCTCGCCGACATGGGCGATCGCCGCCATCGGATCGCGGCGCAGCAGGCCTTCGACGATGCGCCGTTCCCCGCTGGCGCGGCCCGGATCCAGTTCCACGATGCGGCGCGCGACGGCTTCGGCGGCCTCCTCGTCGTCGGCCGCGTCCAGCACCGACATCTGCGCTTCCAGCGCGGGCACGTGCTGCGGCATCGCCGCCACCCAGCGCTCGACCACCGCACGCGCCTCGGCGCTGCCCACGGCCTCGAACAGCAGGCGCGCCAGCCACAGGTAGTGCACGTCGGTGGCGGTGGCCAGCGCGGCATCGAGCGTGTTGCGCGCGTCGTCCTGCGCGCCCAGGCGGCGCCAGGCTTCGATGATCGCCAGCACGGTGTCGCGGTCGCGCGGCTGGCCTGCGAGGGCAATGCGCAACGCAGCGAGGGCTTCCTCGTTCTGGCCGGCGGCCAGGCGCAGGTGGCCGATGTAGCGGTGCAGGGCCGGTGCGTTGTTGATCGCCACCAGCGGCACCAGCTCATCGGCCGCATCGGCGGGGCGTCCCTGCCGGCGGATCAGGTCGGCGATCAGGCTGCGCAGATTGTCCGACCCGGGCACCTTCTCGATCACGCCGCGGAAGGCCTGTTCGGCGAACGCCCAGTGGCCCAGCGCCATGTGGATGAAGCCCAGCGCGTAGCGCAGCTGCACATCGTCCGGTGCGCGCTGCAGGGCCGCCGAGACGATCTTCAGCGCATCGTCGGCCTTGCCCCGGCGCAGGGTGACCATGCCGTCGATGGCGGCCAGCTGCGGATGGTCCGGCGCCACGCGGCCGGCCAGGCGGCTGAGCCGCTCGGCCTCGTCCAGGTCGCCGCGACCCAGCGCCAGCTGGCCCTGGATCACGTACGCGGTGAACTGGTTGGGGTCCAGCACCGTCGCCTGGCTCAGCGCGGCCTGCGCGTCCTCGTGGCGGCGGCTGCCCACCAGTACGCCGGCGCGGGCCAGGTGCAGGTCGGCGTTGTCCGGCGCCAGCGCGATGGCGCGGTCGATGGATGCCAGCGCGGCATCGGGCTGGCCGCCCTGCATCTGCGCGGTGGACAGCCAGCGCAGCGCCTGCGCGTCGTCGGGGCGTTCGGCCACCAGAGCCTCGGCGGCGGTCAGGGCCTCGGCCACGGCGCCACGGCGCAGGGCGTCCAGAATCGGGTCGTACATTGCGGTTACCAGCGTTCGGTCAAACGCCGATTGTAGCGGGGCTTCCCGGCTCAGGCGGCGCTGCCGGCCAGCCGCTCGGCCACCCAGCGCTCGGCGTAGCCGTCGCCGGCGGCGTTCTCAATGAAGGCGCAGTGGCCGCCCCACGGCGCGATCTCCAGCGTGGCCTGGGCCGGCAGCACCCAGTCGCGGAACGTGTCGAAGGGAATGACCGGGTCGTCTTCCGCCATCAGGATGTGCGCTGGCACCGTCAGGCCCGCCAGCCGGTCACCCGAGATCGCATAGCCGTCGAAGTAAGCATCCAGCGTGCCGAACGCGGTGTGCCGCTGCACCAGCCAGTCGGTCAGCGCGCGGATGTCCAGCGCCAGCACGGTGTCGTCGAAATCGTGCCGCTGCGGGAACAGGCTGCGCTTGCGCTCCAGCGAACGGCGCCACTTGCGCGAGAAGTACCAGTCGTACAGCGGCAGGCCGCGCTCGATGCGGTCCATGGTGATGGCCGGGTCCAGCAGTGGGCAGACCGCCGCCACGTGCGCCAGCGCCAGCCCGGCCTCCGGCGCGCGCAGCGCCAGCCGCAGCGCGAAGTTGCCGCCCAGCGAGTAGCCCGCCACCCGCATCGGCGCCCCGCCGGCGAACCGCCGCGACACATCGAGCGCGGCGTGCACCACTTCGTCCAGCCGGTTGGAGTGGAACAGGTCCTCGTTGAGGTGGTGGGTATCGCCGTGGTCGCGGAAGTTCAGCCGGAACACGTCGAAGCCGCGCGCCAGCAGCTGCGCGGCGGTCAGCCGCATGTAGTTGGAATCGGCGCTGCCTTCCCAGCCGTGCAGCAGCAGCACCAGTCCCTGCGCCTCGCGGCCGGGCACCTGGCTGTGGAAGCCCTGCAGGCGCACGCCGTCGCCGCCGTCCACGATGTGCTCCAGCGTCACCGCGCCACTGCCGGCCAACGCGCGCAAGGCACGCCGGCGGCGCAGCGCACTGGACCCCAGCACCGATTGCAGGTGGGGGTTGCGAAGCCAGCGCGGCGGTCGGAAATCGGCGGCAGTGATCATGGGGTCATCGCGGCAGCGTCGGCACGAGGGTGGCACCCACGGACCGAGTATTCCCTCCAATACGTCGCAGGACCGTCAAGCCGGCCGCTCAGGCGTCCGCCATCGCCTGCACGATCCGCTCGCGCGACAGCTCGGCGATGCGCCGGCGGCCTTCGACATCGGCCACGCGGATCGGTTCCAGGAAGCAGATGTCGGCCGCGCGCGCCGGCTCCCCCAGCAGGCGCACGAAGTTGGCGAAGAAGCTCTCCTTCGGCCCGAACGCCACCACCGGTTGCGCGCTGCCCCTGGCGCCGTAGCGCAGCGCCACCGGCTGCACCGGCACGCCGGCCTCGACCGCGGCCAGGAAGATGCGCGCATGGAACGGACCGACCGCGTGGCCGTCGCGGGTGCGGCCTTCGGGGAACACGCCGACCGAGCGGCCCTCGCGCAGGCGGCGCATCATCGCCTGCAGCACGCCGCCCAGCGACTCCTGGCTGCCGCGCTGGTGGAAGATGGTCTGCCCCTGGGCCGCCAGCCAGCCGACGACGGGCCAGCCGCGGATCTCCTGCTTGGCCACGAAACCCATCATGCGCTGGCTGTGCAGCGCCTCGATGTCGATCCAGCTGACGTGGTTGGCCACGAACATCGTGGCGCCCGGCAGCGGCGTGCCGACGCGGCGCAGGCGGAACCCGAAGATCCGCATCAACCCCCCGGACCAGTGCCGCACCGCCACGTCGCCCAGGCTTTCCTCGCCCACGCGGATCCACACCAGCAGCGGCGACAGGCACAGCAGGGTGATCGGCAGGAAGATCAGCAGGTGGATGAGCAGCAACGGCACGCGGTACGCGTAGCGGAACACCCGCGCCACGCCGCTGCCGCCAGCAACATGAACAGGGGGCGGCGTCATGCCGTCACGATAGCAGGAGTGAGGGGGTGAAGGGCAGGCGTGAGTGAAGAGGAGTGAGGCGTGAGGAGAGCCACCGCCTTTGCCTTCGCTCACTCCTCACTCCTCTCCGCTCCCACTAGCTCCGCGGCACGACCGCCAGCGTCAGCCGCGACACGCAGACCAGCTTGCCGTCGTCGTTCTCGATGCGGATCTCCCAGAGCTGCGTGCTGCGGCCCACGTGCAGCGCGCGCGCCGTGCCGGTGACCACCCCGCCGCGCATCGCACGCACATGGTTGGCGTTGATCTCCAGGCCCACGACCATCTCCTTTTCGATGTCCACGCACAGGTTGCCGGCCACGCTGCCCAGCGTTTCGGCCAGCGCCACCGACGCGCCACCATGCAGGATCCCGTACGGCTGCACGGTGCGCGCATCCACCGGCATGGTCCCGCGCAGCCAGTCGTCGCCGGCTTCAGTCATGACGATGCCCAGGTGGGACACCAGCGTGCCGGCCGCATGGGCGTTGACGGCGGCGAGATCGACGGGAGCGCGGAAGGCCATGGCGGTTCTCTGGAGGAGTGAGGGGAGAGAAGTGAGAAGTGAGGGGGCAGGAGCGCGAGCGTTACTCACTCCTCACTCCTCTCCCCTCACTACTGCCTTACAGAATCGGTACCAGGCCCGCACCGAACGCCGTCAGCACGCGCGTGTACAACCACTTCGCGCCGACATTGACCTCCGGGAAGTCGCCCACCGCCACGTAGCAGCGGTGGAAGGCCGGGTCTTTCGGCGTGACCGGCAGCGGACAGTCGGGGCCGGGCTGGAACTCGTAGCTGGTGGCATAACGCCAGGGCCAGATGTCGAAGATCGGCAGCGCCTCGGACACCTTGCCCAGGCTGTAGTCCAGGCCGGAGAACACCGGTGGCTTGGCGCGCGGGGCGATCACCCACGCGTTCTCGGGCGACATGTCACGGCGGATGCTGCCCGCCAGCGCCTGCGCGAACACCGGGTCCTCGATGACCACCGCCGCCTCGGTGTTGTAGTTCTCCGAACGCGGGTCGAAGTTGTGCGTGCCGATCACCGCGACGCGACCGTCGATCACCATCGACTTCGCATGCAGGCCCATGCGCACGCCGGCGCGCTTCAGCGGCAACGGTTCGGCGGCCGCGCCGCTGCTGAAGAACGACGGACGCGACTCGGTACGCTGCAACCGGCGCGTGGTCTCGCCGCCCGCCTCGGACGCGCTACCGGACGAAGGCCCGATCGAGCCCGACGGGCCGCGGATACCACCACTGCCGCCGCGCCCGCCCTCGTCCGGCGACGCCACCGGTGGGCCGTCCGGCATCAGCGCGGCGTAGTCCACCGGCGCGTCTTCGGGGAACGGCTTGTATTCGTGGATCCGGAAGCCGAACTCGCGCAGGTAGCGGCGCTTGTACTTGAACGACATCGAATAGACGATCGGGTTGTCGGTGGCGGCCAGGCTGTTGGTCGACACGATCACCTGCGGTGGCGGCTGGCGCTGGCGCATCTCGCGGAACATCGTCTGCGCCTGCTTAGACATCACCAGGTACGGCGTCTGCAACAGCACTTCGTCGCGCGCGCTGCGGATCAGCGCCTCCAGTTCGGGCGCCGCCGGCGCATCGTCGTCGCGCCGCTCGCGCCGGTGCTTCTGCGGCAGGTCGGCGATGTAGCGCACGGCGCCCACCGCGAAGGCGGGTTCGACGAAGCGCTCCCGCATCACCGCCGGGTCGCTGGCCTCCACGCGCGCCGCCTCCACCCGCTCCGGCCGCAGGTAGCGCGGCACCGGCATCGCCGGCACGCCGGTCTTCAGCAGCGTGCGGCCGACATCGTTCAGGCGCTCGGCCGGCACGCTGCGGCGGGCATCCCAGAACGCCTGGAAGTTCGCCGCCATCGCCGCCGCTTCCGGGCCGGCGACCAGCACGTCGCGGTCGCGGAAGTTGTACTCCGCATCCCAGTCGAAGTAGTCGTCCTGGTAGTTGCGCCCACCACTGATGCCGATGCGGTCGTCCACCAGCAGCAGCTTGGTATGCATGCGCTGGTTGAAGCGGCGGAAGCAGCACAGCACGCTTCCGGCATAGTCGAAGTAGTTGAGCTTGGCCTTGCCGAAGCTGGGGTTGTAGATGCGGATGGCGAAGTTCTCGTGCGAGCCGGACAGCGCCGCCAGGATCTCCAGGTCGGCGATCGCCGACAGCTGGTCGATCAGCACGCGCACCTGCACGCCGCGACGCGCCGCCGCCAGCAGTTCGTCCAGCACCAGCCGCGCGCTGTCGTCCTTGTCGAAGATGTAGGTCTGCAGGTCGATCCGCTGGCGCGCGCTGCGGATCAGGTTCAGGCGCGCCAGCAGCGCATCCGAGCCCTGGTCCAGGATCACCGCGTAGTGGCGCGGCGCGGCCGGCGTGGACGAGGCCTCGGCCTGGCCGGCCAGGTCGTACAGCGGCGACGGCAGCGCACAGGCATCGGCCTGCGTGCATTCCACCACGGTGGACCGGGCGGACGCGGCGATGGCGGCGGCGCGGTCGCGCTGGCGGTCGGACAGGCTGGCGCAGGCCGTGCCCAGCAGCGCAAGGCAGAGCACCACGCAGCGCGCGGCCAATCTGGGGAACTCGGAATTCACGGGGTCCTGGCGCTCCGGATGCGTGCACGCAGCACGAAGACCACGCGGTCGCTGACGGCCAGCATCCAGTCGTCCATGTCGTAGTCGCTGCGGCGCACCGCGCCCGTGGCCACCACGTCGCAGCCGATCGCGGGCAACGAACACTCCGCCGGCGCCACCTGCAGGCTGCGCGGCCGGCTGATGCCCTTGATGCTCAGGTCGCCCTCCAGGGTGCCGCCGTCGTAGAGCAGCATCGGGTCATAGGGTTTGGAGGTGAAGGTGACCACCGGATAGCGGTCGGCGTCGAAGAACTGCCCGCCCCGCGCCCACTCGCTGTAGCGCGGGTGCCCGTCGATCTCCACCTCGCGCGTGTACATGCGCAGGCGCACCTGCTGGCGGCCGTCGGGCAGGTGCTCCACCGAGCCTTCGTAGCGCGGGAACACGCCGTCCAGCACCTGGCCCCAGCGCGTGCGTAGCTCGAACCCCAGGCGCGTGTGCGCGGGATCGAAATCGTTGCGCCCGTCCGCCAGGGCCGGTGTCGCCAGCAGCGCCCCCAGCCCCAGCACGGCAAACCGCACCATGCCGGGGAAGAACGGCGTCATGGCCACCAGAAAGCGGAAAGCTGCGCCACTCCCGGCTCGATGGCCGCATCCACCGGCAGCGTCAGCACCACCACGCCGGCCGGCGGCATGCCGCGGTATTCGCTGGTCACGCCGGAATACATCAGCGCCGCCAGCTGCTCGAAGCCCGGGTTGTGCCCCACCATCAGCAGGCGCTCGGCTTCGCGGTGCTGGTCGGCCAGATCGGCCAGCGTGCCGGGCGTGGCTTCGTAGATGCGCTCTTCCAGCCGCTGCTCCACGTAGCCCACCGCGCCCAGCACCGCTTCCAGGGTTTCCCGGGCACGGCGTGCGGGCGAGCACAGCACCCGATCCGGCACCAGCCCCTTCTCCAGCAGCCAGCGCGCGGCGGCTTCGGCCTCGGCCAGGCCCTGCGGCGACAACGGACGGTCCAGGTCGGACTGGCCGGTGATGGCCGGTTCGGCATGGGCATGGCGCAGCAGGATCAGTTCACGCATGGGGTACTTTCTCCTCAGGCCTCAGGCCTTCTTGATCCATTTCAGCAACGGTTCCCAGTCGGCCTGGTGCTCCCGCACCTGGGCCGAGCGGTAGTCGAACAGGCTGCGGCCCAGGCCGGCCATGACCACGTAGGCCTGGGTGTCGCGCAGCTGGGTGATGACCGGGTAGGGCCAGGTCTTCAGCATCTCCACCGCCTGCTGCGAGGCGTTGGTCCACGGCTTGCTGCGGTTGACCACCAGCCCGACCGGCAGCTTGCGCTTGTGCACGCGCGGCACCTTGGCCATGGTGTTGAGGAAGCCGACCGTGGCCTCGATGTCCAGCGCCGACGGCAGCACCGGCACCACCACCGCGTCGGCGTGCTCCAGGAAGCTGTCCAGGTCGTCGGCCATCGCGCCGGCCGGGGCATCGATCACCACCCGCTCGGCGTCTTCCGGCAGCCAGGCGCGCCAGGCGCGCTTGCCGCTGGCGTCGATCGGCAGCACCGCCGTCTCCAGTTCGGCCCGGCGCTCGGCCCAGCGGGTCGAGGAATGCTGGGGATCCACGTCCACCAGCACGGTGCGCTTGCCATCCAGTGCGAAGTACGCGGCCAGATTGGTCGCCAGGGTGGTCTTGCCCGCGCCGCCCTTGGAGCTGGCGACCAGAATCGTCTTCATGCGCGCACCTCGTTGCTGGAGAACCCGGAGGGTACACCGGGGGCGGTGAAGCAGAAAGGCGGGGAGGCAGGAGTGAGGGGAGGAGTGAGGAGTGAGGGGAAGCCGGGTCTTGCCTTCGCTCACTCCTCACTCCTCCCCACTCACTCCTTGCTGTTATCGTTCCGTCCCCACGGACCGGACG
This sequence comes from Pseudoxanthomonas sp., assembly GCF_035999195.1. Lineage (NCBI taxonomy): Bacteria > Pseudomonadati > Pseudomonadota > Gammaproteobacteria > Lysobacterales > Lysobacteraceae > Pseudoxanthomonas > Pseudoxanthomonas sp. The sequence continues at coordinate 2,145,595 of NZ_DASYGY010000009.1, forward strand.
CCCCATGAACGAGCTGCAGGACCTCACCGCGCTGATCCGCGCCAATACCCCGCTGATCGTCATCGAGACCCAGGACGAGGGCCGGGTGGTGGACCTGTTCCGGCAGGCGCTGGGCCAGGTGTGGCGGGCGCTGTTCCGCTGGAGCATCACCGAGGGCCTGCGCCGGCTGGACATGGACCGCGAGGACGACGCCGTCGGGCCGCCCGACGCCAGCGCCGCCCTGCAGGCCATCAGGCAGGCCGAGCAGCGCGGCATCTACCTGCTGCTCGATTTCCATCCCTACCTGGGCTACGCCAGCAGCCAGCGCCAGCTCCGCGACATCCTGCAGCGGCGCCACAGCCTGCCGCACGTGGTGGTGCTGGTCGGCGCGAAGATCGAACTGCCGGCCGAACTCGAAGCGCTGGCGGTGCGCTTCAACCCGCGCCTGCCCGACGGCCCCACGCTGCTGAAGATGGTGCGCGAGGAAGCCGAGCACTACGCCCGCGAACACGGCGGCCGTCGCGTGGAGGCCGATGGCGAGGCGGTCAAGCAGATCGTGCGCAACCTGCAGGGCCTGAGCCTGGTCGACGCGCGCCGCATCGCCCGCCAGCTGATCTTCGCCGACGGCGCCCTGACCGCCAGCGACCTGCCGGCGCTGAACAAGCTGAAGTTCGAGCTGCTCAACCGCAGCGGCCACCTGCATTACGAATACGACACCGCCAAGTTCGCCGACGTCGCCGGCGCCTCACGCCTCAAGCGCTGGATCGAACAGCGCCGCGCGGTGTTCGTCGCCGGCAATCCGCCGCCGGGCCTGGACCTGCCCAAGGGCGTGCTGCTGCTCGGCGTGCAGGGCTGCGGCAAATCGATGCTGGCCAAGGCCACCGCCGCCGGCTTCGGCGTGCCGCTGCTGCGCCTGGACTTCGGCACGCTGTACGACAAGTACCACGGCGAGACCGAAAAGAACCTGCGCGCCGCACTGGCTTCCGCAGAACAGCTGGCGCCGTGCGTGCTGTGGATCGACGAGATCGAGAAGGGCCTGGCCAGCGGCGGCGACGAGGACGGCGGCGTCTCGCGCCGCGTGCTCGGTTACCTGCTGACGTGGATGGCCGAACGCAAGGCCGGCGCCACCAGCGGTCAGGTCTTCCTCGTCGCCACCGCCAACCAGGTGCAGGACCTGCCGCCGGAACTGCTGCGCAAGGGCCGCTTCGACGAGATCTTCTTCGTCGACCTGCCCTCGCCGGAGGCGCGCGTCGACGTGCTGCGCGTGCACCTGTCGCGTCGTGCGCTGGACCCGGACGCCTTCAACCTGCCGGCACTGGCCGCCGCGGCCAACGGCTTCTCCGGCGCCGAACTGGAACAGGCCATCGTCTCCGCCCTGTACGCCGCGCATGCCGAACAGAAGCCCCTCGACACCGACCTGGTCATGCACGAGATCCGCAGCACCCGCCCCCTGTCCGTGCTGATGGCCGAACAAGTGCAGGCCCTGCGCGAATGGGCGCGCGAGCGCACCGTGCCCGCCGACTGAGCGCGCCGCTGCCATCGCACCCTCTGTGGGAGCGACGTAAGTCGCGAGCTTTTCGGCAGCCCCGGTCAGCACGCGAGGCGGTAGCAGCCAGCGGAGAGCTCCCCGCTTCACCCACCGCATACGGTCACGGACGCATGCTGGCGTTCCCATCGAGACACCGCCATGCCCCGCAAGCGCAGCCCCTCACGTGTCCTGGGCACGCAATTGATCGATCTGGGAGCCGCGTCCGCGCCCGTCATATCGCGGCGCCTGATGCAGATGGCCACCGCCGGCGCCACCCCCTCCGCGCGCGACCGCCGCGAGTTCACCCGCATGTCCAGCGAGAAGGTGACCGCGGCCTGGGAGTCGTGGGGCGCGATGGCCGGTTACGCGATGACACTGAATACGGCGGCCACGCAGGCCGCGATGGCGTTCTGGCTGCCGTGGGTCTTCGCCGCCAAGCCGCTGCCGTCGGCCGAGGACGCGCTGATCTCGATGGCCTCCGCCGGCGTGCAGCCCTACCGTCGCATCGCCGTGGCCAACCACCGCCGCCTGAGCAAGCGCACACCGCGCCGGTGATCGGCAAGCGCGTAGCGCTGTAGGCGCGACGTCAGTCGCGACCGCACGCCTACAGCCCCATCAAGCCTCGCGTCCCACCACCTCCACAAGCCGGCACGCACCTATCGCCAATCGCCTTGCCGCGTATCGAGTCAGCGCACGTACGCGTGCGGCAGCTTCACGGCAGCCGCCTTGACCTGCGGACACGCAGTTTCGTACCCGTGCAGCGGTAACGCCCTGATCTGCCCGGCAAGCCCCGCCGGGTCGTCCGTCGCGGCGACCGCATTGGCGATCGAATGGATGGTGGCGGTGTAGCACTGCCCGGCCGTGAACTGCTCGGAGAACGCGCCCAGCCAGAAGAAGAACGGCGCGGCCAGGACGATCGCCGCCAGTCCCAGCCACGCGCCCCTTCTGTTCACGCCGCGCGAGGCCAGCAGGAAGACCGCCGCCATGACGCAGAAACCGATCAGCAGGACGAACAGGAGGAGGGCCGTCATGCCGCGCTGGCCGATCGCGTCACTCGTTGGCCTGTTCGAGCTTGATCGTAGACACGCGGTTGCCCAACGCGATGATCTCCTCGGCCGTCATGCCCGAGACCTTGTCCTTGATGCGGGTGATGCCGAGGGTCTGCAGGTCGGGGGCGCCGACCACGTCATACGCCGAGTTCGCGCCGGCGAGGCTGATCTTCAGCAGCGCAAGCGGCAGTTCCCGCTTCTGCTCGGGAGAGGCTTCCTCATGCATGGCCTTCCAACTCGCCTCTGCGGCAGCGTCCGATGACGCATCGAGCCGCACGGGCTCCTTCGCCGACACCGTCGATACGGCAAGCAGGGCGGCCAGTGCTGCGACAGCAAAACGGTGCTTCATCGTGATCTTCCTTGTGGTTGGAGGGGATGTGCGTGTACGGGCCGTGCTTCGGAGTGCTGACCCGCCGCAAGCATAGCAAGCCGCTTTCGACTCAGTACCGCAGCGGCGACGGGAACACCGACGGCGCGGTGATCATGGCGGCCCAGGCCAGCAGCGCGAACGCAAGCGCCAGCCTGGCCATGCCGCTCCGGTACGACGGCGCTGCGGCCAACAGCAGCGGCGGAATCGGCGCCAGGACGTCCATGGTCAGCTGCATGGGATGGTCCAGTTCGAGCGTTACGGCCAGATGGATGCAGAGCAGCGCCATGCCCAGGTACGCGACTCTGGCGACAGGTCCGATGCGGTCGGCGCGGGGATGGGATTCGGCCATGAGGTCTGACTCCGGCAGCGGATGTCTGGCGGATGGTCAGGCCACATCCGCCAGCGGCCCGTGACGGTAGCGGAGGATGAGCCGCTTGATGCCCGAGCTGCCGAAGATCAGCCAGGCGGCGAGCGCCAGTTCCGCCACCGTGGTGACGACACTGGCGATCTGCTCGTAACCCCACGGGACGTACGCCGCGCCCACCTGGCGGGACAGCAGGAACAGGGTGGCCCAGTACAGCGCGTCCGGCAGTGCATACGCCAGCACCCAGACGCCCAGCAGGGTCAGCCCGACCGAGAGCGCCACCGGGCCGCTCATCGCGGTCTCGGAGCGTGGCTCGCGCATGGCAGGCAGCAGCCTTCTGGCGAGGGTGAGCGGGAAGAACCAGAGCACCGCGCACACGGACAGGCTGCCCGCCAGCACCAGCCCGACCAGCACCAGCGAGGGTCGCGACTCCGGCTGATCGAGCAGCGCCATCGCGCTCGGGAACGAGCGCGCGACGGTCACCAGCAGGAACACGGCGAAGATGCGTACTGCAACGGCAACGAGATCTTCCCTGGCCATGCTGGTGTCCCCTGTGGTGTGGTGCTGGACGGAGTTTGAAGGATGCGGCGCCTGAGACCCGGCTTTCAAGCGACGCTAGTGTGCGCGAATGGTCAGCCGGTGCTGGTATGGCCTTCCAGCTCGCCCGCCACATGCGCGGCGATCTCCCGGGTATTCCTGACGAACTCCGCCTCCAGGTCGATGCCGCATTTATTGGCAAGGACCAGAATCGACCACAGGCAGTCCGACAGTTCATGGCCGAGCTTCGCCTTGTGGTCGTCGATGGTCCGGACGCCCGCCTCGGCCTGGATGAGCTTCGCCAGATCGCCCACATCCCCCACGAAGCCCAGCGCAAGTTCCTGCGTCGTCCATACACGGCCATACCGCAGGGTCTCGAGCTGCTCGTACAGCGCGTTCAACTGGAGTGCCGCTTTTTCGAGATCGCTGAAGTCCACCTGTCCCCCTTGTCGCCCCAAGTCTTTCGGGTTGCTTGCTGGTTCGGTAGCGCCCATCAATCAGCGGGTATCCCTCTAGCCCGCGCTGCGGTAGAAGAAAACACCCGCAATCACCACGTCATAGCTCGGATCCTGGAGCTCCGAGGGAATGAACGAGGACGCCGGGTCGAGGATGAAGACGCCGCGCTGCTCGACGAAGAACTCATACGTGATGATGTAGAGGCCTTCATCATTTCGATAGACCCTTTTGGGCTTCAACTCTGCCACGGCTTGGGGCCAATTCGACGATGGTATCTCGCCTTCCGGGTAATCAAGCAGCGCGTCGCGTACGGCGATCAGACGCTCCGCATGGTCGCGTGGAAGCGACGGCGCGCAGCCGGCAAGGGTCACGACGAGCAACAGCAGGCAGAGCCATGAGAGTGGTTTCATCGCATTTCGTGCGTGATCCATGGATGGGACCCGGAAATAGCAGGGGGCGCTACGACTCATGCGGCGCCGCCCCATAGAACGAAAGGTCGATGTTGCAGCCGAGCTCGGCTGCCAGCTGGACGAGCGTGGTTGGCAGTCGGTAGGACGGCCACGGCCTGTCCTCGGTCGCCAGGTCGTACAGACCGAAATCCAACGTCACAGAGGAGAAGCCAAGGCTCCTGATGAGCAGCATGTCGTCCCGGTGCTTTCGCATGAACCTGACCGCTCGCCTTGCCTGGGCGGGCAAGCCCTCGGCGCGAGACAGCGTGATGTTGAAACCGGAGGTCTGGATCGGGCCACGGCTTTGGATAACGCCCGGCTGTCCCTTCCAGAATACGCGAACCGGCTGAAGTGACGACTCCGCAAGGAACTTGCGTACCTTGGCAGTAGATCCGGAAACCCTGAGCATGCATGACGGCATCTGTACGCCCCGACGCGTGATGGATCCCGTTGCCGGGGTGATGATGCGGATGCTCAAGAAGGAACACTTCCGCGTCAAGGCACCGAAAACCAACCGCGGGATGGGATCCCCATCGCGCAATCGGGAAACCCCGGCACAGACGATTGCCTCAGGGTCGCGCTGGTCCGACACGCATTCCCTCAATCGCAAACGACGATGAAGGGTATCGCCTGCGAGCCAGAATATTCTCCGCGCTCTTCGTCAGCGCTCGGCCCTTCTTACAGATCGACGTCCATCGACGACCCGGAACTTGAAGCGGTACGCGAGCTTCACGGGAACCGCCTGGAGCGCCGCATCGGTCGAATCGCACTCGCCTTCCCTCGACTCGAATGTGCAGATGGCGGCACCGAAGTAGGTCCATTGTCCAACCGCAGCCGCCACCTGCGGATAAAACAGGACACTGGCAGCGGACCCGGGCGGTTCACAGCCGTCCGCAGCGGATATCTGCTTAACATCATCGATGGCGCCGTCGGAAGAAACCGACAGCTCTACACAGATGTCGATATCCGCATCGCCCTGTGTCGGATACCCGTCCGGAAAGTCCGGCATGGGCTCGTTGATCGGCACTGGCGCCAAGAACACCTGGTTCTGCCGCAACTGCTCACGCACTGCGCCCAGCGGCAGGATCATGTCCTTGACAACGCTGGAAGAGTCGGTGCGCGGTGCGCTGTGTGCGCATCCAGCCAGACACAGGATGAGCAGAAGCCTCTTCACCTTCACGATTCCGGCACCCTCCAAGGTCGGACTGTCAGCCCCTGTGCTGTCGTCCTTACATGGGTGAACTTGCCATCCTTCGCCGCGCATGACCATCCCGGCGGCGAAAAATTTCTTCCCTACTCCGCCGCGCTCACCACCCTCCCGCAGTTGCACCCCCGCGCAGGCATCTGGGATGCTCTCGGTTCGACGCACAGGACACTCGACCGCCGCCCGCGTTCCGACCCACCGGTCGGGAACCCTGGCGGACCGGGGCGGTCGATCACCACGAAGGAACGAAGGGGACACGATGATCGAGTTGCAGGGCGTACAGCGGCACTACGCCATGAGTGGACAGACGGTGCGGGCCCTGGCCGGGGTGGACCTGCACATCGGGCAGGGCGAATTCGTCGCCATCACCGGCGCCTCGGGTTCGGGCAAGTCCAGCCTGCTGAACATCCTGGGCTGCCTGGACCACCCCAGCAGCGGCACCTACCGGTTCGAGGGCCGCGACGTGGCCAGCTTCGACGACGAGGCCAGCAGCGACCTGCGCAACCGCCGCATCGGCTTCGTGTTCCAGAGCTTCCACCTGCTGCCGCGGCTGACCGTGCTGGAGAACGTGCTGCTGCCGCTGCGCTTCCACCGGCAGCCGCCGCCGGGCACGCACGAGCGCGCGCTCGCCCTGCTCGACCGCGTCGGCCTGGCCGAGCGCCGCGACCACCGCCCCAGCGAACTCTCCGGCGGGCAGATGCAGCGCGCCGCCATCGCCCGCGCCCTGCTGCTGCAACCGGCCCTGCTGCTGGCCGACGAGCCCACCGGCAACCTCGACTCGAAGAGCGCCGCCGACGTGCTGGCGCTGATCGACGAAGTGCATGCCGGTGGCCAGACCGTGGTGCTGGTGACCCACGACCACGACATCGCCGCGCACGCGCCGCGCCAGGTGAAGCTGCGCGACGGCAAGGTGGAATCCGATGCGCTGCAGTAAGTCCGTCCTGATCGCCGTGGCCCTGGCCGCCGCTCCCGCGCACGCGGTGGTGCTGACCGGCGAAGTGCGCGCGATCGACGCGCAGCAGATCCTCACCCCGCAGTCGAACAGCGCGCCGGTGGTGATCCGCTACTACGTGCCCGAAGGCGAGCGGGTGAAGAAGGGCGACGTGGTGCTGCGCATCGACCCCGGCCAGTCCGCCAGCCGCATTCCCGACCTGGAGGCGCAGATCGAACAGGGCCGCGCCAAGGACGCCAAGGACGTGGCCGAACTGCAGGTCAAGGCGGTGCAGGCCGAGATGGCGCTGGTGGAAGCCGAAGCGGAGCTGGCCGCCGCCAAACTGGACGCCACCATTCCGCGCGACCTGATCTCCGGCCTGGACTACGACCGCCACCAGGGCGAACTGGACCGCACCACCCGCGAGGTCGCGCTGAAGCGCAAGGACCTGGCTGCCGCCAACGCCGCCGTGCAGCGGCGCATCCAGGACGGCCGCCTGCAGATCGAGAAACTGGTGCTGCAGCGCGACTACCACGCCGCCCTCGTGCGTACGTCGGAAGTGATCGCCGACCGCGATGGCGTGGTCGTGCACGGCTTCAACAACAACTGGATCGGCGGCCGCATCGACGAAGGCTCCTCCACCATGCCCGGCAGCAAGGCCGGCGAAGTGGTCAGCAGCGGCCGCATGAACGTGCGCGCCTGGGCGCTGGAACCGGACCGCCGCGGCCTGGCCGTCGGCCAGCCGGTGACGCTGGCGTTCGATGCGGTGCCGGGGCGCAAGCTGGGTGGCCGCATCGCCTTCATCTCCGGCGCGCCCGAGCGGCGCCCGGAATGGGGCGAGGGCCGCTACTTCACCCTCGACATCACCCTCGACGCGCACACGCTGGCGTTGATGCCGGGCATGAGCGTGCGCGTGATCGCGACCCCGGCGCAGGCGCCGGCCGGCCAGGGGAAGGCGCCATGAACGCGCGTGCCTGCATGCTTTCACTGGCGCTGCTGGCGGCCCTGCCGGTGGCGCACGCCGCCACCCTGCGCGTGGACGGCGAGGTGTACGCACAGCGCAGCGTGCAGCTGGTGCCGCCGGCGGTGGACCGCCTGTGGCAGTTCAACCTGACCCAACTGGCGCCCGACGGCAGCACGGTGAAGAAGGGCGACATCGTGGTCGCCTTCGACACCAACGAACTGGTGCGCCAGCTGGCCGAGAAGCAGAGCCTGCTGCAGGAAAAGAAGCGCGAGCTGGAAAACCTGACCCTGGACGTGGCCGAACGCGAACGCAGCCAGCGCCTGGCCACCGCCGAGGCCGAGGCCGAGCGCGACAAGGCCGCCCGCAAGACCCAGCAGCCGCGCGAGCTGATCGCCGCGCTGGACTACGACAAGCTGGTGGAGGACCGCCGCCGGACCGAGCGCCTGGCCGTGCTGGCGCAGCAGGCCGAGCGCGCCGCCGCCGAACAGCGCCGGCAGGAACTGCGCCTGGTGACCGCGGAACTGCAACAGGCGCAGGCCGACGTCACCCGCCTGCAGACCTCGATCGCCGCGCTCACCCTGCCTGCGCCGCGCGACGGCGTGATCATGCACAAGAGCAACTGGAACGGCGAGAAGTTCGACGTCGGCTCGCAGGTCTGGCGCGGCCAGACCGTGGCCGAGATCCCGGACCCCGCCACCCTCGCCGTGCGCGCGCAGCTGCCCGAGCGCGACCTGCAACGGGTCAAGGAAGGCGTGCGCGCACGCATCGTGGTGGAAGGCGGTGGCGGCAGCGCGTACCACGGCAAGGTGGCCGGCATCGGCCGCGCGGTGCGCAGCAAGTCGCAGGTGCAGCCGGTGCCCGTGCTCGACCTGGAGATCCGGCTGGACGATGCGAAAGCCAAGCTGCGTCCCGGCCAGGCGGTGCGCGTGGAGCTGACCGTGCCCGACATCGCCGGAGGTGCGAAATGAAGCGCGTGCTGCGATCCGCGTGGATGGTGGCGCTGGCCGCTGCGCTGGCCGCCTGCGGCAGCGACGAGACGCCCGTGGCCAGCGAGACCGTGGTGCAGGGCCCGCTGACGATCAGTGTGCGCGGCGAAGGCGAACTGCGTTCGGCCAAGCCCACGCCGTTGAACGTGCCCGGCAAGAACTGGGCGCAGCGACAGGTCGAATGGATGCTGCCGGAAGGCAGCCTGGTGAAGAAGGGCGACGTGCTGGCCCGCTTCGTCTCGCCCGAGGGCGAGCAGCAACTGGCGCAGGCGATGATCGACCTGCAGCGCAACGCCCTGGCGCGCGCGGCCAAGGAAAGCGGGCTGGATTCGGCGCAGGGCCGCGTGGAAGTGGACCTGTCGCGGGTGGCCGTGCAACTGGGCATCGCCCAGCGCTATGCCGATGCCGACCTCAGCACGGTGGCGCGCAACCAGGTGCTGGATGCGATCGAGGACAAGGAATACCTGCAGGTGCGGCAGGGCGTGCTGCAATGGCAGCGCGACCAGTCCGGCGTGCGCGGCGGCGCCGAACTGGCGGTGCTGGACGCGCAGCGCGCCACCTTCGACATGAACGCGAAGACGCGCAAGGACGACCTGGAAGCGCTGGAACTGCGCGCGCCCAACGACGGCGTGCTGCTGCTCGCCGCCAACTGGTCGGGCGACAAGCCCACGGTCGGCGCCAACCTGCGCGCGGGCTTCGAGTTCGGCAGCCTGCCGGACACCTCGGCGATGGAAGTGGAGATCGACCTGCCGCAGATCGAGGCGCAGGGCGTGCAGGCCGGCGATGCTGCATCCGCTCGGCCGCCCGGACCAGCGCATCGACAGCACGCTCTCGTGGGTGGCCAGCGCCGCCAAGGTGCGCAACCGCGAGAGCCCGGTGAAGTTCCTGTCGATGCGCGCGCCGATCCCGGCCGACGCGATCGAGCGCTACCGGCTGATCCCCGGCCAGCGCTTCGCCGCCTCGGTGGTGCTGCTCGACGCCAAGGATGCGATGGCGGTGCCGAACGTGGCCATCGAGCAGCGCGACGACCGCCACTGGGTGCAGGTGAAGCAGGGCAACGACTACGTGGCGCGCGAAGTGAAACTCGGCGTGCGCGGCACCGCGCGTTCGCAGGTGCTGTCGGGCCTGACGCCAGGCGAGCAGGTGCGGCTGTCGCAGGTCGAGGTGCCCGCGCCGGGTGACGACGGCAACGCGAAGGACAAGGACGCGACCGACGGCGAAGACGCCGCCACCGATGACGCAGAAGGAAAGAGCGCATGACCGGCCTGTTCAACCGCCTGCCCACGGTCTGGCGCGAAGCGGTGGAGGAACTGTGGCGGCGCCGCCTGCGCACGCTGCTGACGCTGCTGGGCATGATCTTCGGCGTGGGCGCGATCGTGGCGATGCAGGCGGTGGGCGAAGGCAGCCGGCGCGAAGCGCTGCGACTGGTCGAAGGCCTGGGCCTGCACAACCTGATCGCCGAGGCCAAGGCGCAGGACGAGGACACGCTGAAGGAAACCCGCGAGCGCAGCCTGGGCCTGACCGTCGCCGATGCGGATGCGGCGTTGAGCGTGGTGCCCGGCGCGGAACGCCACGCCGCCGAGAAACAGGTGCGCACGCACACGGTGTTCAGCGATACCGGCCGCAGCGACGCGCAGGCCAGCGGCGTCAGCGCCCACTGGTTCGAGCTGTCCTCGCTGAAGATCGCCCAGGGTCGCGCGTTCACCGCCGACGATGAAGCCGCATTGGCGGCGGTGGCGGTGCTGGGCCACCAGGCGGCGGCCGACCTGTTCCCGAAAGGCGATGCGGTGGGCGGATTGGTCAAGGTCAATCATGTCTGGCTGGAAGTGATCGGCGTGCTGGCCGACCGCGACCTGGGCCAGGACGATTTCGAGGGCGTGCAGCTGGGTTCGGAAAGCAACCGCATCTACGCGCCGCTGGCCAGCGTGCGCGCGCGTTTCCGCTTCCAGCCGCAGGAAGACGAGGTGGACCGTTTCCTGCTGCGCCTCGACGATCCGCAGCGGCTGGCCGCCGGAGCCGGCGTGCTGGCGGCGGTGCTCGACCAGCGCCACGCCGGCATGGCGGACTACCAGTTGATCGTGCCGCAGCAGCTGTTCCAGCAGCATCAGCAGACGCAGCGCATCTTCCAGATCGTGATGGGCGCGATCGCCGGCGTCAGCCTGCTGGTCGGCGGCATCGGCATCATGAACATCATGCTGGCCAACGTGCTGGAGCGGCGCCGCGAGATCGGCCTGCTGCGTGCGCTCGGCGCGCGGCGGCGGGACGTGATCGCGCAGTTCCTGCGCGAGGCCACGGTCATCTGCATCGCCGGCGCGGGACTGGGACTGCTGTTCGGCGGCGTGCTGGCCTATCTGATCGCCACCTTCGCCGGCTGGCAGGTCGCGTGGGCGCCGCTGCCGATCCTGCTGTCGGCCGGCTTCTGCGCCGTGGTCGGCCTGGGCTTCGGCGTGTACCCCGCACGGCAGGCCGCGCAACTGGACCCGATCGCGGCGTTGCGGCATGACTGAAGAAGCGATCCGTCACGCCGTCGTAGGATGGGTGGAGCCGAAGGCGATACCCATCGAATCTCTGCGGTGAGCCAGCGCCCTGTGCCCACCTATGGTCGAGGCTCGCGCCCACGATTGAAACATGTGACGTCCGCCATCCACGCGATGGGTATCGCCTTCGGCTCCACCCATCCTACGGAAAAGTCTCAACTCACTTGGCTTGCTGCCAGTGGGAACACTTGTCGGCAGGGTTGATGATCCGGCCACGTGTCCCGCCGATCAGCGGCTTCCACATCCGTGTACCCATAAGGATTCGACCGTCCACGAGCGAGTAGGTGACGGAGGAATACTGGTTGTCGTGGCTTCTCGGATTGTAGGGTCCCGAGTAGAAGTCCAGCGACACGTAAGGAGGGAGAATCCCTCGCTCGTGGTACCAGGAACCGCTCGCTTCAACGTGCGTGACATCGCCAAGGAGATCGATCACGCACTTGTTGAGGGCGACCCGGAACTTCGGTGAAGAAAGGACGACCTGCTGGACTTTGCTCGCGTTGTCCTTGGAGCGGACGATGCTGATCCGGACGGGACCGTACTCGGCAGGAAGATCCGCCAGTGTGCCGTCTGGCTTGATGGGCAGGATGCGGTCCTGGTGAGCGAAGGCCATGCCCGGCGAGAAGCCAAGCAGCAGGATGGCGACGAGTCTCTTCATGACGCCTCTGAGTCGGATTCGTAGGATGGTTGGGGGCTCGGCATCAGCGTGCGTCATGCGGCCTCACTCGCAAGCAACGGCTGGTTGTCGCGGAACCACTCCGATGCCGCCGGCTCCCACGGCCATACGCCCGAGGTGGTGGGCCAGATGAGTTGCACGGCCTCGAAATCGGGGCCGTCGTGCAGCCAGCAGGCGGACCGCATGTAGCCGGCGCGATGCTCGCGCGCGACCGCGCCGAATTGAACGGCGAATCCGTCGAGGAAGCCGAGGTAGAGAACGCCGGGCTGGAACCGCTCGCCCGCCTGGCACCGCCGGTTGTAGTCGTTGATCATCCCGTGCGACAGCTTACCGTTGAGCCCGAGGACGATGATCTCCGGCGCGCCGGATGACCTGGCGATGCCGATGGAGTACGAGAACGGCGGCTCCTTCCCGTCCGGGTCGAAGACGGAGGTGACGCTGCACCCGTGCTCTTCGATGTGCTGGAGGATGTTGCGCTCGTATTCTTCCATCAGTCCTGGTTAATGCATGAATAAAGATGCGCCGCGAAGCGAAGTCGAATCGCTAGGCGCGAGTTCGCAACGCCTCAAGCCTCTGATCATTGTCCCGTAGCCATTGCTCGAGTGCCTCAAATCTATGAGGCCAAATCTCGTTGTACTGCTGTTCGTAGCATAAGAACACCAAATCCGCAGAAGCGATCGTGTGATTTCTAATGGGGTCTATTGCAGAGAATCTGTTTGAAAAGCTGGTCAAGAAGATCTCGGGCTGGCTGGTGCTAAATCCGTAGATCATCCCAGCAGCATTTGGATGAGCATCCTCACTCAGCCTATTGTAGATCTCAAGGATCATAGGATGATCCTTGGCGAAGTGCGTCAAAGCCGTAAGAACATTCACTGGCTGAAAATAATCTTCATTCTTTCCGCCGAGCAGCAACTGCTTTGTAATTTCATCAAAAGAATCGAAGTCAATTTGGCCAGAGACCACATCGTTTAGCTTCTTGTTTAGATAAGCGAGCAGCGCAGACGTCTCACAAGCACTGCGCAGAACTATACGGGCAGACAAGTACCTACTTGAATCAACCAAGTCGATAAACGCCGCTCCGAGATCTGCCATGCGCCACAACGACGCTTCACGGACGAGGACGCTCCGGAATGTTGCTTTCCATTTGTGAGCTATAGGACAACGTGCATACAACGAGCCAGCGTCAACCTCTAGAGGAAGAGATGCGACCCAAGTTGCTACACGTTGCCTGATATTGTCCATGCCGCTTAATACCTTAGTTAACTCCGCCGCGAAACGGCGTCGGCTTGGGCGAATTGTTAGCTGCGCCGCGCAGAGGGTCGCTAGCTGCATCCAAACAGCAGCTCTTCAAGCTTCTGTTTTGAAGGAATCTTTTCTTCTCTAACCATGCGCAACAGCACCGTTCTGACGAGATCAAAAGTGCTCAGTAGATCACTTGCGTTGTGACGAGGTTTCCCGTGCGCCGCAGCCGATCGCTTATCGTAAAGCGCTCCGATCTCCTTCTGCTTTGCGAGGCGGGCGGGTCCCAACGGCTCTAGATAGGCGGCGATCAGGGCGGAAACGCGGAATTTAAGCTCAGACGTGGACGGAGAAAAAAGAGCTTCCAGTGCTCCCCACAACGAGATCAGGGCCAAAGCGTCGTTTTTTATGAACTGGCCAGCGCTCAATGCATCAGCTGCGAGTCTAAATTCTTGGCTCTGCCGATAGAGGACCTCTGCTTTCACCCAATTTTGCTGCACCCACTCAAGCTTTTCAGCCATTTGCTCACGATTCGCCGGCTCAAGAGCAAAGAAGCGAGGCGAGACCTCTAGCGGGAACACCTTTGCATGATCGTTGCCTCTCATCTCGGTCAGCTGGCCAAACGGTCGATCTGCGACAACCGCCATGGTGACGGAAGGGTCGCACCATAACCTGATGGTGAGAACGATGATCGATGCGCGTTCTATGCACTTCGCGATGTCCGGTTCACCCGCAGACGAGAGCTTCAGCTCAGCGGTTATATCCATGCGCCTAGCCCCGAACTGCCAATACGCTGGGCGTATGTCTTCTAGGCGAACAGTTTTGTCTGGATTTTCTAAGGTGAGCGGAGTGAGGAAGCGGGCGCTTGTGCGCTGGATTAGAACCCCTTCGCCGAGGTCAATGGCATCTGACGCGAGTTCCAAGCCAGTCAGCCCCACGTAGACGTCAGACACCCAAATCCCCCATGCGCGGCTAACGCCCAGTAGGCCCCATTCCCAGGGCTGTGTGGATGTTCACGCCCTACCCATCATGCGTCAAGGCAGGCGATGCGTTAGTGCACGCCGGCGTTGGGCGCATGCCGGAACGTGGAGTGCAGAAGCGCCACAGACATGCTTCACCCGTCAGCCATCAACCCCAACC